>JALCBQ010000007.1 GCA_028066335.1 Pirellulaceae bacterium
CATATTCGTTAATTTTTCTCAGCTTTGGGTCCCTTTTGGTCTACCTTGGTTCTTGCTAACTTCATGCACAGCCGTTGCATCAGGGGAGGACTGTCGAAAGGACTGGCAAAATAGTCCTTCTTAAAACCGACCGAGTCCTTGAGGGGACTCCCGTCGAAGTCGGTGATTTTATCTATCTCAAACAACCAAATGGTGAAATCGAAATTCCCAAGAGCCAGATTGAGGCGATTTTTAATACCTTTGCTGAAACCTACCACTATCAACTCCAACATATTAACCTCAATGACCAACAAGAGCAGCTCGACCTTTTTTCCTGGTGCCTTCAATATAACCAGCTCTCACTTGCCCAGCAACATCTTCTCGTCCTTCAAAGGATGCAGTGTCCCCCAGATATTATGAAGCGTCTGGAATTACAAATTCAACAAGAAATACAAGTACAAAATCAACAAATTCTAAACGACCAGAACAAGAGCCAAATGACAGGTAACCAGGCGACTGCCACCGAATCCTTACCTTTGGCCCTTCAGATGGAACTCGCCCTTGAGAATCTTCCTCAAGCCGAAAAGGACGAATTTTTCCAAAGAGTCCAGCCAATTCTTTTCACAAATTGTGCCCAAAGTGGTTGCCACGGATCGGCAAGCCAAAACGACTATCACCTTATACGTCCAACCCCCAATAGCCGGCCAACCTACAAACAACAACGGTACAACCTTTTCAACACCCTCAAATTTTTAAAATCAGAAGATAACAAAGAGCCCCCATTTCTTCAAAAAGCGGCCAGCGCCCACGGCCCCATGGATCAGCCCGCCTTTGCCTCACAAGGACTAAAAAAACAGCACGAGTTACTCCAAAGTTTTGGCCAAAAGATTCTCGCTCATCAAGCGACTCTCGAAAAGAGGGAAGCTCAAGAAGACCAAGGTTCGGACAAAATCGAGGAAGACCATATCGACCAAAAAGATGAGTTTGATCCGAAAATTTTCAACGACAGGTATCACTCTAAAAGGAGGAACCCTCTTGAACGACTACTCATGAAACGTCGCTGAATCATTTCCTAGGTCTCTCCCTAGTAGAAATCCCTGTTTGCCCACTGATCACCACCTTCCCTCCTCAAAAAATCATCTCTTCTTTAAGCTCATCCTTTGAAAAATCTCCTCGAATCTGGCCCAGTCCGTCAAAATATGCTACCTTATTACAGTATAGACAGGGGACCCATTTTAGCCTCCTACCCCCCAAACACCCCTCGTACATAAATTGTCCCTGAAACTAGGCCCTCACATGCAGAAGGGGTAAATCGGCCCGAAAATGCCCCCTCTTATCCGTGAAGCCCATTCTCACCCAAAGGCTTATCGGGTATACTGCAACTCTTGCAATAATCCTTCCTTAGCTTCATAATATTTCCTGATTTTCAGACTTTAAAGCCAATCTTCTAAAACAAATATGACCAACCCTCCACCATTGCCAGAAGAGCCAAGAAAAGATTCAAACCGACCGATTTTTCGCAGCTCAAACATCCTTCTCTTAATGGCACTTGCTACCCTAGTCATTTTGCTCTCGGTGAGCGCCTTTGGCGAATCGGTAGAAAAAATCAATTCGACCACTTATCGTAAACAACTTGAAATGGGAAATATTGAGTCTCCCATCTCAATTACAAAGTCTCCTAACGGTCAAGCGACTTTGCGGGGAAAGTTTAAAACGTATTACGATCCTGCAAAAGACGACATAAAAGACGATTCAACCAACAATGTAAATGACGCCCCTCAAACCGAGGATGGCAAAAAAGAGGGACAAAAATTTGAGGCTATCCTTGATTACACAAGCGATAGCGCAAAAGAGTTAAGAGAACTACACAAAGCCCACGGGGTTCAGGAAAACATAGAAGCACCTGAAAACACAGCCTTCTGGACCACAATGTTTTCTCTGAGTCTCACCGTCGGCCTTATCTTGTTCCTTTTTTATATGTTCCGGCGTGCCCAAAACCAAATGATGGGTGGTGGAGGTGGTGGATTCCTCTCTAGCTTCAACCAAAGTCCGGCCAAGCAACACGACCCCTCCGACAAACAGACAACCTTCAAAGATGTCGCAGGACTCGAAGGAGTCAAGGCCGACCTTACCGAGATCGTTGATTTTCTCAAAGAGCCAGAACGATTCCAAAAGCTTGGCGCCCGTGTTCCGAAGGGGGTATTACTCAACGGCCCTCCTGGAACAGGAAAGACGCTACTGGCCCGTGCCGTTGCTGGTGAAGCCGAGGTCCCTTTCTATAACATTAACGGTTCTGAATTCATCCAGATGTTTGTCGGGGTCGGTGCCAGCCGCGTACGTGATCTTTTCCGCACAGCGAAGGAGTCTTCACCTGCGATTATTTTCATCGACGAAATCGATGCAGTCGGTCGTCAGCGAGGCGCAGGGCTAGGTGGAGGACACGACGAAAGGGAACAGACCCTTAACCAAATACTTAGTGAGATGGACGGCTTCTCGCCAAAAGAGACCGTCATTGTTATGGCCGCCACCAACCGCCCAGACGTCCTTGACCCTGCCCTTTTGCGACCGGGACGATTCGACCGACATATCACCGTCGATCGGCCGACTCAAAAGGCCCGTAAGGCGATCTTTGGCGTCCATGTAAAAAAGGTACCCCTGGCCGACGATGTCGATCTCGATCGCCTTGCAGCGATTACCATGGGGCTTACTGGTGCCGACATTCAAAACCTCGTCAACGAAGCGGCTCTATGGGCGACACGACAAAAAAAGACCGAAGTTGAAATGTGTGACTTCGAACATGCCCACGATAAAGTTCTCATGGGTTCGAAGCGAGAAGAAGAGATTCAACAACACGACAAACGAAAAACAGCTTATCACGAAGCGGGCCACGCACTCGTCGCCTGGCTCCTTCCTGAAAGTGACCGGGTTCACAAAGTCACTATCATTCCACGGGGACGGGCACTCGGTGTAACACAGTTAATCCCGGACGAAGATGCCACGAGCATTTCACAGGAAGAGCTTTTGTCGCGACTGGCAATGATTATGGGGGGCCGTGTTGCCGAACAAATTGTTTATAATGAAAATGGTGCTGGTGTCGAGAACGATCTGGAACGGGCAACCTCAATCGCGAGAAAAATGGTGACTAAATGGGGGATGAGTCAACGTCTAGGACCTGTCAGTTATAATCTCAGCGATGAAGATCCTTTCCTGGGAAAAGAGATGCACCAAAGCCGTATGTTTAGCGAACATACAATGCAACTCATCGATGAGGAGATCGCCACACTACTAGAGCAGGCAACGGCAAAGGCGAAAAGACTCCTGGAAACAAACCGGGAAAAACTAGAGACGCTTACAAACGCCCTTCTTGAAAAAGAAGAGATCAGCGAAGAAGAGATCGCTGAAATGATTGGCCCGGCTGCTCGCACTGAAAAGAAAACCACAGACGAACATACCGAAGAACCCTCAAGCAACTCAAAGCCGGTTGCTGAAGAAAAAAGCGAGCCTTAAGTTGTAGTAACCACCACTTGATCTGATGTTAGTATCTCAGCTTTACACGTTTGTCAGGTGAACCTTGTTCAAGACTTTGTCTTTGACCAATGCCAACGAATCATCGAACGTTGCCATCTCCTGTTACAATATTATCGTTCCCGGCTTTTTGACACTACCGAACATTTCAAGAAACTATCTAACTCGCTACCCCCCCCCAAAAAAACTAAAGTTCGAATAAGAAATGTCCGATATTTTAGGGCGGACAGCTTTATTGGACCTATTATTTCCAGTTTCTAAAGGGAAAGAGAAATGGTTAATGCAGTAGGAGGGGGCGCAGGGTATCCACAGATGGCGCGGCAGATACGTACGGAGCGTCCTGATTTTTCAAAAGTGGATGCTGATAACAGCGGCGGCGTTTCTAAAGCCGAGTTCAAGTCGGCATTGGAGTCAAAAGGTGGTCCGGGCAAAGCCGACCGCGCAGAGGAAATTTTCAATAAGATTGATGCGGATCAAGATGGTCAGATCAGCGAGCAAGAACATGCTACCGCGCTTGAGATGCGTGAGCAGATGTCTCAACTTGGAGGTATGCGTGGCAGCCATGATATGCAGGGAATCCGCGAGCAAATCATGCAAAAGATCGATGCAGACGGTGATGGCACGATAAGTGAAGCCGAAAGGGCTGCTGGCAAAGAAAAAATGATGGAAATGAGAGCAGCCAGGCAAGCCTCTAGAAACGCAGAGGGAAGCGAGACCGACCCTGTACAGTCTCTACTAGAGATGCTGGAAGAAAACGAGTCGGAAGAGAGTAGTTCAGACGACGACTTTTCTGAAAAGCTAAGAACACTAATGCGAGAAAGGTATTCACTTCAAATCAATAGTCCTAATAGCTTAATAGAGTTAACTGCCTAGAGCTTATCTCAAAACATAAGTTGCTGGGGCACCCTTTTGGAGTTTGCTTTCATAGTTAGATCAGAAAAGAGGTCTGACTCATGATAGATACTCCCTAAAAGATCGTCGTCACTTGACCAATCAATCCCCCGTAAGGTGCCGGAGTCTAGGATGGAGTCCATGACAAACGGTTATCTGCAAGAGCCATATCATCTCTTCTAAATCTCCCGGGTTGGGCAATCCCCCTGCATCTCCCCGGCTATGCTTTTCGGGCAAGCTACCTACTCTCTCTTTATTGATCTCCTGGTCGAAGATTTCTACCTTGATCCCCTCCTCGCTTTTTTCTACGCACTCGACCAATTGCATGTATCCCACCCAAAACGGCTAAACCTCATTTTCTAAAGCGCACACAAAAAAAGGGAGCCAAAAACCGGAGTAACAAGCTATTGATTCTTCACTTTGGCACCATTTTTGTGAAAAACAGCCCTGTTTCTGGCAATAATCGCCCTATTTTTCTACCCATATCTGGGGGAATGATGCCCCATCTGATGAGCTAATTTCAAGAAGATTTATCAAAGCGAAAGAAAATCTAAGCTAAAAATCTAAGTCACTGATTGAGCCTCTTTATCGACCAGTTTTCACACATACCGTAACTCGATAGAGTGCTTTAAAAGGAGGTCCTGTGCCAGTGGTGTTACAATGGTTCCTGTAGCCAAAACAAATCGCTTATACTCCAGATTTGCCAAGATAAAGCTCGCCGAAAGGACGGGCTTATTGAAACTTTTCTCCTGGACAATAGTACCCGCCTGTTGCCCCTGCTCTAAAGGGTTATCTTTGCAAATCGTCGTTTTGCCACAACCTTTTTGAGGGTCACTTAAAGCTTGTTCGATTTGATCGCCACCTTTATTTTCCCCGTGATTTACAGAGTTTTCTGAAGAACCTAAGACTTGACAATCGTCTTTAGAAATCACCTCATCTGTGTTCTCCAAACTGTCTACACCGAGAGAGTTTTTGATCTTTTTCAGCTCGTTAAAGACGGTCTGGAACATCTCTTTAAGATCATTTGCTTTGACTTCCATTGCCCTTATTTCACTCCAAATTTTTCTCTATCATTTTAGTCCTTTTAGCCTTTAATTCGCTTCTTCGACCTCAGAGTGTTCGACCAAACTCGAGAACCTTAGTGAAGAAGTTTTGCTTGAAACAGCACGATAAATTGCCTCGTGTTCAAACTGAACTCGATCTAAAATACCGACGACTGCGGCATCGACAGGGCAGTTTTTAAGCTCAGGTAAAAGGTTTACCGAATTGCCCTCGCTAAGAATAACATAGTCGCCAATACCGGCCCCAAGTGAGTCGACAACGACCATCGTTTGGCCCGTTGTCCGCAGCTGAAAATTTACCTCGTAGTCGGCCTGAAGTGGTTCGACCAAAAGCAATGTCTTCCCCTCAAGCGAAGAGACTTTTGCAGAGGAAATGAGGGTCCCTGTAATTTTGGCAACTAACATCGTCTTTCTATTTCTCCTTCGAAAAACCTAACCGCAAGAGGGTAATCCTTTTCTTCTTGATACCATTTTCAAGAAGGCTCAGTCTATAAAGCTTAGCCTATAAAAAGGCCTGTAAACAAAGGCGGGCAATAGTGAAACAAAGCCTTTCTACGAAAGAAAGGCCTTAACAACCTCGGCTGTTGGACGTGGGATAACGTGGCTACCGACGAGCTCACCGACCTTTTGCGAGGCAACAATTCCAACATCAATTGCTGTACGGACGGAACCGATATCACCGTAGATAACTGTTGTTACCAGCCCATCACCGATGCCGACTCTTTTAACAACTTCAATATGAGCACTTTTGGCCATAGCATCTGTGGCGACAACGAGCCCGGAAAGCCCTTTGGTCTCTAACAATCCTACTGCACGATCCATCATTTATATCCTTATTTCTTAATGTTTACGAGAAAGCTCTTCACACTGAAAACAGTCCACATTCAGAAGAAACGGGTCTAGAAAAAGCACTTTTCACACTCTTGCCATCGTGTGTTTCAAATGCTAACTGGAAGGGTGGCAAAACAAATGCACAGCCTAACCTTTTTCCCAATTCGTCAATTTTTTCACAGAAATGGGCAATACAGCAGCGAGATCTTCGTCGGGGTACGGCAAAACCTGTACATTAACGACTTGACCAACTTTTGCGGCTGCTTCTGCCCCTGCGTCGGTCGCTGCCTTCACCGAGGCGACATCGCCCGTAACGAAAACCGAAACCAAGCCACTACCAATTTTGTCCCAGCCAAGATAGCTCACCATCGCTGTTTTTAGCATGGTATCTGCTGCTTCGACCAAAGCAATATAGCTGCGTGTTTCGATAATTCCTAACGCTTCCACTGCCTTTGGCATACCTGATAACTCCTTTTAGATACAGTATTATTTATACATTCCGAAACCGATTGGCCTACACCACCTAGGATACCCAAGTTCCGGATCAAAATTCCCTCTGTCTGCGTAATCTACCCTAACAACCAGACCAAAGTCAATACAGAAGATTAGGATAAATATAATTTTTAACAAGAGTTTAGTGTTTACGCAAAATAGACAAAGGATAAAACAGAGATTATTAGCTATCCAAAAGAGTTACTTTTCGGTCGCTAACGGCAATTTTCCCCAAATAGTACCGTTGCAAGATATCAGGATAAGCACGGCACTCGACCTCAAAGACACGGGCAGCCAACGACGTTACATCATCACTTTTCAAGACCTCAACAGGGTATTGGGCAATAATCGGCCCATGGTCATATTCATTATCGACAAAGTGAATTGTGCAGCCCGTCACCTTTACTCCAAAGTCGAGAACGGCCTGATGAACACGAAGACCGTAATACCCTTTTCCAGAAAAAGCAGGCAAAAGAGAGGGGTGAATATTGATAACCTTGTTTTTAAAATCAGAAGGAATGAGGATGTGCTGCAAAAATCCCCCCATTACGACAAGCTCAGCACCAACATTTCGGCAAGCGTCAAAGATCACCCCTGAAAAGGTTTCGGTATCTGTGGATTCCCTGCGGGAAACGATAAGTGTAGGAATATTCGCTTTCTTAGCGTAATCTAGCCCTTTGGCAGAAGCTCGGCTAGAGATAACCAATTTGATGTCGAGGTCGAGCTCGCCACGCTTTATCACTTCTAACAAGTTCCGTAATGTCGTCCCTCCTCCGGAAATCATAACGACAACGGGAAGCTTTGTCTTTCCACCCATTCCATTTCTCTCTTTGGCCGATAAGCCTTCTCTCGTTAAGAAACCTCGGTCGTTGCCGTTAGATTACGAACATAAAGGTGCAAAGCTGTCTCAGCAAGTTGATGCTCGGTCGAAGGGCAGTCGCCCAATGACTCAAAATGGATATCGTCTGCGAGAGTCTCTTTTTGAATATATTGGCGATTCTCTTCAATTGCTATTTTGAGCTCAGCATCCTCTGTTTTGGCGCCAATTTCGATTCGGTCTGTGAAATCACAACCAAGCTCTTTCCGGCGATCTTGGATAAGGCGGACAAGATCACGCATATACCCTTCTCGTTTGAGTTCAGGGGTTAATTCGGTCGACAAAATGACAACACATGCGTTCCCTTGGGCAGCAGCCCATCCCTCTTTTGCCTGTAGACGAACCTGAATGTCGTCGGCATCGAAGTCAAAATCTTGTCCCTCAAGCGAAAGGGTAATCTTACCATTCGTATTGAGCTCTTTAAGGAGCTCTCCTCCCTCTGCCTTACCTAACAGTTCCTTCACTTTTGGCATGAGTTTCCCAACCCGAGGGCCAAGCCGCTTGAAATTCGGCTGAATTAAATACGAAATATAACGATCGGCTTCGGTTGAGTACTCGACCTCTTTGACGTTCAATTCTTCCATAACGAGGGCGTTGTGAGACTCTAGCCAATCCTGCCAACAGGGATCAGCGAGTACAACTTCAACCTTGGCAAGAGGTTGCCGGACTTTGAGCTTAGCATTCATACGGGCACTTCTACCGAGTGAGGTGATCTCTCGCATAAGTTTCATTTGTTGAGACAGCTCAACATCGACGATTTCCTTATTCGCTATCGGATAATCACAAAGATGGATGCTCGTAACTGCCTGCTCTCTGTTAAAACAACTCGTTAAGTTTTGCCATATCGTTTCGGCCAAAAATGGGGTAAAGGGAGCGACCAGCTTCGAGACGGTAACGAGACATTCATAAAGTGTCCAGTAGGCATCTCGCTTGTCGGGTGACTCCCTGTCTTCTTGCCAGAAACGGTCGCGACTACGACGGACATACCAGTTGCTAAGTCCATCAACAAAATCAGTCAGCTGCGTTGCTGCCCCGTAATTATCGTAAGCGTCCATCCTCTCGACAACGATTTCGACAGTCCGCTGAAGCTCACTGAGAATCCAACGATCGAGTTCACCTCGTTCAGAAATAGGTCTATAAGTTGCAGCCTCTTGCAAAACCGAAGGATCGAGCTGGCCGACATCTTGGAGCAACTCGGATTCAGGGGAAAATTGATCGATATTGGCATAAATAACAAAAAAACCATAGACGTTCCAAAGCCGTAAAATAAACTCGGGAATACTCTCTTTAATGGCTCTTTCACTATAAAGAATTGAGTTCCAAGGTGCCTGGTTTGCCATAAAATACCATCGCAGAGCATCGGCACCGTAACTTTCAAAAATTTCTTCAGGAGAGCGATAATTCCGAAGTGACTTCGACATTTTCCCAACTTTGTGTTGGGTTTTTTTGCCATATTTCTGTCGAGCCTCCTCTTCAACAAGAAACCGTTCCTGACCATCAGGACTCTCCCACCATTCGGCTAACATAAGGCCAAGAACAATGCAGTTTTTGTAAGGATGTGGATAATCTAGTTTTTCAAGCACTTCTGCCAACTGTGCGTTCACGACATCTTTTACAGCCTCTTCTTCAGAGCCCTTTCTGCTTTCTTTGGAAAAAAGAAGGGTGCTAATAGCAAGTAAGCTGTAAAACCAGCCACGTGTTTGGTCAAGGGCCTCACTAATAAAGTCGGCTGGGAACTGCGAGAGTAGCTCTTCTTTGCCCACATGAGGATATCCCCACTGAGCAAAAGGCATAGCGCCCGAGTCGTACCAACAATCAATAACTTCTGAAACTCGTTTCATACGTCCCCCTGGAACAAATGGCGAGTCGTAGGTAACCTCATCGATATATGGCTTGTGAACCATTAGATCATCTGGGAGTTCGGGGTTTTCAGCTTTTGCCTTCTCCCATACCTCAGTCCCTGTTCGCCCAGGCTTATCAAGGAGTTCTTGATAAGAAGCGATTGCCTCCATTTGGCCACTCTCCTGACAGACCCAAATTGGCAACGGGGTTCCCCAATATCGTTCACGAGACAAGGCCCAATCGATGTTCGATTTTAAGAAATTCCCAAAGCGTCCTTCTTTAATGTGGTCGGGTAGCCAATTGATTTTGTCATTATTGGCGAGAAGCTCCTCCTTAAAGTCAGTCGTTTTCACAAACCAACTTTCACGAGGATATTGAATCAGAGGATCGTCTTGTGCCCGCCAGCAAAACGGATAATCATGAAGATATTGTTCGTTGTGAAAAAGAACACCCCTCTCTCTAAGAGCACGTGTTAAATCTTTGTCGGCCTCCTTGACAAAACGGCCCTCCCACTCAGACACCTGCTCATTAAAACGGCCATCTGGGCCGACAGCACAAATGAGGTCAGGGCCCCCTTCTTGATATAAAGCTTGTTCGCTGACGAATAGCTCGTAGTCGACTTCCCCGAAAGCAGGAGCGATGTGAACAATACCTGTACCACTGTCGGTTGTTATATAGTCAGCTGAAAGAATACGCCAGTTAGCGACCTGTTTTTCGCCACTTTTCAAAAGTCCTTCTTTTCCACCTTTTTCACTGTAATAATAATCAAAAGGTGGCTGATAACACTTTCCGAGAAGCTCTTTACCTTGAAATTCTTCAACGACTTTAAGCTCCCGTTTGACCTTTGCGGCGATTGTCTCAAGAAGTGCTTTGGCAACGATGAAGTACTCGTCATTCTCTTCGTCGTAAACCTTTACATAATAGAAAGAGGCAGAAACTGCGGCGAATTGGTTGCTGGGCATTGTCCACGGAGTCGTCGTCCAAACGAGGAGACTTGTATTGGTAGGACGATTTTGCTCATCCAAGAGAGGAAATTTCACATAGATACTCGGGTCGGCGACGTTGCGATACCCCTGACCAACTTCACCACTGGAAAGAGCCGTTCCTCCTTGGGGCCACCACCAGACAATTTTGTGCCCTTTGTAAAGAAGGCCTCTATCAAAAAAGGTCTTAAGAGACCACCAGACCGACTCTACATAGCTTTTATGGTAGGTTACATAGGCTTCTTCGAGATCGACCCAAAAACCGAGCCGCTCTGTAAGTTGCTCCCACTCTTTCATATAGCGCCAAACACTTTTCTGACACTGTTGAATGAAGGGTTCAACTCCGTAACTTTCAATTTCTTCTTTCGAATGGATTCCAAGCTCTTTACAAACTTCGACCTCGACCGGCAGGCCGTGAGTATCCCAGCCCGCCTTTCGCTCACAATAATACCCCCTCATTGTTTTGTAACGGGGAAAAAGATCCTTCATTGCACGTGTCAAACAATGACCAGGATGTGGTAACCCGTTTGCCGTTGGTGGCCCCTCGAAAAAGACAAATTTTGGCGACTCTCGTCGTTGAGCAAGGGAACGCTGGTAGATCGCATTCTCCTTCCAAAATGCTAAAGTCTCTTTTTCCAGTTCAGGAAAACGAACATCATTTGCAACAGGCCGAAACATGAGGATACTTATCCTTTAGGTGCTTACGAGTAAAACAGAAACAGGTGACCACTTGGAAAAACTGAAACCCCGGCCTCCACCACTTCCCAAACCAACAGAAATATTTGGCAATAAGATTCGCCGAAAAGCAAGAGCGGGCAAGAAACGGCCCTTTATTCAGGCCCCTCATATCCTTCCTCTTCTTCGAGTTTGCCCTCCATTGCTTTATTCGTTTCCTCAATAACGTCTTCTACCTTGGGTTTTTTAGCAGGGTCTTTTCCTGCAGGCAGACGATTTAAAGCACAAGCTTTGAACTCTTGCTCTGCGAGAGCTGAATCTTTGAACTCAGCTTCAAAATCGAACTCTTCTTCAAAATTATCTTCAAAATCATCATCGAACTCTTCGTCGAAATCCTCGTCGTCAAAATCATCGAACTCATCTTCTTCAAACTCACCGTAATCAATCATGACCCCATTCCTCTCAATATGAAAAACGTCCCTTAAATCTGCCAAAAGTGAAGAGAATCGCCAACAACCGCACACGCCCATCAGGAGCAAACAAAGCAACCCACTCCCAAAAAGTAAAACAGCTGCCAGAAAATAGAAAGCCCCTTATCTATGGCGACCAACGACCAGAAACCCCTATTTTCGTGCCTGCCACAAAGAAAAGCAAGCCCCATTCATAGAATATGAACTAGTGCCCCTTAGGCCTTCGCTGGTTCCTCTTCGCAGTAAGCTCGAATGAGAGCCATATCGGAGGCGATTGCTTTCTTAAGCATTCCCAGTATGAAACAATTTATTACCTTGGCCAATATTGTATAGGCTCGAACCTCCATCACCATTTTTAGCTCGACCTCCTTACCGACTTCCCGCACAGTAAAAATAGTATCCCAGATCGTTCCTCCACAATCTGAAACTAATCGGATCCTCTCGTTTTCGCAATATTCGGTAACATCAAGTACGACGGCTTGTTCCTTCCCTCTCATAAGCCTCACTTCTCGAAACTTGGACCCTACCCCTTTTCTCACTTCTGTTAGAAATTCGACCCGAACCACGCTCGGAATAACCTTTAAAAACTCGTTGGCATCACCTACCGTTGCAAAAACCTTCTCGACAGGAGCAGTAATACGTTCGGTCAGAGTTATCGTAGTCACAGAGATAATCCTATACAAAAACAAAAAGAGGCAGGGATTCATCCTACCTCTTCAATTCTCTACTTTCAAGAAAAGCCTATCTTCTCACCAGACATGAAATCAGGTTATGTTTGAGTTCGAACCTTTGTATTTCCTTTTTGGAGAGGCTTTTTGTGTGCGTCGATAACGGCCAACATTTTAACCAACTCCCCATTAGTGGGGTCGAGTTTCTGCCAACATTCAAGGACGGGCCTGGCCTCATTGAGTTCTTGTAATTGCACCAAAGTCATACTGAGCCAACGGAGACAAATCGGATCACGGCAACCTGCATTGAATGATTCCAGAAGATAGTCTCTGCCCTTTTCCCAGTCAGACTCGGAAATAGCAATAACACCAGAAACGACCTTTTTGAGCTGCTCTCGTTCTTTTTTATTGAAAGGCATCTCTTCGAGCAACGTTAGCGACTTCTCTTTTTTCGCCTGTTTCAAATAGAGATTCAAAAGCTGTCGCTTTAAGCGATACGAATCTGGAAAAGTCTGGCTCGCCTCTTCCAAAACAACACAAGCATCGTCATTTTTATCACACCCTTGAAGAGAAAGGCTATAACACATTGCCGAAACCTCGGCCATATCGACTAAATGCCATGTCTCAGGGTGGACTTCACCATATTGATAGGCCGTCTGATAAGATCGAAGAGCTAAGTCTGGCTTCCCTTCGCTTTGCAAATAGCCTCCCATTGCACACAATAGCTGGGCATCGAGGGGGTAGCTCTCCAATGCTTCGACACATAGGGGAACCCGAAGGGCTTTTCCCCCTTCGATTTTTTCGAGTACTGAAAGAAGGTTGTAGTAGCCTTCTAACATCTCGGTACTTCCTTTTTCACTATGTTCAATGGCACGTTTATAACACTGGGCAGCCCGCTCAAATTCTCTAAAAACCTGAAGGGCTTCACCAAAAAGGTTGCAAATCCGAGGGTTATTTGCATCCTCGGTGAGGATTTCCTCACCAATTTCGAGATCGGTTTTGGCCCTCTCTTTTTTATTTTCTGTAGATTGCAACTCGGGTAATTGTAAAATGGTGCACGGCAAGTAATCGAGATCAAACGATCCGTGATCTCGACTCTGAATCTGTTCACCAATTTTCCCAACATAATGAAATTGACCACCAGCAGGCAGTAACCGGACCGCAAGCTGTTGTTCTGGCGAAATTCCGCCAGCTGCTTCTGGTCGTTGAACAAAGAGAGCGTACGGGTTCCTGGCTATCTTACCAGCTAAAAAGATTTGAAGTTCTTTCCGGGTCTCTTCGGAAAGAACTTCACCTGGCTCCAAAGCTAGTATCCATGCACAATTCGCAGTATCTAGCCCCGCATTTTTCGCTGAAGCATTATCTCCTTCCCACGTATGGGAAAGGGTTCGAACCTTTTCTTTCTCAGCAATCTCTTCCAAAAGAGCCTTGATTTTAGTATTCTCATCATCTCTATGCACAACAATGATCTCAGTAGCTAATTCCGAGACTGATTCAATTGTTTGCATCACAAGAGAGGTACTATTTCGAGCAAATAGCACAACAGATAAACTTGATGTTTCTTCGGCGGTTCCCACTGACAGCTCCTTCTTACAGCGACCGAGAGGCGCAAGACCCAAGACAGACAAACGGCCCCTTTTACGAAGAAGACCAACCTGATCGTATCGCCAATATATCAGGGGAAAGGAGATTCTCCTATACCGATTTTTCTGCTTGTTCTTCAGCAGCACTTTTTCGAAAATACTTCGGCAAAAATGTATACGGGGAATGCTTTTTGCCAGCTAACCAATGTCGATAGCCGACTTGCCCAACGAACTCGGCCGTTGCCTGCCAGAGCGATCGTTCAACAAACGCCCGATTCCCTCCCGGGAACTCTTCCTCGACCTTTTCTAAACCGCTCCCTGTGACAACTCTGGAGAATTCCTTACCAAGGCCCTCCTCATGGGAAGAAATCCAACTTTGAGTATCGACAATTCGAGTATCCTCTTTTACTACAAGAGGCTTCTCTTCCGTAGTTTCTTGTCGGTCCAATTCAAACGTCGCGGTAAATAGTTGTCGGCGATGAGCATTGAGAATGGCTTCGATTTCAAAAGTCATACTTTCCTTTTCCGGCTCTCCCCCCTCTTGGCAAACACTGCCTTTAACAACCGCTGCCAACGCAAGTGCCTCAAGTGTATTTACTCCGACAAGCTCCGCAGAAAGAGAGTAAGCCAAAACTTTTGCCGCCGTCACACCAAATCGTAACCCTGTGAACGAACCAGGTCCCTGTGTAACACAAATAAGGCTGATCTGTTTTAGATCAACCTGCGCTAAAGAGGCAACTTTTTCAACTGCTAAATGAAGCCCCTGCGCCGTTCCCTGCCCTTCTGGTATTGAGACTGCTGCTAACAGTTCGCCCTTATACAACAGAGCAACAGACCCGCTAAAGCCAGACGTTTCTAATGCTAAAAGATAAGTCACTCGCTCGACTTGCCTTTACTTGAATGATTTTGTTAAGAAAGAAAACTACACCCCAAAAAGACCTACCTAAAAACGGTACAAAAAAAGGCATACCAAATCGGTATGCCTTTAAGGTGACCCCTACGGGATTCGAACCCGTGTTGCCGGCGTGAAAGGCCGGAGTCCTAAACCACTGAACGAAGGGGCCTTCGAATGCCATAACGGCACTCAATATGAGAAAACAATTAAAACATGGTTCACTAATTCGTCAAGAGGATTTTCAAAACTAAAATAATTTTAATAATTTTTTTATCCCCAAGAAACTAACGAGAAAAGTGAGCAGAATTTTGAAAATGCAATGCTTCGGTTTAACCTGGCGCCTGTACAACCAGAAAGAACGGCAACATAAGCGTTTCACCACCCTCGCAAAAGAACAAAAGCCTCTGGAAAGAAATACTTCTATTCCGAGGCTTCTACTGCATACTAACATATAAAACTGTTAGAGTGGACCAAACTATTCGGCAGGGTTATCTTCAGCCTTTTGTATCGCTTCGTAAACTTCATTACGGTGAACAGGGACCTCCTTAGGCGCTTCAATCCCGATGCGCACTTTGTCTCCACGGATGTCGACAATCACAATGCGGATATTGTCATTAATGACAATCGACTCATTTTTTTTTCTAGAAAGAACTAACATTGCACCATTCCTTTTGCGCTCATTTTCGACTGCTCTTTATTTTGCAGTCTGATGAATGCCCTTCTTGCGATAAAACCCTTAATATACGGCACTTATAAAACTCAAAGCACCTCAAAACAAACAATATCTAACTTCACTCTAGGTGGTTATTAAGGCTAGTCAAGCGATTCCTGATCTTTAAGGCATTATTTAGAGGACAATTTCTGACTGATCGGTATAACCCCGCCTATCCAACCCCAACAAGATTCACTATTAAGGCAGAAAAACCCCTACATACCCGACCTTTTTCATGCACTTAAGTTCATTGTATTAAAAGACTTATAGCAAGGGATACAAATTGTACTCCTCAACACAGAAAGAAAAATAAGCTTTTTAAGTATTCTCTCAAAAAAATTGCCCGAAGTCGGTGAAAATAGACTGACTTTTTCGTTTAATGGGACATCTCGAGCCCTTATGGAAAACCTCGTCGATTTAAATGACTTGTTTTCGCATGCCAAAGGAGGTAAGAACCGAATCGTCGCTACCGAATGACCGACAGGGAAATGGCCAACGAGCTTAATTGTGACCTCTTGTATACAAGAGGTCACAATTAAGCCTTTGAGAGGTGAAACCTTACCTTTCTCAGCGGAATCAAAGAGGAGGTCTCTAGTCGGCTTATAAACTCTTTTCTATAATGAAAATCAATCTCAAGCACTTAAATAATATGAACCAGCTGGATTTTTTTACTTCTTCTTATTGAATTCGACACACCTATTAGTTTGTTTTCCCCCTTTGATAAAATATTTTGAATTATGCGAAACTGGTTGCGGAATATATTTCTCGCTGTTTCAACCGTTGCCACAGGTATGCTTTTAACTTTGGCAAACTGGTTTCGGACATACCGCAAAGGGAATACGACCTTTGCCGAGCCCTATCAATATCCAGAAATACCGCGACAAGTCGCCCCTCGTTATCGCGGTTTTCATCGTTTTGATCTAACAACCTGTATTGGGTGCGATCTTTGCGCCAAAGCATGCCCCGTTGACTGTATTTACATCGATAAACAGCGAGTCCCTGTTGGAAAGGGGTTCGAAGTCACGGGATTTACTATCGATTACACAAAGTGTATGTTTTGTGCCCTTTGTGTTGACCCTTGCCCTGTCGACTCTATATTCATGGGCTCGACACTTGACCTCAGCAGTTATCTTCGTGAAGGTGCTATCGTCGACTTTGCCCGATTACCTTTGGAAATTGCCTGGGGTTCAAACACCCTCAACCCGACAGTCGTTGCCGAATCGAAGAAAATTCCCCATGCCGTTCATGGTGGCCCCAATCAACCCCCTCTTCCGGTAAACGAGTCGCCCTAGGAAGTGTAGAACATCGTCAAAGTAAAGCAGCCAACACAACACCGTTCCCACTTTTATTTTGGTGTAAAAATCATGAATCTAACCGAGGAACCTTTTTCCAATCTGTTTACCCTTAAACAGGCCAACGCAATGCTCCCCCTTGTGAGGGCGATCACTACCGACATGGTCACACTTTCCCGCCAGATTTATTCCCGAAAAGAGCATCTCAGCGAGCTCTGTAACAAATACGACACTCAAGAAGTAGATTCTCCATACCACGAGGAACTACTTCAAGCGAAACGAGATCTTCGCAAGGAGTCAGAACAGCTCCAAGTCTATTTACGAGAGCTGTTAGAACTAGGAGTTGAGCCTAAGGACCTGCAGGAAGGGCTTATTGATTTTCCCTCTCTCTTAGACGGCCGTGTTGTCTATCTTTGCTGGAAATACGGCGAAGAGAAAATCGACCACTGGCATGAACTAAATGAAGGGTTTTCTGATCGCAAAAGCCTCTGCTGGCATGAAGTTTCACCCGAAACTGACAAAGACTTGGAAAAACTTGCCTCTCATAAAATCTCGTAGATCGTTTTTGCCTATTATCTACATTTATGCTCCTCAATAACATTAAACAATATGGCCAGCCTTTTCTCGACCTCATTGACTACGATTTTCGCCACAACTTCCGGCATGGCGATCTCTACCAGTCTGGTCGCCTATCTGGTCCTTTTTGTCTTTATTGGTAGTGCATTCGTTTTAGCAAATTTACTCATTGGACGTCTTCTTCGTCCCCGCAAACCACATCCCGAAAAAGCCGAGATTTATGAATGTGGAGAATCGACGATTGGTTCTAGCTACATACAGTTCGACATCCGTTTTTACGTTATTGCCCTACTGTTTATTATTTTTGATGTTGAAGTTGTCTTCTTTTTCCCTTGGGCTATTTTAATTGGCAAAGCGATCTTTCTCCGCAACAGTGCTTACGCAATCGACGAATCTTCGTCAGAGAGTCTGAAACCTCTTCAGCCAACCCTTGCAGAAATGGGGCTTAGCCCGGCTTCTCAAAGTATCAGTCTTGAAGAAAACTCATTGCTTGAAATAGCAGAAGGAGCAAATCTTCTCGCATGGGTCGGCGCTCTAGACATGTTATTGTTTGTATCGATCTTACTTGTTGGCTTTGCTTATCTGTGGAAACGGGGAGACTTGGACTGGATCCGATCTTACCAACCAGGAAACAAGTCAATCCACGAACTACTTTCACAAAATGATTCTCGTGAACCTTAATCACGCCTATATTTCGATATTTCGGCCCACCTCACTATTTTTAGAAGCTACCCAAGATGAACTTTTCAGAAATCAGCGACACACTCATCACACACTTTGGTGATTTAGTCCTCCTTCACAAAGCCGAGGTTGGTGACAGCTGGGTAGAAATCCCCAAAGACAAACTTTTAGAGGTTGGACGTTTTCTCAAAGAAAACCCACAGCTACAATTGACCTATCTCAATTCAGTAACGGCCGTTGATTACCTGCAGACCGATCCGAAAAAACTAAAACGGACTTCTTGGGAGCCCCATATAAAAGTTGTCTACCACCTTTCAAGCCTATTTCTAAAACATACTTTTGTCATAAAAGTCACCCTTCCCCGATGGTCCGACGAAGAACAAAATAGGCTCCCCTCGTTACCCTCTGTCTCTTCGCTATGGAGTACAGCCGACTGGCAAGAGCGAGAGGTTTTTGATCTCTACGGAGTTGAATTCACAGGCCATCCTGATATGCGCCGTATCCTGTGCCCCGATGACTGGGCCGGTCATCCACTTCGTAAAGACTACACACCTCCTCAAGAGTACGAAGGGATAAGGTGTCACTGAATTTGCAAAGAAGAGTTTCCCAGAAAGCCAGTCTCTAGGACTATTTGCTCCCTATTCCCTAAAACTTCTTTCGCTTCTTTGCACACTGAAAACCACCTGACAAACAATAATGTTAGATCCTACCCTCATAAACAATAAAAACATCGAGTACGATGCCCAAACGAATGAGATGCTCATTAACATGGGGCCTCAACATCCAAGCACCCATGGTGTCTTGCGGCTGATCATTCGAACTGATGGAGAAATCGTTTCCGAAATTCAGCCCCACATCGGCTACCTCCATCGTTGTGCCGAGAAAATCGGCGAACATCTTTCAGCACGACAATGGATTCCTTACACCGATCGAATGGACTACCTTGCCGCGATGAATATGAACCTTGGCTGGTCTTTGACGGTGGAAAAGCTACTTGACCATCAGGTTTCGAAAAAGCTTCAACATCTCCGTTTAATGATTTGCGAGTTAGGCCGAATTGCAAGTCACCTTGTAGGCATGGGTGCTTATGGCCTTGACCTCGGAACAGCAAGCCCCTTTTTCTACGCAATTCGTGAACGTGAAAAAATATTGGACCTTTTTGAAAAGGCATGTGGCGCCCGCTTGACCTTTAGTTACATCACTCCTGGTGGAGTTATGGCTGACATACCTGAAGGCTGGATTGATGAATGCAAAGCTTTTCTTGATTACTTTGAACCGATTATTAAGCAGTATCACACCCTCTTAACAACGAATGCAATCTTTCTTAAACGGACTTGTAACTTAGGAATTCTTTCTAAAGAAAAGGCAATCGATTATGGTTGTAGTGGTGCTGTTTTACGTGGTAGTGGCATCGATTACGACCTACGCCGGGATGGAGATCCATTTTATACCGAAATGTATGACGGATACGACTTTGAAGTCATTGTCGAAAAAGAAGGAGACTATCCAAAGGACTACCCCTATCCCGACGTTCCACGTGAGGCACAACTAGGTGATTGTTGGCATCGGTTTTATGTTAGAATGCTTGAGGTAATTCAATCGATCAAACTGATTCGACAATCGTTTGAAAAATATCAGTCGATTCCCGAGCCAATCGAAAAACCTCTCAAACTCCAACAAAAGCTTCCCAAAGGTGAAATCTATCTTGAAACCGAAGCTCCCCGTGGACAAATGGGGTTTGGGCTGTTCAGCGAAGGCGACCCCATCCCGTGGAAGGTCCGAGCACGTAGTAGTTGCTTTTGTAATTTATCCGTTCTTCCTGAACTTTGCCGAGGGGTTTACCTTGCAGACATCCCCTCAATTGTTGGGTCGCTCGATATTATGATGGGCGAGATCGACCGTTAGTTTCATCTTCCTGTTGTTCCCTTAACCTCGTATTCATAGAAACATTCAAATAAATCGGTAACGACGTGGGTCAATTTTTCAATAATCTACTTCAGGACATAAACGCCTTTCTTTGGGGGCTAGCCGGTTATTCTTCACAAGAAATTACCACCCTCGCCGAAGATAGCTGGATTGGCTACCTCTTGGCTGCAATAATCCAGGCAGCCCTTTTACTTCATGTCCTTGCTGCAGGAACCGTCCTTTTTACCTGGGCAGAGAGAAAAGTTTGTGGTCGAATCCAGGACCGCCTTGGCCCAACAAGAGTTGGCGGAAAGTTTGGATGGTTACAATCGATTGCCGATGGTATTAAGCTCCTCTGCAAAGAAGATCTCATTCCTGATGAGGCAGACAGCCTTCTTTTTCGGATTGCTCCATACCTTAGTATTAGCGCGAGCTTTGCTGCATTGATCGTTCTTCCATTTTCTGACGGCTGGGTCGCACAACAACTAAATATTGGCGCCTTTTTTATTCTGGCTATCATGGGCCTCGAAGTTTTTGGTGTTATTCTAGCCGGTTATGCTTCGGGGTCAAAATGGTCGCTCTATGGGGCCATGCGAGAGGCAGCCCAAGTGATCAGTTATGAAATACCCCTTGCAATGTGTGTTGTTGTTCCTGTCCTTCTGGTTGGTTCAATGAACCTTGGTACGATCGCCAACTACCAGGCTGGCTGGTTCACAAACTGGCTCATTTTCCACGACCCTTTTGCCTTTGCGACGTTTTGGATCTACTTTACCTGTGGTATAGCAAGTGTAAACCGAGCCCCCTTTGACCTTGCCGAAGCAGAAAGCGAACTTGTCGCTGGTTTTCACACTGAGTATTCGGGTATGCGGTGGAGCCTTCTCTTTATGGCAGAATATGGATCAATGTTTACTGTTAGTGGCCTTGGAGTCCTTCTATTTCTTGGCGCTTGGTATGGGCCTCTTCCAATTTTTAATTCTTGGACCTCGGGGACTGAAAGCTGGTACCTTGCCCAGATGGCGAATCTGGTTGGGTGTTTAAATTTTGTCTTGAAATCAAGCCTGCTTGTCATTGTAATGATCTGGGTTCGCTGGACACTGCCACGCCTACGTATTGATCAGGTTATGACGATGTGTTTAAAATATTGTGTTCCCCTCTCGCTCATTGGTCTTAGCGGCGTTCTATTATGGCAACTCCTTGCGATTCCATCACTGAATGACTTGGCACCTGCACGCAGTGACCTCACAGAACACTGGGCGGAGAAATCTTCTTCCCCATTCGTTAAAGATTCGCAAGAAAAAGTCGACCTGTTTGATGGAAGGAACACGCAATGAATTCACTCCTGATTGCCTCGGTTGATTGGCATAGTTTTTTCTTCCTGTTATTTGGTCTCCTTGCTTGTGGATTTGCAACTGGAATTATCCTTTCCAATGATATTGTCCGGATGGCTGTTTATCTTGTTGGCACGCTTGGTGCTGTTGCCGGCCTGTTTTTTTTGGCTGGTGCCCACTTTGTTGGCGCAGTCCAATTAATGGTTTACGTCGGTGGAACCGTCGTTCTCCTGCTATTTGGGGTAATGCTTACCTCACAATAAACATTCACTAAGATGCAAACCCACAGCGGCTCTTGGCTCTTTGCCTCAACACTGGGACTTTTAGTTCTTAGTACCCTTCTTTTTTCTTTTTTCCAAACAGAGCAGTGGCACACGAAAAAACTTATCGTTCGCCCCTCGAAGGCAGTGACTGCAGAAGGACTCCCTCCAAATACTATGGAAATTGAAAAAACGACGGCTATTATCGGCCTTAGCTTTCTCGGCGTTCGAGCCGATCAGAGCGAGCTACCCCCTCACCTCCGCTCGGGGGCGGGGAACTACTTCTTTCCATTTATTATTATTTCGGTTCACCTGTTAGTTGTTTTAATTGGCGCTGCTTACCTTGCTCGCACCCGACACCCTTCACAAAACGAATGACTTTCTTAACTATTCTTCTAACTTTGAATTCCTGTTTTTCTTTATCTAAATTGATGTTCGACCTTCTAAGCCAACCAGTCACACTAACCCATTATTTATGCATTAGTGCTTTTCTGTTTACAGTAGGGCTCCTCTGCATGATTACCAAAAGAAACGCAATTGGCGTTCTCATTGGGATTGAACTCGTTCTCAACAGCGCGAACCTGAATTTTATCGCCTTTGGGAGCCCTTACTTTCAACAAAGTACCTCCGGTATTGATGGGCAGCTGATTGCTCTCTTTGTTATCGTACTCGCTGCTTCCGAAGCAGCAGTTGCCCTTGCAATTACATTTCACTTTTACCAAAAATACCAAACGATTGATGTCGACCAAGGCCAAGACCTCAAAGGATGAACCACCTCTTTTTTTGGTTTGATTGAACTTTTTCCCACAACCCTAATTTTAAGTACCTAGCCTTACTTTCAGTATTTTATGAATTTTGATTCATTACCACATTTACTCACTCTAGCGACCCTCCTTCCATTGGGGTCGTATCTAGTCCTTTTATTTGGGCCCAAGTTCGGCTTACATGAGAAAGGTCGTCAGGGAAAATTTAGCGCCACCGTGGCAACGATGGCAATTTTTCTTTCATTCGCCCTTTCCTTGTTGGCTCTCGGCATCTGGGTATGGGAGACTCCAAACTCTGAGAATGCAGCTAGCTCTGAAACAGCTCTTGTTATCCAAACGGTTTCCGACTCTTATCAGCAGCCTTTCCACGCGGGAAATTCCAAAGAGGTAGATTCTCAACCTGGTTATTTTCTAAGTGGACGCTACTACACGTTGTTTCAGACAAAACATCTTTGGTTAGGTCTCGAATATTATATTGACACTCTAACTTTATGCATGTTTTGCATGATTACCCTTATTGCCGGTTGTATCCACCTCTATGCTAGTTCCTATATGGAAGACGAATTAACTGATAATTACGTCGACGATTCAATTTCACCGTTTTATCGCCTAACACGTCCTGGTCGTTATCGACGATTTTTTCAATATCTTTCACTTTTTTGCTTTAGCATGTTAGGCTTGATTCTCTCTGGGAATCTATTGCAAAGTTTTATCTTCTGGGAACTTGTCGGCTTATGTTCCTATTTTCTTATCGGGTTCTACATTGAGCGTAAAAAAGCAAACCAAGCGGCCAGTAAAGCTTTTCTGGTTAACCGAGTAGGTGATTTTGGAATGTTAGTCGGCCTAGCCGTTTTGTTTGCCTATTTTGGAACTCTTAGTTTTGCAACACCAAGTGAACAACTATCTAACCCTCAAACAGCTGGCATCTTCAATCAACTGAAGGGGCGGATAAATCCTTCTACGCTGGTGGAAGAACCGCCCACACAACTCCCCAATGACGCTGAAGCAGCCTCACCTGCTTTAATTAGCTACCCTTCTCCCTCTCTACCTTATTGGGTTCTGATTGTTGGTGGTCTTGGACTGTTCTGTGGCTGCATTGGTAAAAGCGCCCAGTTCCCTCTCCATATCTGGCTTGCCGATGCAATGGAGGGACCAACTCCTGTTTCGGCTCTCGTCCATTCAGCAACAATGGTCGCCGCTGGTGTCTATCTGTTGGGGAGAGTTTTTCCGATTTTGCCCTCTGAGGCATTATTGATCATTGCCCTCGTTGGAGCAGTAACACTTCTTCTCTCGGCAACGATGGCCTTGGTAGCGACCGATATTAAGAGAATCCTGGCATTTTCAACGATCAGCCAGCTTGGTTACATGATCGTTGCTATTGGTAGTGGTGCCTGGCTCGGGGCCATGTTCCACCTAATAACACATGCCTTCTTCAAGAGTCTATTATTTATGGGAGCGGGAGCAACCATCCATGCTGCTGGTACAAACCATATTACTGAAATGGGTGGCTTGCGAAAAAAATGCCCTTATACCGCCTACAGTATGCTCATTGGTTGCCTTGCGCTTTGTGGAGTCGGAATCCCATTTCTTATTGGGTTTAGTGGTTATTACTCTAAAGACAAAATCTTGGAACAAGTTTATACCCTTGGTATTGCCTCACCATGGACAGGGCTTCTCTCTTGGATTCCAGGCCTTTTGTGGGCAGCCGCTCTCGGTGGGACAGTTCTAACCGGCTTTTATACATTCCGCATGTGGCTACTGGCTTTCACCGGTCAACCCAAAGATCACAAAACCTGCGCAAAAGCCCACGACCCTTCGCCAATGATGTATGGCCCTATGTTCATTTGTGCATTTTTTGCAATTACCCTTGGCTGGTCCCTCCCTTTTTCATCATTTGGTTTAACCTCTCTGTTAAAAGAGGCCGCCCCAGTCAATGCGGCCCATACAGCACTTTCCTCCTCAACACTTACAGGGGAGGTGGTCCTACGCTCTTCTCCTGAGGTGGCCAAAGAACCTTTGTTCACTATTGAGAGTGAGCCTCACCATCACCTGCCGTCTGTCACTCAGCCAGTGATCCTTCTCGCTACAGGAGGGAGCCTTTTGGGCATTCTCCTTGCGTTTGGTTGCTATTATACTTACCATCTGAAACCTTCTGAAATCACTCAAAGTATTCCGTTTCTCTATGCTCTTTTTAAAGAGCAATATTATTTAGAGTCTATTTTTCGAATTTTATTTGTTACTCCCATTTTGATCTTGGGGACTTTTGCAAAATTTGTTGACCGTTTCATTGACTTTTTTCTAGAAAAAATAATCAGCATTTATCGTGCTTTTGCAAACTGGTGGGAACTATTTATTGACCGCCTGTTTGTCGATGGCCTCTTAGGCTTGCTCGCCAAAGGTTTTCTTGAGACAGGATATTCCCTCCGTTATTTTCAGACCGGCTCACTGCGAACCTATCTTTTGTTTTTGTTAGGCACAGTAACAACTGTGTTACTGATATTACAAATACTTCTCACTTAAAACTATATTTTAAAATCTACTATACTAAACCTTATGTTTACTGAACCGATTTATCTCTTGAGCTTTATTGTCTTTTTTCCCGCTCTGGGAGCATTGACAGTTTTGGCGATTCCGAAACAAAACACAAAGGCTCTCCGTTTTACGACCTTGGGGGTCACTGTTGCTAGCCTTGGATCTTTAATCTCTCTTTTGGTCGCTTACTACGATCCGGAGATGGCAACGCTGCAGATTCCTTTTAGTGTCGGCTGGATACCATCTTTTAATATTCACTATCAAATGGGCCTTGATGGGATCAACCTTTTTCTATTGGTCTTAACGGGAGTCATAGGATTTTTCGGATTCATTGCGAGCTGGACAATTACAAAGTACCTTAAAGGTTATTGTATTCTTTACTTGCTTTTGCTTTCAGGACTCTACGGTCTCTTCTTGGCTCACGACTTCTTTCTCTTTTATGTCTTTTGGGAAATTACATTATTGCCAATGTATTTCTTAATCGGTGTCTGGGGTGGACCACGTAAAGAGTATGCCGCATTCAAATTCTTCTTGTTTACCCTTGCCGGCAGTGTTTGCATATTACTAGCTATGCTAATGCTCTATTTTGCCAGTGATATTCGTGAAATCGCTAAGCTCTCTGATTTCGACCAACCTGAAAAAACTATTGCCGAGAATCAAGGGACTCCACCTCTTGAGTGGAAATCTTTGAATATTGATCCACAAATTGAAAAAAAAATCCGGGCGCAGCTTTCTGTTTCCAATGAGGGTACCCAGGCCACCCAAATTTCTGACACACCAATTCACACATTTAATCTCTTTGCTTTAGCTGCCATTGGACAACACACCACCCAATTTAGCCAGCCACTGCTTTGGGGAATTTCACTACAAGGCTGGGCCTTCTTGCTCCTGTTTGTTGGCTTTGCCATTAAGCTCCCAGTTGTTCCATTGCATACTTGGCTACCCGATGCTCATGTTGAAGCGCCGACACCAATATCGATGATCCTAGCCGGTATCTTACTGAAGATGGGAGGTTACGGAATTTTGCGAGTTTGCTATCCGATCTGCCCAGAGGGAGCTTTGTTCTGGGCATGGCTCGTCTGTGGCATTGGAATCCTTAGCATGTTCTATGGAGCACTGGCTGCATTAGCGCAGACAGATTTCAAACGACTTGTTGCCTATAGTTCAGTAAGCCATATGGGTTATGTTGTCTTGGGTCTAGGAGTCTGGTCGGCAACAGCAGAGTACAACTATAATACCGAGTATTGGGAAATGGGAATCCAAGGCGCCCTTTTCCAAATGTTAGCTCATGGCATTAGCTCAGCAGGGATGTTCTTCCTTGTCGGCATTGTTTATGACCGGGTAAAACACCGCGACCTCGATAAATTTGGAGGGCTTTTTGGAAAGATGCCCCGATTTACGGCCTGCTCGATTGTTATCTTCTTTGCCGGGATGGGATTGCCTGGTTTGTGTGGTTTTATTGGAGAGGTTCTCGTCGTTCTAGCAACATGGCGGTATAGCATTACCCTTGCAGTGGCAGCTGCCTTTGTTGTTATTTTAACTGCTGGTTATATTCTGTGGACAATCCAACGTGTCTATCTGGGCCCACTCTACAAAGGACCAAACGCTGATGCCTTGATCCCTCTAAATCGGCGAGAGTCATTCCTGTGCTATAGCTTTGTCGTTTTAGTTATTATTATGGGAGTCTTCCCCCACCAAACTGTTTTTCGGTACACCGAAAAAACAATTCAACGCCAGACAGATGAACTCGGTCGCTGGAACTATCGATGGGACCAATTACAAAAAGTTCCTCTCAAGTAACAAGCAAACCTTCATCTTTTAGGACTGTTCCAAAACACCCATACTCATTTTGAGCTAGATCGTCCGTGAACCTATTTACCACAATCCTTCGCTTTCTTCAAACGACCAAAGAGATCGATCTCCCCCTATTTTATCCAGAGGTCTGCCTGGTTGTCGGCCTTGTTGGAATTTTATTTTTTCAACTCTTTCGATATGTAAAGGAGATTTCGCCTTTCTTGCTCATGGCTGGTGTTTTTTTCATAGCAGGTCTGTTCTCCTGCTTTGGTCTCGAAACGCAGCACCGAACAGAAATATTTTCAGGGCTTTTAGTTGTTGACTCTTTTACCTGCTTTTTTCGCTTTCTTTTCTCCCTCACTGGATTTTTTCTCTCTCTATTGCTCTATCTGAACAACCCAGTCTCTTCGAAGAGTGCCGAGGCTGACATTGCTGTTTTACTCCTAGGGGCAACTCTAGGAACGTTTCTCATGGTAAGTACAAACCACTTGCTAATGATCTTTCTTTCTATTGAAATGGCGAGCATCCCTTCTTATCTTTTGGTAAGTTTACGACGGTCCCAAAAAAGAACGAGCGAAGGTTCGCTAAAATATGCAGTCTATGGTGCTGTAGCCTCTGGAATTTTACTCTACGGCCTGAGCCTTCTTTTCGGCCTCTTTAAAACGGCTCATCTTCCAACAATGGCCAATGAGATTATTCGGCTCTTCCCAGCGATGGAGCAGGCCGAGATCATGCTTTTTTCGATAGCGGGACTAATGGTCATTGTCGGTTTGGCATTTAAAGTTTCTGCCTTTCCCTTCCATTTTTGGTGCCCAGATGTCTTCGAATCGGCTTCATCCGAGGTTAACTTGTTTTTGAGTATTTCTTCCAAAGGGGCTGCTCTGGCTCTCTTTATTCGACTCATTGCCCCCTTTGGTATCTTTGAGACCTCTCCTGAAATACTCAACCAAATCCGATACTTTTTGAGTGTCGTTTTAGCAGTTTTAGGTGTATTAACGGTAACCTTTGGTAACCTAGCCGCCTATGGACAAACAAGCCTAAAGCGTCTCATGGCTTACTCGACGATTGCCCATGCCGGATTATTACTATTGCCACTCATTGTCCTTTTAACTGCGTTAGATATTTCTTCCAAAGAACTGGCCGTTGGGGCAGTAAGTAGCTTATTAATCTACCTTGGGATTTACCTCTTTTTAAATCTTGGCATGTTTGCCTTTACCGCTGCTGTTTGTGATAATAACGAATCGGCTAACATTCATGATAATTTGTCAGGCCTTATCTATCGACAACCGACTATTGCTATTTCGATTGTATTGATTTTATTTGGACTTATTGGCATTCCTCCACTCTCAGGTTTTGTGGCAAAATTTGCAATCTTTGCCGCTTTGACTAGTGGTTACCTCGCCTCGGGAAATATACTCTTTCTTTTCTTGCTTCTAGTTGGCGGAATCAACACTGTTATAAGCCTTGGTTACTACTTATATCTTATAAAAATCATTGTTTGGACTCCTTCCACAACTCGCCCTACAGTTACCCATACTCTAACTCCAGCGACTCCCCAAACGGAGACTATAGGAACCTATTCTACTCAACAATATCATTCCAACTTCTCTAGGGGGCTTACTGCTTTGGTCACTCTCTGTGGCAGCTCTACCTTGATCTTATTCCTTTTTTGGGACACAATCTATACTGTCTGCCTTCGTGCAGCACATTCGCTTTTTTAAACTGCCCCCTTTCTGTAATTACCCAAATATGTTGTTCGATACCCACTTACACCTAGAAGATAAACAATTTGATAATATCCGGGAAGAAGTTCTCCAAGAAGCAAAAGATGCAAACGTCACCCGGATGTTGGCCGTTGGAATTACCCTTGAAACAAGTCTTGCAAGCCTCAACCTAGCCAAGAAACATGCTGGAGTTTACGCAGCTGTCGGTATCCACCCTAATTCGTGTCACGAAGCGTCTGAAAAAGACTGGGAGAAAATTACCTCGCTAACAAATGACCCCAAAGTGATAGCAATTGGTGAAACAGGCCTTGATAAATATTGGGATTTTGCCCCGATCGAATTGCAAGAAGAATATTTTCGCAAGCATATTCATCTCTCTCAAAAAACGGGACTCCCATTTATCGTTCATATGAGGGATTGTAGCGAAGAAATATTGACTATTCTTAAAGAAGGAGCTCAAGAGGGCCCACTATTTGGTATTATGCATTCGTATACCGGCAATCAAGAGCTTCTAGGTGAATGCCTTGACCTGGGCCTTCACATTAGTTTTTCAGGGATTTTGACCTTTAAAAAGTCGACGGCTATCCGGGAAGTTGCTGCAAAAGTTCCGGACAATCGGATTTTAATAGAAACAGATGCTCCCTATCTTTCCCCTGAACCAGTCCGAGGAAAACGGCCCAATCGACCTGCCTATGTGAGCCATACTGCAAATTGCCTTGCCCAAGTTCGTGGTGTCTCCCCAGAACAGATTGCATTTCAGACGACCCAAAATGGATGCGATCTTTTTGGAATTACTTAATTGCTATACTTAATAACAGAAGGATTCAAAAGATGGTTTTAACTGCCAGCACTATGTTGCCGTTAGGAACAGTAGCACCCGATTTTTCACTTTTGGACACCTGTGGTCAGAGAGTTTCTCTTGCGAATTTTCAAGAAAAAAAAGGGCTCGTGGTGATGTTTCTGTGTAATCACTGCCCATATGTTATCCATCTTCAAAAACACCTAAAAGATTTTGCAAACGAGTTCCTTCCCCTGGAGATCGGATTCGTTGCTATTAACGCGAACGATCCAACCAATTACCCAGACGATTCTCCAGAAAAAATGAAAATCACTGCTGAAAACAACGAGTATCCGTTTCCCTATCTTTTTGACGCCTCCCAAAAAGTCGCTCAAGCCTATAAAGCGGCCTGCACTCCTGATTTTTTTCTTTTTGACGATAACCTAAAGTTAACTTACCGGGGGCAGTTCGACGAAAGCCGACCAGGTAACGACTCACCAGTAACAGGCAATGACCTTCGAAAAGCAATTCTTGCAACACTTGCTGGAAAAGAAACACCGATCCCACAAAAACCTAGTATCGGTTGTAATATCAAGTGGAAACCTGAAAACCAACCGACCTATTTTGATCCTAGTGGCAGCGCCAAGAAGCTATAGCCTTACAAAAACCTCGGCCCTACAGGCTTACCTTCCTTTAGAGATGCGATGTTTGTTGTAACTTTAGGACTTTTCCTGTGGGTAAAAGAAGAATCGGGCGATCTTCATAGAATGTCTTTCCTTTTTTAAACTGTGTTGTAACCCGAATGCACCAGTGGATTTTTAGAATTGTTCCGTGATAGCTTAGTGGGGTTTTAGGTAGCTGGCACTGAAACAAGAAAACCTGGCTAAGGTCTCTATTAGCGACATTCCTACGTTCTCTACGTTCAAAGCTGTGGACATAGATGTCCTGTTCACCTTTCCCTTCGGTGTACCATAACAAGGAGATCTCCATGGCGTTAAGTGAAGAAAGATCAGAAGCCTCAACGTAATATTCAACCTCTAGGCGGTCATTTGGATGAAAAACCTCTTGGGGAGTCCGAAATTTTATTGTAATCGAAGGATCCATGTGTATTAATCTTCGGGGGGAAAAATAACGATCGGATAATTTTTTTCGTGTATCGTCTGTTCTTTTGTTTGAAAACGGACACAAAGCTCCCAATCAATCGAATTATGCTCTGATTGGAACGAGTGCATGCTATCAGTTGGGACCATAAACTGGAATTGTGCCTCGTACGGCAACTGGGAGTTCGTCCTAATGTTTTTCTGTTCAAAGAGGAGTTCTTTATAGGTTAAGAATGTCTCTGCTCGGCTATTGGTTCCCGATAGAAAAAGGCAGCGTTCTTGACTTACCAAAAAAACCTGTAGCTCCTGGACCTCGAGTCGGCCAGCTTGGCTGATGAAGAGCTCGTAAATATTTCCAGGACGCAGAGGATGAGAGGAAACCTCTAGATGTGTTGCCCCAACCTTAAAATAATAAGAAATTTGTTGAATAAGATAATAGATAATCCAAACACTCACCGCAAGAAAGAAGAGGGTAAACCAGCCAAGAGCTTGATTCTCTTCAACCTCTTGAAAGTTCCCTAGCAACATACCCAGAGAAAAAATTGTCCAAATTGTCCCAAAAATCGTAATAAAAATTAGTCGCCAACCAACTGATTGTCGCGCAGGTAGCCGGAAGGCAAGCCGTGTTCCTGGGCTATTAGCAATATGAAAGTCTTTTGGTAAGCTTGGATAGTCATGAGAAGCCGAAAAAGTATCTCGGATTATATCGATATCGCTTGCTTTTCGTAATACAGCAGCCCGACGCTCTTTGCTAATCCCAATTCTGAAGAGATTGTAAACCAACCCACTTCCACCAATGATCCCAAAAGAGAGGCTAAGGCTCAGCACCATCCACCATGCCCCTCCTTCAAAACCGAGCCGTTCATTTTCATTTAGGATCCCAAAATAGGCTAAGGCAACTAAAGAGGCAAAAACTAGCCCTAATAAGAGCAAAACAGCAAAGAAGACCGTCTCACCCAAGCTCTTTACCAACGGTGATCCGGTCTGCCGGTGCCTGATTTTTTTCCCCCAAATACGGAACTTAAATGCCAATGCAGGTTCCTCACACCATCTAAAAATCAATAGCATTTCAAGAACAACTTAAGATTTCTTGACCTGCCTATTTTAACAGACGACGCTAGTAAATGTAAGGTTATACCCAAGGGAGAAGAGGAGCAAAGCTGAAAGTTAAAGCCTTGATAGAGCAGCAATCCAGTAATAAAACCTGCTCTGTTTGAGCAGGTTTTATTACTTTGCAGTGATTTTTGGGAATACCTTCCGAAAATATATCTTCTCGATATATCTTCACGGCCGGAGGCTGTTTTAAATTGCAGTCCCTATTTTGCTCGAGAAGGTCGGCAGAAACCGATACTCGCAAGGGAATCGAAAACTTCCTCCAAAGTTTTTTCACCAAAGTTCGAAATGCTTAGCAAATCTTCACGTGAACAATCCAACAGTTCTTCGACAGTAAAGATGCCTCGGTCTTCAAGGCAATTCGTGGTACGAACAGTCAGGCCAATTTCAGCAGTACTTAGACCCAGTCGCTGTTGAAGGCTTTCGCGTTCTTTCTCTGCCTTGCTGATTGGAATTCGTGGCATGGGCTCCCTCCCTTTAAAAAGAAAAATGTCGCCAACACTCTTGTTGGACGATCAATGGAGGTAGTATAACAATTTCAAAACGATTGAAAAGAAACTTCTTGAACGAATTTTTTCTTTTTATCAAAAAAGAACAGTGCTATCAGAGCACTGCTAGCACTTCTGCCTCAAAGGGATGGTTTACTTTCTTTCAATTTCCCCGATAATCGAGATTTAAAAACTATCAACGAGAAACGGTATGTTACCACCTCCTGAAACGTTATTAAGCAATCTTACTGAAACGCAGAAAGAGGCCTGCCGTCATCACGAAGGGCCATTGCTCATGTTGGCAGGCCCTGGCTCAGGTAAAACAAGGGTTATTACGCATCGTATTGCTTACTTACTTGCCACGGGTGTTATGCCTCGTAGCATCTTGGCCCTGACGTTTACAAATAAAGCGGCTCAAGAAATGCAGGACCGGCTCGCCAATCTAGCCCCCAGACGAAACGTAATGGTTGGCACCTTTCACCGGTTTTGCTCCCGTCTTCTGCGAAAACACGCCTCTGCAATTGGGCTAAAAGAAAACTTTACAATCTATGATTCACGAGATTCTCTTAAGATCATTAAACAGATCCACCAAATTGAAGATATCACCCATTTCAAACCTGAAACAATCGCTAAAGCGATCAGCCGAGAAAAAAACCGCCTTATTACTTGGGAAAATTTCCTTACGCTACCACAATACAATCCTCGTCAGCAAATCCTTGCCAAAGTCTATCCTCTCTACCAAAAACATCTGCTCCATGCGAATGCCGTAGATTTTGACGATCTCCTCCTTCATACTGTAACCCTTTTAAAGTCTTCAGAAGATATACGGCAGTACTACGATGACAGATTTTCCTACATCATGGTCGATGAATATCAAGATACGAACCTCCCACAGTACGCCATCGTACGTGCCCTCTCAAGAGACTTACCCAACCTTGCGGTCACTGGCGACCCAGACCAAGCGATTTATGGCTGGCGTGGAGCCAACCTAAACAACATTCTGAATTTTGAAAAAGATTTTCCAAACGTCACCACAATCCGATTGGTCGAAAATTTTCGCAGCACCAAAAATATTCTTCATACTGCAAACCAGTTAATTCTTTATAATACCAAACGAAAAGAAAAAACCCTTCACACAGAAAACCCACAAGGCTCGCCGGTTCAACTACATTATGCAGAAAACAATTATAAAGAGGCGAACCGAATTGCAGACTATATCCAAGCTGAAATCTCTCAAGGAAATCGGAAACCGAATGATTTCGCCGTTTTATACAGAACCAATGCCCTTTCACGAGTTTTAGAGACTTCCCTCCAGGCCCGAACAATTCCGTACCAAATTTTGAACTCGGTCGAGTTCTACCACCGTAAAGAAATCAAAGACGTTCTCGCCTACCTTCTGTTAGCGAACAACACCCGTGACAATCTCGCCTTTGAAAGAGTCGTCAATGTTCCTACAAGGGGCATTGGAAAAAAAACACTTCAATATCTGCAACAGTACGCACTGAGGAAAAACCTTACCCTACTTGAAGCATGCCGAGAAGCAAACCAAATTGAAAACCTGAGCAAACGAGCTCGAACAGCACTGCACAAATTCGCGACTGTCATTGCCAATATTCGGGAAAAATTAACCGGTTTTCTTAAAGAAGCCCTAGAGTTGACTTTAGCAGAAAGTGGCTACTGGGAGTCACTGAACGATGGTTCTGAAGAGGATGAAGATCGTCGTGATAACCTTGGTGAACTCCTCTCTGCCGCACAAGACTTTGATGATGAAAAGGGAGAGCCAGGCCACCTGGACGAATTTCTGGAACGTGTTGCTCTTATCTCTGATACTGATGGGCTCAATGAAGAATCGAATGTTGTCTCTCTAATGACGCTTCATAGCGCTAAGGGGCTTGAGTTCCCTGTGGTTTTTATTATCGCTCTTGAAGAAGGGATACTCCCTCACTCTCGAAGCCTTGAAGATCCTAATCAGTATGAAGAAGAGCGAAGGCTTCTCTTTGTCGGTATTACCCGAGCTGAAGAGGAGCTTCACCTGAGCCTCTCTGACTCACGCTCACTTCGTGGTTACCAGGAATACTGTATACCTAGCTCATTTCTGATGGAGCTACCACGTGATGACCTTCTTATTACTTCAGATAGCTCCCAATATGATTCAGGTTCAACTGCGCTAATGGAAGCTCCTCACAAGACGGTCTCTCGTCACCATGAGCAAATAACCGAAAACGATCATTCGGTAGTCCCTTTTGAAGAAGAAGCCCCCAAACGGCATGTGTCCCCTAAAAAGCTTGGGACCACAGAGGCGACTGACCTTAGCAACCTGATCAAAACAGGTTCAGCAATGCTCTCCTCCCAAGCCAACGTCTCTTCGGCTCCCAGAAAACATCCCTCCGATCGAGTAAGCCCTAACCAGTTTCGGCTGGGTATGCGAGTTATTCATCCTGACCATGGACTGGGGAAAATTATTGAACTCAGCGGGCAAGGGGCCAAACGGCGAGCCAAGGTACTCTTTGCCACTGCAAACGAAAAGAAATTTATCCTTGCACTCTCGCCTCTCCGGCCAGCATAACTTGCCTTAAAACTTATTTTTCAATTTCTAAAAGAGTCGCCTTCATTTGAGCAAGGTCGTAAATAACACATGAAAAGTAATCAGCACGATAAAGTGCCCCAGGGTTGATAACAATGGTCTCCCCTTCTTTATGCTCTTCTGCTTGGTGGGTGTGTCCGTAGAAAACAAGATTATACTCTCCAGATGATTTTACCTGGTTAAACCATTTTTGATCATGGCTGTGCAGAAAGGCGACACTTACGCCGGCAATTTCTATTTCGCCAAAATACCCGTGACATTGGTGCCCCTCTTCCTCAATTGCCTCCTTAAGAGCAGCCTGATTTGTATCCATATTACCAAAAACAAAATGGGTCGGCCATTCTGTAAAGAGCGAGACAATCTCGGGAGTGGTAATATCTCCACAATGAATAACCAATGAAACACCGATTTCGGCAAAGGCATTGACAGCCTTTTTTGTTGCATCAACATTATCGTGTGTATCGCTAAGAACACCTATTCTCACCTTCAAACCCCTTTTTTAATTCTGACAGTTCTCTTTCTACAACCACCATAAAAAATCATCGAAGAATACAAGCCTGTTTGAAACCTATTCTAACCGAGCCCCATTTCCATGAAAAGATCGCCCTCGGCGGTGTTGCCCTTTTGCATCATGTTGGATGAATAAAACAAATCGGAAAAATGCTAAAGAATTTTTTACTAATTCTTCCAATTTTCAGCCTTAAATAAAAGAAAAAAACTACACTTTCATTATCTACATTAGGTAATTTCTGTTTTCGCCTGAGATTTACCACCGTCTTGAATACTTGGAAGCATTATGTCCATGAGTCAAAAACCTACCCGAGGTCGCCATTTTTTTGTCCCACCAAAAAACAAACGTAAGGGACAAATTATCGTTTTAGCAGCTGTGTTGATGGTTGTTATGATGGGTATGGTCGCCTTTGGTGTTGACACTGGGTATATGTATACCATGCAAACCCGCCTACAATCAGCAGTCGATTCGGCTGCCTTAGCTGGCGCAGCAACACTGGGAGATGGAGAAGACGAAGCTCGAGATATCGCCCTCGAGTTCCTCGTGAGAAATCCAATTCGCCCCGTTGATTACGATCCAATGCAAAACGACGTCAGCAGCCAAATCAATCAATATAGCAGCGAACATGGCACAAACCTGGAAATCACCCTAGGGTATTGGGATGAGGCAACCAAAACTTTTTCGTCTTCGGGAGGGGTAATCCCACCTTCTTCTGTTTCGATCAAAATGACCCATCGAAATTTACCTCTTTTCTTCGCACGTGCTCTGGGACAAGATGAGTTCGAGGTAACTGCCGAAGCAATTGCTACGTATCAACCCCGTGACATTATGCTCGTTTTAGACTATTCACGGTCAATGAATTTTGACAGTCTCTACAATAGCCCACTTGGTGTCTCACATGTCCGTGATAACTTACAAGAATGTTGGCAAGATTTAGGCAATCCGCAATATGGAAACCTCCCATTGGAGCCTGAATATATCACAACGACACTAAACACCAACGACCATGACAAACCGGACACAACTACTGAATACCGTTTTACCTCGGCGCATATAACCTGTGAAAGTGATATACAAGAAGCCTATATTTGGTTTCAAGGAGGCGGAAGCCAGGGAGTTTATACAGGGAATAGTCGTTCGTTAACTGTCCAGGGGACTGGATACAACAATGGACGGGAAATCAGTCAAATTCGTATAACGACTAGGCACCCAGACTATTGGTGGGTTCCATCACACACACATTTTTACTACCGAAATTACAACGACCTAAAGAACCATTTAGGTATCTCCCACGTCTCCTATCCTTACCCCGGCGGTTCATGGAACGAGTACATCGACTATGTTCGGCACCAAAGTACGTATAATGCTCAATATGCTAATGACCGTTACAAATTTGGCCATACGAACTTGCTCCACTATTGGATCGAGTGGCGCTCAAGCCATAGCGACACACCAGATCTTTGGAAAGCAGGTATTCAACCTGTCGAAGCAGTCAAAGATTCAGTCGATGTTTTTGCTGAACTTATTGAAACAGCGGGGACCAACGATCAACTAGGACTCTCTATCTATAATAGCTCAAGTGGTAATGGACTCTTAGAACATGCCCTTTCAAAAAATTATGACCAAGTCCGCACCACTGCCCGCCAGCGACAAGCAAACCATCATCATAGCGCAACGAATATTGGTGCAGGACTTGAAAACGCCCTCGACGAAATCGAAGAGAATGGCCGTGCGGGTTCATTCAAAATGGTCGTTCTCATGACCGATGGTGTACCAACATGGTATAATGGTTCCGCTGATGAAGTCGGCGCCAGGAATTACCTAATTCAGCAGGCCGAACGGGCTCGCGATATGAAAATCCCTGTCTTTGCCGTTAGCCTCGGATCAGGAGCTGATACCGAACTTATGGAACAAGTCGCTGCAATCACTGCAGGGTATCACTTCACAGTCGAAGGAGGACAATCACCAGAGGAATACACCGAAGATCTCAAAGATGCCTTCCGAGAAATTGCCAACAAACGTCCTCTACGGCTTGTTCAATAATACCTCTTGGTCTACCACATTCACTACTCCAAATTACCGATGGTAAATTTGGATAAATCCGCCCGCTATGTTCTCTTTCTCACAGAAATGGCTAAACTGAATCTCTAGAATAAGGGTTGCCGTGTCTAGTTTGGGATTATCAGAATAGTCGTTTTTTGTTTGGGAACAAGAATGGTCCTGGTTCTACTAGATTAGATTCGGCTGGAATGATTCTACCCAATTATTCAGGGTGGTAAAATTACCACTCTGAATTCTTTCCATCGAGTGTGCCCACTCCGTTTTTCGTGGATTGGACAGAAAAAGCTTCCGAATTCTCGACGAGAGCCAATTCTCACCGTAAAATGGAACGTAAATTCGATTCTAGCTTTTAAAGACACCCTTAACGCTCGCAAGCTTTCAGCCATCCAACTTTCAGGAGAAGTTCCTTGGTCGGTCTTAATTTTAACAAAGTAATACTCTCTGGTGCAACGTTTCACTTTGCCCAGCTTGATAACGCCAATTTTATTTTGGCTGACCTCCGGTGTGCCAGCTTTCAAAATGCCGACCTCTCGGGTGCAAACTTTAGTGGTGCCGACTTAAGAGGAGCTGACTTCCGTAACGCAAATCTTACCGACACCTCATTTACAAACCTTCAATTTGGTGATGCCCTCATAGACCATAAAACACGGTTTTCCTCCGAATCACTTAAAAACCTCTCTCCCGAACAATTAGCCTATGTCCAGAAATCTCTAGTAAACAAACCATTTTAAAATTGACTTGTATTTACGAACACATTGGAGATGTATCCACCATAACTTTCAAAAGATTCGCCCTTTTTAGGGCCTTTCTACGAGAGAATAGCCTATCCTTTCAAAAGAGTCAGTTCTCTTTCCTTTGACCCATTTTTTAAGGAAGCACCAATGCCACAACCGATTCATTTAATATTTCTATTGGGCTTGGCACTCTTTTCCTTTAGCCAACCAGTGGTAACCTTTGGACAGGTCATCTTCACTGTTCGCAAACCACCTCCCCAAATCCAAGGCCATTTTTCTGTCTCCCCCACCGTCTCTCATTCAGCCAAGTCTTTTGCGCACTTTCATAAAAGAAGCGGGGCGGTCTCCCAGTCCAATTTAATCACCAAACCGTCTGGTAGACCTAAAGAAGGTTTTTCCTCCTTTTCTATTGTTGAGTACCGCTTCCTGAATAGAATCTGGCCATCAGAAAAGCTCATCTTAGCACCAAAACGAGGCTATGCTTATGGGTATTTTGGTACTCCACATCGAATCAAGAGAGGCACAAGTAGTGGATACTATGGTGATCGGATCGATTGGTCGTGGCAGTAGCCACGTAGAACATTAAGGGGTTATCGAGCAACCCCGAGGAAAAAGCTAAAAGTCTGGGTTTTATCGCTCTCAAGGTGATTTACCGGCACAGCAAAGTCAAAGGCTAAAGGTGCAGGACTCAGAAGGGGCACACTAATTCGCAGCCCCAGGCCAGGCGCAACACGCATCGACTTTGAGCGTAACTGAACCTTCTCTTCGACCGTTCCATAGTCCACAAATGCAACTCCTTTGATCATATCATCGGCAGTAATTGGGAACATATACTGTAACGACCCCAAAAATTGGAATTGCCCACCAACGTAGATATCTCCCACTTTAGGGACTGCGCCTCGAAGGTCGAATCCTCTCATGGTCGAATGACCACCCGCATAAAAGTGGTCAAAAATCGGAGTATTCGAACCGGCAAATCCCACCGTATTCGAAACCATAAACGTATGACGCCCCGATCCATCGAGTCGCTCATACAACAAAAAGTACCGCCTATAATCGACCGTCGCCTTTTGGTAGCTCTCCGTACCAAAAACCTGTTCAAGGTTGAACTCAATAAGATGGCCCTCAGATGGTGCAAAAGGTAAATCGCGAGTATCGTGGGAAAGGACTAAACTACCACTAAAAACATCGTGGGAACCGAGTGCGTTGTTAAGATCTGCCACAGCATTTGTGCTGGGGTTGTAAAGATCGACCTTTTCCATCTTTAAGGCAGTACTAATGGAAAGATCGTGCGTCAAATTGTAGCCGAGGCTAACGCGTCCTCCTTTGCGAGTTTCATCCCAATCGACATACCTTCGATCGTAGTAGTAACCACTAAAGCCAAAACTTATTTGTGTATCCAACAGGTAGGGTTCTGAAAAACTCAACATATACCGTTGGAGTTCACTACCTGGTACTGCCTCGATTCGGAAATGTTGTCCTGCTCCACGGAAGGCACTACCATCATAGATATCGTTAAAGCTCGTTGGCACTCGTCGCCAGTCAAAGTCCCTTTCGTCGATTGAAATTTGGCCATTAAGCCCTGTATCCGAGTTAACTGCTGCACCGAACGAAAATTTACCAGTAACCTCAGCCGGTTCAGCATAGATGTTAAGGGGTACATAGATTGCGTCATCGACAACCGAGTCCAATTGCATTGGAGGAAACGTTGGACCAAAAGGGCCACCATAATTTGGTGTTTGAGTATTTCCCAGCTGCCCCTGTTGAGAAATCCCTGCACCAGTAACTGGTGGCTGAGCAAAGAGAGAAACTCCTTGTTGATTCGCCCCTGACTGGATTTCTGGTAAAACGGCATTATTAGCCGACATTGGATATCTGGTGTGCCCCTGTCCGCCAGGGGTCAACTCATTACCGCCATTCCACACTCCCTGATTTTGAAAATTCGGATTCCCCAAAGCTGGAGGCGACTGCCCTCGAACGACTATTTTTCCAGAAGAATTCTCTTCGGGAAAAAAGCTCTCCGAAGAAATATTTGTTTGGGCAACTTTTGGAATTTGTGACAAATCAACGGTCGGCACCCCTGGTGCCTGTTGTTTAAGGTCGACGTCATCTGTTTTAAACTGCAAAGGACCAGCAGGGGTAAAGGTATTACAACCTCCCAAAAAAAGAAGAAACATTGACAAAAGAAGAGGCCTACTACCGACTAGCTGTATTCTTTCTAAATGGCTCTTCTGACGCAACACCAAATGGAGTGAACAAAGACTCGTCAACTTGGCTATCCTTAGCATGAATATCATCAATTCTATGTGCTGTAGAAAAAGTCCTTTTTTCCGAGAGCAACATTGAGTTTATTGAAACGGGTACCCAAATACTTTAACCAAAAATGGTAAACTATTTTTTAAACTGCTGGAACATTTTAGGGACGGTATATTCAATTTTGGGGCCAGAATCAAGGCCATTCTGAAAGAGTTGTGAAGCCATAATACGTCTCTCACTAGCACGAATTTTTCGAATATCGGCAATATCACCTGGACGTAGTGAAACTCTGTTTAGAATATTCCTCCGTTGGGTATGAACGATATCTCCCTTGATATGGACATTAATTTCCCCGACACGGCAAAGCTGCCCCTCATTCACCTTATAAACAACATCTAGAAGACCTGGCTCTGCCAAAAAGAGTGGTTCTGCCTGAATCTGTGCAAAGAGGTACCCTTTACTACCGTAATAGTCTTGGATTGTTTGGATATCCTTACTGAGAAATTCAGAATTAAAAAAAAGTCCATTCGCTAACTCTAGCCGGTTTAGAATATCTTTTTCTGAAAAAATTTCGTTTCCAACAAGAACAACGTTTCTAATTTTATAACGTTCTCCCTCCGAAATAACAAAGGAGATTGTTAACCATTTGCCATCGTCACTATACGATAGCTCTCTCCCTACACGGGCCTGGAAATAGCCCAGACTCCGATAATAGGCAACCAAACGCTCTGTATCTTGTTCAATAGTGTTCTGTTCAACTTTTTTTCCTCCAGATAGGTAGTCCATATATTTGGGGCCCGATTGGATAATCGTCTTTAACCTTGAGTCGTTAACAACTGTGTTTCCAATAAAATTAACTTTGTAAACGTAACGAACGAACCCTTCATAAATCATGAAGGCAACTCCCTCATCTTGAGGACTATTTCCCTCAACAACTTGAACTCGCGCTTCAGTATATCCTTTGGAATGATAAAACGATTCAAGTTTTCGCCGAGCTTCTTTCACTGCAAATGTATCTTTGGCCTCACCGGCCTTTAAATCAATCTGTCGATGCAAGATACTATCCTTAATCCCACTATTCCCGACAAAACGGACATGACCGAGGACTGGCTGCTCAAAAACTTCAAAGATAACTTTTACCCCTCCTGGTACAATCTGCGCCATTGTGCGAACATCTTTGAACAGATTGCTCCCGTGTAACGAACGGACTGATTCCTGAACTTGTTGTGACTGATAAGGCCGATTTCGCCGAATTTTTAAAAAGCTCTCGACCTGAACAGTTGGAACTCGACGGTTTCCAATCACTTGAATATCAACAATGTTCCTACCGATTAACCCAGTCTGATCTTGCGAGAGAAGAGGCACAGAAAAAAAGACAATACTTGAAAGTGCGAATATTGTTTTTAGAAAAATGTTTCGTTTCTTGGGCATAACTTTTTCCTGGCGGTCGCAACAAAATCATAACAACCGAATTCTTATGTACAAATCCGTATTCGAGCCGCCTACAGATACATAATCTTTTCGGGTATGGCAAGAGCGATTTTACAATCAGCCTGAAAACCAACCTAACACTTGTAGCTGCTTTAAAAGCTTGCGCATTGCACGCCCTCGATGGCTCAATATTTTTTTCACAGGTGCTCCCAACTCCCCAAAGGTTGAATGGTATTCAGCAATTTTAAAGAGGGGATCGTAACCAAATCCACCATCTCCTCGTGGCGTAGTTTCAATGAGTCCACAACAATGCTCCTCAAAATCAAGGATTATCTCGCCTGATGGACTCGCTAAACTCATATGGCAAACGTAATAGGCTTGCCGCTTTTCAGCAGGAATCCCAAGTAATGCTTCCAAAAGTTTTTTATTGTTTTTATCGTCGGTAGCACCTTCTCCCGAATAGCGGGCTGAGAAAATACCAGGTCGATGATCAAGAGCGACAACACACAACCCACTGTCTTCTCCTAATACCCACTCATTAAGATGTAACGCTTGTTCCCTAGCTTTTTTCTGCGCATTTTCAGCAAAAGTCGATCCATTTTCTATGACTTCAATTGGGTTTTCGTATTCCTGAAGCGTTTTAACTATAATCGAAAAAGGGGCGAGCATGCTTTCAAGCTCGGCCCCCTTTTTCTTGTTATGAGTTCCCAAGACCAACTGTCGCATCTATTGAACCTATTTATAAAAGAGTGGCTACCTTAATGGGTTAGTAAAAAGTGCCGATTTTGCAGAAACCTTGGGAACTGGAATTGGAACGGCCTTATAATCAAAAAAAATCGGTAACCCTCCAGGCAAGACAGCCCCTGCCGTTGTACGCGGTTCCTGACGTTTTAAACCATTGGGCATCGTTTTGACTTGTGCAGAAAAACTATCGATAATGGTCTGGACTTGCCCCAAGTAAACATCACCGTTTGGTCCGGACCTCTTGGGAAGTGAGTCGAAACTTCCAACACAAACAATCGATTCATCACGATCATGAAATTCGTAGGCTTCTATTTTTTGTTTCCGAAGTGCCAAAGTCAGTACGTGTGCTTTCTCGGCTGCTATGGCAAGCCGACTCTCATAATTCCCTTGCTTCATTTCAAGCATTTCTCGTGCGTCGACAGTCATAACCCCCTTAAATGAAGCTACCCGAACGGTATATTTCCCTCGACAATTCAAGAGACTGTTTGGTAGCGGTTTGTTCATTTTTTGCACAAATTCGTCGACCCCAGGATTAATGAAAAAGGTCTCTGGCAATAGTGGATTTCGTGTAATAAAGGCACGACTTAACGGCCCCTTTACCTTTCCAGTCTGCCGATTGACGAAGCGAGAATAACGGGTCGTCTCTGGTTCGACTTCAGCAACTTCATTCCTCAATGCGACGGGCTGGTAATTTCTTAAATTCGCTAACATTTTCTGCCCTGACAAGTCATCAATCGCGTGAAAATCACCGACTAAAACGGCAACCTGATTAAAACCTGCTGTATTGTTTTTCCTAGCGACTTGCGCCCCGTCTGCCCGACGGACATTCCCTTGCACTCGCCCACTAAAGTCGAATTCTTTATCGTAAAGATAAACTTTTAAATTATGAGATTTTAATTCTTTTGCAAGAGCGATCGCCTGAGCCATCCCTTTGGCTCCCTGAAAGTTTGCCGCATAAATTAGCCAAGGACCATGTTCAATTTTCAGTGTAAATTCGCCTGGAACCTCTGGCATTAAATTCGCCTGACGGGGGAGGGAGGTAGAGTTCCCTTGAAATGAAGCGATCCCCTGCCGGCTAGCTCCTTGGTGGAAATATTGTTGCCCACCCCGCTGGTTAATATGATGTGCGCCTTGTGCCCCTTGATAACGGACATTTTCCCCCCGGGTTCCAGTTTGGAATGGGATCACACGACGGGTGTCTTGAGCGATACCTTCGGTCAAACCGAGCATCGTAAAAGCGAGCAAAAAAGCTAAACGAACAACTCGAGCTATGGGAGACATAAATCTACCTTCTAAGGCTATAAAAAGTGTAAAACGCGAGTGGTGAGAATCTCGATCTGGCTTAATTATCAAATTTTGGCACCTAATACTAGGTCGATTTACCTTAAACAAAGAAGAAGTGCCCCTTTTTACACAAAAAAGGCCACTTTAAAAAAGTGGCCTTTGTCTTGCATAACTCTAACAGCCCGCTCTAGCCGTATCGAGATAGAATTATTGTCCCTAGGTCGATGCGGTATACTTAGGACCTGCACCTCGTATATCTTCACTGGCTACTTCGGCATATTTAGCAAAGTTTTCGTTAAACAAGTCAGCCAGTTTACGGGCCGTTTCCTCGTATTCTTCGGTGCTTTCCCAGCAATTTCTTGGGATCAAGACTTCATCATTACAATTAGGGCAACTTATGGGAGTACTAAGTCCAAAAATCTCGTCCTCGACTGTTTCAGAAGCAGCCAAATCTCCACTGTGAATGGCATCAATGATTGCCCTGGTATTTTTGAGACTCATACGATTACCAACACCATAAGCACCACCCGTCCAACCAGTATTCACAAGCCAAGCCTGTGCGTGATGAGTTCTCATTTTTTCAGCTAACATTTCGGCGTACTTTGTCGGATGCCAAACCAAAAAGGCAGCTCCAAAGCAAGCGGAAAATGTCGCTTCTGGCTCAGTAACGCCCATTTCAGTACCAGCAACTTTGGCCGTGTAGCCACTGATAAAATGGTACATTGCTTGTTCCGGAGTTAATTTACTAACAGGGGGTAAAACTCCAAAAGCGTCACACGTTAAGAAGATAATATTCTTAGGATGGCCACCAACACAAGGAAGCTTAACATTTGGGATATATTCAATCGGATAGGCAGCACGCGTATTCTCGGTCAACGTGCAATCGGTATAGTCGACTTCTCGAGTGACTTCACTTTGAACAGTATTTTCCAAAATGGTCCCAAAACGAATAGCACCGTAAATTTCGGGCTCTTTATCGGCAGAAAGATCAATACATTTAGCGTAGCAGCCACCTTCAATATTAAAAACCCCGTTTTCATTCCAGCAGTGTTCGTCATCTCCGATGAGGTGCCTTGATTGATCGGCTGAAAGGGTCGTTTTTCCGGTTCCTGAAAGGCCAAAGAAAAGGGCGACATCTTTCGAGTCTCCTTCATTGGCGCTGCAGTGCATCGAGAGTACCCCATTCTTTGGCATGAGGTAGTTCATGATTGTAAAGACACCCTTTTTCATCTCACCTGCATATTGGGAGCCTAAAATTACGAACTCCCCTTGCTCAAAGTCAAGGCAAATACTCGTTTTGCCAGTGACCTCAGGGACTGCCGGGTCGGCATCTTGTGAACCAGCATTGTAAATGACATAATCGGGCTCGCCAAAGCTCTCAAGTTGCTCACTCGTTGGGCGGATGAGCATATTGTTCATAAAAAGAGCATGGTAAGGACGGGAACAAATCACTCGAACCTTAATTTGAGATTCAGGGGCCCAGCCGGCAAAGCCATCAAAAACATAAACACGGTCACAAGTATTCAAGTATTTAACGGCAATCTCTTTATTCGTGTTAAACGACTCACGGCTGATTTTTTCATTAACAGGTCCCCACCAGACGTCACCGACACTTGCAGGGTCTTCGACGACCCGTTTGTCTTTGGGACTACGGCCAGTCTTCTCACCAGAACGGGTAGCGATCGCCCCCGAAGCAGTAATAGCACCCTGATCGTACAGAACGGCATGTTCATAGAGCTCGGCAGGGGCAGCATTACATACAATATTGGAAACCTGAATCCCATATTTCTCTAAGGTAACGGCAGACATAGCGGGTTACTCCAAGTTGACAGACACCGGACAGTTACCAGAAGGAACAAACAGGTGGGAAACGACAGGTGCGCCAATTCGATCTAACGTGTAAAAAACAAAGAAAAGCCCGGTAGTTTATGGGCATCGTAGCTCATTCAGGAAGTCTATTGCAGAACGATCAATAGGGCTACTGGTTAAATGAAAAATTTCCTGGAAATTTCCAACGAATCCCATTTTCCCTAAACTGACCCTTGTCGTCCGAACACAAAGACAGGAAGCTCTCTATCGAAAAAACCTCTTTTCCCAGAGGAAACAACCGCCTTAACAATCTCGTTTGAGCCCCCATAAAGCTGGAAAACCCAACGGACCACATAACAAAAACGAGGTAGTTAGCCAGTGGTTAACTACCTCATTTCGAATATGTTTTAACGTTCTTAGATGGTAATATGGATAACACTTAGTTATCAGCTTCGAGGGATTTGAGCATATTTGCTTCGTTTTCCAGTATAAAGCTAGGCCCAGGTGCAGAGTACTGAATGTCATCAGTCAAATAATAAGGACTCGGCAATATTTGCCCACCCTGATTTACCTGACATCCTGTAAAGCCGAATTCCATAACGACTCCTACAAGCCCGGTACCCAAACGGATCCCAGGTGATTGTCCGAAGCCCGG
>JALCBQ010000176.1 GCA_028066335.1 Pirellulaceae bacterium
CAATACCTGCACTCCTTGTCAAGAAACGCCAACCAGTCAGTAGATTTGCAGGGGTTTAGTCGATCGAAAAATCTTGAATAACTGGCGAAGCTGGCCTCTGCGATTTTCCGGATTTTGCACAAATTATGTACTTGCATCCATTGTGCAATTATAATATACTTCCGTTTACCTCGTTCGTTCCTCGATAGTCCCTGTTATTTTGGTAAATTCGGGGGAGGTTCTCTCCCTGCATAAGGGTTTGGAAACACTCTCTTTGCCTTTAAAAAGAGTGGAATTGTAAAGAAATTGTTAAAAAACTGCCGATTGGTTGTTTTTATTTCAATAAAGAAAATACCGGGATTTTTGTATAAAGTTTGTGAAAGGCTTAGCCAGTGAAACATATTCGCCCAAAAAAAATCGATTCTTCCGTGGTTTCAGATGGATCTTATTTGAGTGAGAGTACTCAAGGCGCAGTGCAGAGAAAGATGTCGGCCTGGTCTGATTTTCTTGGAATTACTGCATCAGTTGGGTGTGCAATTCATTGTGCAGCAATGCCACTTGTTATCCCGTTTCTCCCAATGTTAGGATTGACAATCTTTGCTGATGAAATGTTTCACAAGGTAATGGTTGTTGTTTGCTCCCTGCTTGCTATTGGTGCCTTTTGGCCAGGTTGGAAGCAGCATCGTTGTTTTTTACCAATGAGTCTTGCAGGAATCGGCTTGACCCTAATTGCAACTACAGCGTTTGCCCTTGAGCATCAGTGTTGCGCAGGCGAATCATGTTATGAAAAGCTTGCCTCCGCACCTACTTGTGATAAAGCCTGCTGCGAGGAAAAAGGTGGCACAGCCAAAGACACTGGTAACGAGGCCAAAAAAGAGCCATGTTGTGAAGAGCCAGCCTCCGCACCTACTTGTGATAAGGCCTGCTGCGAGGAAAAAGATGGCACAGCCAAAGACACTGGTAACGAGGCCAAAGAAGAGCCATGTTGTGAAAAGCCAGCCTCCGCACCTACTTGTGATAAGGCCTGCTGCGAGGAAAAAGATGGCACAACCAAAGACACTGGTAACGAGGCCAAAGATGTGAGTAAAAATGTGGAAAATAGTGAGAGCCTACCGACGGTCGATGCTAACGACTCTTCATTGTTTTCTTTATTTATACCCTTTATAACGCCACTTGGAGGCTTGATTTTGATAGGGGCTCATTTGGTAAATCGGCGATATACCTGCAGTTGCCAAGCTTGCAAAGTGTAGAAATCAATTAAAAAGCATCCAGCTCTTCTAAATTTAGAGACCAGCTTATTGCGTATCCTATGCCAATTGTGAGGAAAGCCGAAAACCCACAATCGCCGAAAGCGGAAGGAATCCCTCTGAAGCGGTGATACAAACCCAACGCTAGCGTGGTAATTTCCCGTTCTTTACTCCGCCTTGCCAAGAAAGCAGTCAGAGACGCAAATAAGGACTTACAACAAATCGTTGTAAGTCCTTTTCTCATAATTATAGGATTATAGTAGAGGAATCGAACCTGTATTTCTTCCTGAACGAGCTATGCTCAAAATCGACCTCTGCGTAATGTTGCCCCAACGCCTGAGAAAACGTTGGGGCGACTGGTTTTAAAAGGGTTTATTAATTTTTCAGCAAACGACAGTACATTAAGATTGACTTTGCAGTCCCAATATGTCGCCTGTTTTGTCACTTGCCCATTCAATTACGGGAGGAGAAATCTTCTACCGGTAATATTATCTTTTCTATTTTATTTATAGGTTTTAGCGCTCGACCAGTAAACCGTTCTTTCATGGAGTCTTTTGTAGAGGCGTTGAATGAATGTTGGAGAATCAGATGTTCTTTCGCTGCCTCACCGGTTTGGTTTGCATTGATCGCTTTGTTCCAGATTGTCAGATCGTCGATCTCTCCTTGTAGCGGTAGCTTGCCAGAAGCATCAGCGAACAAATGCAAGTTAAACAGTGAGTTAAGGCTAACATGGGATTCTGATCGATCCATCTCCTTTTCTGCAACTAATTTTCCATCGAGAAAAGCTCGGAGCTGACCGTCGCGGTCAAAGGAGATTAACACCTCATTCCATTCTTCCTGTTTAATTGGGAAACGCAGTTGTTCAGTCAGCCGCGGAGTCCGATATGCCCTCGCTTTATAGGCGCCGGCTGGGTTGTACTTGGCAGAATACTTTAGGACAAGAGATCCCTTTTCAACAACCAACATCCACCCCTTTGCATCGTGGTCATTATACAAGCGATTGCCCACAACAACGCCATCACTACTCGGTTTGAGCCTAAAGCCGACTGTAAAATCTTGATTCGCCCCAAAATAGTCATAGTATCCTAAATCGACTTTATTCCCGTTGCTCTCTAGGACATTCTCTACTTTGGGCACCTCCATCTTCTTCTTTACTTGATTTAATTTTAGTTCTTTTGACTTTAAAACGATATCCGAAGAATATCTTGGCGAAAGGACGCACGAGACGACGTCGTTCTCTTTAAGTTTCTGGGAAGAAAACAACATCGAATTCATACCCGACTCAACGCCATTAACTCTCCATTGGTAATTGTAGTATTCTGGTAAGTGGTATGAGGTGTTAATTGCAAAGGTACGAGTATCCTCTGTGCTATTGATTTCTGTGATTTCAATTTCACCATGCAGAAACCGTTCGTAAGTACCAACAAGGTCTGCTTCCCAAATGCCTCGACCATAGCTCGACGCCAACATTTTTTGCGAAGGATAGTCGATTACCATGTCACTAAATCCATTGAGTGTGTATCCCTCCATCCACCGCTCCCATTTGTTAGTCGTATTGTTTAGGTGGTAAATACCATAAGGTCTCATAAATTGTCCATCACCTTTGGCCATGAGTACATAAAGATCTCGTGGAGAACCTTCATGGTACAATAATTTTAAAACCGAAGTGTCTGGTAAGCCGTCAGAAATGGTCTTCCAATTTTCACCCCCATCGGTACTTTCAAATACCTTACCTCTTTTTGAGCCCAGCCAAATACGGTTTGGGTTATCTGAATCAACCGCACCAAAAGAGATATCATTTGCAGGTGTGGTATACGTTTTCCACGTTTTTCCTTTGTCAGAGCTGGAAAATACACCATTTGCTGAAACTGCTGTGAATCGTTCTTCTTGCGTGCGAGAAATATTAAAATAGTTGATCGATCTTGTGGGAATATTCAGTGCCTCTGCCGTTAATGTCCTGTCGGTTATATGAAACGCCTGTTTCCCTCTACCTCGAGAAGCCGTGTACAAGATAACGGACTCGTCAGGGTTTCTATAATTGACTGTCATTTGAGGCCTTCCCCATGAAGTAATACTGGGGTCTCCTCTTCCTCTTCTGTCAAAGAGCCCTTTTATTTCATTCGCATCTCCACAACCACAATATGGGAAATAGGCAATATTGGTATAAGGATGTACTAAAACAACATCTCCTTCATAGCCGCGAACCCATTGCCACTCTCCATACTGGTAGGATTCAACATTGACGTCTTGAGTATTGCCAATAACATATCGATCGCCAAACTCATTCACCTTTACCGAATAAAACAGCATCGCCTGCATATCGCCAGTAATTCCTAACCAGTCGTCGATTCCATTCTCTGGGTCACGTAAATACAGCCCTGAATCACAGGCTCGATAAGCTCTGCTTTTATATTTGGGGTGAAATTTAATCACATGATTATCAGCGACGTGCCAAGCATACTTGTTTAATTGAGCGTCACCATCAGGCAGGGTAACTTGCATTCTAAGATTATAAGTATTCCTACCCCAGCGTTTGCCACCATCGACAGATTCACTCAATGTATCTTTTGCAACAATCATTTCGTTAGGACTGGAAGGGTTGACCGCAAAACAATGCAACCAGCTTGTAGGATTGCCTCCGTAGATCGAAGACCTTTGCCCAATCCCCTCGACCGAATTTTGAATCGTCTCCCAAGTTTTGCCTTCGTCTTTTGACAAGTACAAAGCTGACTGAGGCCCACTGTTTCTTCCTCTTCGGCCACTTTTGTTCGTGGTAATCAAATAAACCCACTCTGGTTCCGATTCAATCGTTGCGACTGCCGAAAAACCACCCTTAGGATCTTCAAACTCGTGAATGCTCTCAAAAGAACGGCCTCCATCAACGG
>JALCBQ010000177.1 GCA_028066335.1 Pirellulaceae bacterium
GTCCCTGGTTTTATCTACCTTGATAAAACTTTCATCTTGAAATAATTTCTTCTGCAACTGCCAGATCAGCAAGGGCAGTGCCAACAGATTTGAATACCGTAGGTGAATCGGCAGTACGTTGTGGGGGCTTTCGAATTGCACTTTCAAGCTCAATAATATCGGTACCTTTAAGAATCCCACTTGCAATCGGCTCGACCAGGTCTCCACTTTCATGAAGCGCTTGCTTTGTGTCTACCATAACAATCCCCGCTCGCTCCATTAATGTATCGTCGCCTTCTCTCATATCTGGCCGGAAAGAACCGACTAAATCAATATGGCTTTTAGGCGTGATATACTTTCCCAAAATGACAGGATCAGTACTAGTAGTTGCACAGGAAATCACATCGGCATTTTCTATAGCTGTAACAAGATTTTTACATGGCCTAGCTGGTAAGCCACCAGATGACAACTCATCAACCACTTTTCTCACCTTACTGGTATTGCGTCCTGAGATAGTTACACTTTCATAGTTTCTTACTTTACAATGAGCCCTGACCATATGAGGAGAAAGGGTACCTGTTCCAATCATAAGAAAATTCTTTGCATCCTTTGGCGCAAGGATATCTGCGGCAAGAGCCGAAACAGCTGCTGTACGAACGGCAGTAAGGGCAGGGGCATTAATGAGCGCAACAGGCTCACCCGTCGTGGCAGAAGCAAGTAAATAAACACCCGTTACTGTCGGTATATTTTTATGAGGATTGTCTGGAAAGACCGTAACCATTTTCACACCAATGTGGTGGCTTTTTTGCCAGGCAGGCATAATCAGCAGAGTACCGTCGGCCGCATCGGGATTAGAGATAGTATAATGTGCCCGCGGCGGTGTTGAAATGCTTCCCGTAAAAGCTTTTCGTAATGCCCCCAATAGATCCGCACTATCAGCAGCCCGAAGGGTCTCTTCAAAATTCAGATGGCGCATAGTCAAAGTAAAAATCCATGACGAAATGGGTCGTCTTTCTCTAGCAGTATTTGGCCAGTGGCTGTATAAAAGGAGCGCCCTTCAACACGGGCAATAATAGCAGGCCGGTCATAAAACGTTGTCTGGCGAATTACTTGCCCTATAAAGGGATCGCTGCTAGCACCGTAAAAGGTACGTGACACCTTTAGAGGGGCACCATTTTTTAGAATATCCAGCGCCAGACGTGCTGTTACGCCGCTACCTGTTGGAGAGCGGTCGACCTGCCCATCACCAAAGATACAAATATTGGATGATGGCTCCGGAAAAGGTGACGCATCAGTAAGGATAACTCCATACAAAAAACTTAAATCGGGGCTTTCCGGATGTACAATATCGGCACATTGCCTCACATCGTAGAAAAGAGAGCGGGCAGCGGCGATAAGCTGTTCCTGACTTGTCTCTTCGAAAGAAAGAGACAAAGTTTCGGCAGAAACGATTAGGTAATAGGCACCCCCGTAGGCAATATCGCCCCTTACTTGCCCGAACTCTGAACTATTGAATGTAAATCCAGATTGCTCAACAAAGCCTGGAACAGACTCAAAGGCCGTCGCAATGACCCGATCATTTTGGACCATTGCTTCCACGGTAACAAGGCCACAGGGACACTCCAGCAGGAACCGCGTGAGAGGTTCGGCAATAGGAACACGGCCACTCTCTACTGCCCAACGAGCAAGTGCAAGAGAGGCATGCCCGCACATAGTGCTGTATCCACCTGTATGAATGAAAAAAACAGAAAGGGCAGCATCTGTATGACAAGAAGGTAATGGGACAGCGCCATACATATCTGCATGACCACGTGGTTCGAGCATAAGAGAGCTACGCAGGTAATCGTATTCTGACATCGCCAAGCGACGTTTTTCAAGGAGAGAAGCTCCCTCTAACGCCGGAAAGCCATCGGTAACAATCCGAACCGGTTCACCAGCTGTATGCATATCTACAATCTCAACGGCATGGGCGGCGGCAACACTAGGCACATTCTGCATGACTGTATTCCAGAGGTTCAATCTAGTACACTTATCGGCGGAGATTTAAATCGAAAAGATTTCCACTCGCAAAAAATACTTTTGCACCTACAGGCAAGCATAGGCCGCCTAACCTTGAATGCGCTGCTCTCTTTTCGCAGGTAGCGAATAGAGAATTTGCACAACAAAAGGCGAATTGGTGGAAGAGGAACGACAAAAGGTAAGGTCGTACTCCAAAACTCCTCTTCTGCATTATAATCGATTCTCTCTCATTGCAATCACCACCATTAGCTATTTTACAGAGAAAGCCGGTAACAAATAGGCGTTTTACCTTCTACAAAACAGATTGGCTCATTTTTAGAATGAACATGAGCTTTACTTATGTTAGGGTAAAAATAGAGCCCCCTTGTATCGAATGCCTCGGGTCTCTAGATTGAGTTCTTGGAAATGTGACGAGTTTAAATATTTCTGCCACTCCCACTCCTTTAGCTTCTTAGCGAAAGTGAATCATGCTCAATTCTGAAAAGTATCTACAGACAACGGTGTTGCATAATGGTGGCAGTCAGGTTTTAAATCCTCAAGCAAAATAGATTTGGTGGCCAATCTTTATGAATATTTCCACCCTAAAAGTTTGAACCGCCACTTCACTAAGAAAGGGAGTTTAAATGTTTTTGGTCAAGTCATATACTTCTTCGAATGATATCACTACTAACATCATGATTGATGAATATATTTTTGATGTTGAGATTGACGACCCACCGACTACATGGTTCTTACTCACCGCTTTAAATAACTCGACCCAAAGTCCAAAGCACGCTGAACTTCGTTTTGGAAGAGATGGGTTAATTAAAAACGTAACTTTTATTGGTCTTCTGGGAACTCAGTCAGATTTACCACCAGCCAGGGTCGCCTCACTACGGCTGGGATATCCACTGTTAGATATAGGGTTTTGGGAAAATGACCCTTATTCTCGAGATAGGCCAGAACATATGCAGATTCATCTGCACTTTGAACATGCTCTGATCGGCGACCGGCTTATCATCCATTTTAATGGACATGAGAAAAAACTGACGAACTCTGTCCGATGTGGAGATTTTATTTTTCTTAATTGATGAAAGTAATTATTTGCGAGGGTTTGAGTTCATTAACCTCACACCAAAGCAGATAGAGGATATCAAGTGGAAAATAAAATCAAATGATAATTCGCAGTAGTGAACCCATTTTACAATCGCTTATTTGCGATGAAGGGCAAACAGAAAAAGAAGTTTAAAAGGAGATACAGCGACAAAAGGGCTAAGAGGAGGCCAGACCATGATAAAGTAAGGCACCGTCCAGGTGAAAAAAGATACTAATTTTTTTATGAAGGAATAGAATTATGAATGACCAGGAATATGATCCTGAAGATTTAGAAAGCATCGACGAGAGAGGAGTTGACCCCGAAAAAGTAGGAAGCGACAATGAGCTTTGGATACTCTCTTATAATACAACGACGCGGGAAGAATTTATCCATTTTTTACGAAAATTAGCCGAAGAGTATCGCCAGATTCCCGAGGAGTTCAGGTCGATAGAGTATGCACATTCTATCTACTGGCATAATCTCGACCTACATAACTATCTCGTTGGAATGGAAGGAAGTTTAAATGACCCCGATGAGACCGATGAGAATCCAGAAAAACCTTCGTGGAACTACTTTGCTGAAACGCTTCGAAGGGCCCGAAACTTAACCTAACCACTATTAATAACAGGGGTAACAATATATGTTTAAGAGAGAGTTAATGGAAGAATCTTCGAAAATTCGAAAGATGGACGACTGTTACTATTTTCTTCTTACCTTACAAAAAAGTCTTCACGAGGCTCCCGAAGATTGGGGAAATCCTGATCTGGCAGATTTTCTTGATAACTTTGCCACAACCGTTGAAAATATTGATGACTATTACCAGAAACATGGTATTACCGGTGTTGACAGCA
>JALCBQ010000178.1 GCA_028066335.1 Pirellulaceae bacterium
ACTGTATTCACAGGCCGACCTTCAACGAAAAATTGTCGAAGTCGCCGACAAAGCAAACTATTACCTAGATATTCCCCAAACCTTGACGACTCTTGAATACCAATGTGGAATGGTTCACTCGCTCGACAAATATTCTTCATTCCTCTCACCGAACCAGTTTCGTGACCTTTATTCACAAATTGAGGGGAATTTTGTTGGGTTAGGTATTGAGCTTAAAATCGAGCCAGGTCAGCTCAAGGTCGTTCAGGTCCTCGACAAAAGTCCCGCTCGCGAACAAGGGATCGTACCCGGAGACTCAATTTTGGCCGTTAATGGTCAGTCTGTTGAAAAACTTACCGGCAATGTCGCGGCTAATATGCTTCGCGGAAAACCGGGTACAACAATCCAATTGACTCTCCAAAAAAGTGACCGCCGACAATATAGCCTGACACTTTCCCGAAAACAGATCGATGTACCAAGTGTTACCGATGCCAAATTTTTAAACAAAGATCGTGGTATTGCTTACTTGCGGCTCCCCGTCTTTCAAAAAAACACTTCTGAAGAACTCGAAAAGTCGATGTGGGAACTTTATCATCAGGGGATGAAAAGCCTCGTCCTTGACCTTCGTGGCAACCCGGGTGGCCTTTTAGATATATCTATAGAGACTGCGGATAAATTTATTGAGAACGGAACGATCGTAGCGACAAAAGGACGAAGTCCTGGCGAAACCTTTGACTACCAGGCCCATCGTATCGGTACCTGGCGTGTCCCTCTCGTTGTCCTTATCGATCGAAATACAGCAAGTGCCTCCGAAATTTTTGCCGGTGCTATCAAAGACCACAATCGGGGATGGGTCATTGGGGAAAAAAGTTACGGAAAAGGGTCCGTTCAAGGGATTTTCCCACTTACCGGCATGCAATCCGGCTTACGTCTAACGACAGCCAAATTTTACTCGCCAAGTGGTAAAGCGATTAGCAACACCGGTATTGCACCCGGAATTACAGTCCACACAACCTACAAACCGTCGACCGATGGCAAAGAGATTCTCGAACAGGATCCCGTTATTCTCGCCGCCATTCGAACCCTGAGTCAGGCTCAAGAACGTGCTCAACAACAAAGTGGAAGCGTAACCAGTAGTCTTAACTAATCGTAGGTCACTCATACCCTCTCAAATAGAAAGAGCATGTTGCCCAACCTGTTGGCACCATGCTTTTTTTTTAAGCATCTTTCAAAAACCCACCTCTCCCTCTATCTTCGTTTCAAAATAACTATTTTTTTAACACAATAACTCCAAAGGACTTACAGAACCTGATCGACCCAAGTGGTACAAAAGGTGCTATCACAGCCTCTTTAAACAATTTGCTCTCTTGTTTCTCTATCTCTTATATATCTTTTGAGCCATTGTCACCCACTAATAAGTATTAGGAAATTTCCATGAGTGGTAGCCAAGCCCGCCTCCAAGCAATCGCAAACGTCACCAACTATGAACCGACCGAAGGGTTACTCAATTTCACCGAAAACCCAACCTCCGAGCTTTTTGGTTCGAATGTTTTTAGCATGACCCAAATGGAGCAACGACTTCCTAAAGAAGTTTTTGCCTCATTACAGAAAACAATCCAAAAGGGCGAAAGGCTCGATAGCTCGATAGCTGATATTGTCGCTAACGTCATGAAGGATTGGGCGATCGAAAAAGGGGCGACCCACTATGCCCACGTCTTTTACCCATTAACGGGCTCAACGGCAGAAAAACACGACAGCTTCCTCGTTCCTGATGGGCAAGGGTCGGCCATTCTCGAATTTTCCGGCGAGAATCTTATTCAAGGTGAGCCCGATGGTTCAAGTTTCCCCTCGGGCGGTATTCGTGCCACTTTCGAAGCCCGAGGATACACCACCTGGGATGTCACCAGCCCTGCTCATATTTTAGAGAATCCAAATGGGACGACCCTTTGCATTCCGACTGCCTTTGTCAGTTGGACCGGTGAGTCGCTCGACAAAAAGACCCCACTCCTACGTAGCATGCAGGCCATCAATCTACAAGCACAACGTGTTTTGGCTCTTTTTGGCCATTCCAAAGAAGATGATTTCATTGCTCCAACGGCTGGTGCTGAACAAGAATACTTTCTCGTTGACCGAAACTTCTATTTCATGCGATCGGATTTGCTGACAGCCGGTCGAACCCTTTTCGGGGCGAAACCTCCAAAGGGGCAAGAATTTGACGATCATTACTTTGGTGCCATTCCCGAGAGAGTCTTGGCCTGTATGCTCGAGACCGAGCGGGAACTCTTCAAGCTTGGCGTTCCGGTTAAAACCCGCCACAACGAAGTCGCCCCCGGCCAATACGAAATTGCCCCCGTCTTTGAAGCAGCCAACATAGCAACCGACCACCAACAATTGACAACCCATGTTTTACGACAAGTCGCTGCAAAATATGGCATGGCCTGCCTTACTCATGAAAAACCGTTTGCAGAGCTTAATGGTTCGGGAAAACACCTCAACTGGTCCCTAGGGAGCAAGAAACACAAAAACTTGCTCAACCCTGGCAAGACACCTCACGACAACAAACAGTTTCTCGTCTTCTGCACCGCCGTTATTCGAGCCGTCCATAAATATGCCGGCCTATTACGGGCATCGATTGCCTCGGCCGGAAACGATCTACGCCTTGGCGGTCACGAAGCCCCACCTGCGATTATCTCGATCTTTCTGGGTGATCAACTTACCGATATTTTCGAACAGATTAAAAACAGTGGTGAGGCGACATCCTCAAGGCCAACTGGCTTTCTTGATACAGGAGCAAATGTATTACCAAATTTACCACGCCACTCGGGCGACCGTAATCGGACAAGCCCCTTTGCATTTACAGGGAACCGGTTCGAGTTTCGAGCGGTCGGATCAAACCAGACGATCGCTGGTCCACTTGTGGTAATGAATACAATCGTCGCTGAATCACTCGATTTCATGGCGACCAAACTCGAAGAGGCACAAGCCGACTCTGTCGACTTTGAGACAGCTGTTACGAAACTTCTCAAAGAGGTTATTACAGATCACGAAGCTGTTATTTTTAATGGTGATGGCTACACCCAAGAGTGGATCGATGAAGCTCAAAGACGGGGGCTCCCCAATTTTCCAAAAGCGATCGATGCCCTTCCAGAAATTACCAAACCCGAATCGATTGCACTCTTTGAAAAGTACGAAGTTCTCTCCAAACGTGAGCTTCATAGCCGACAAGAGGTCTATCTAGAGCAATATTGCATGTCTGTTCAGGTCGAAAGGGCACTCACCATTGAAATGGCCAAAACCCAAATTTTTCCCGCCGCTATTCGATATCAAAATGAACTCGCCCAAACATGTGCCAACCTCAAAATGATCGGTTACGAGTTCGATACAAACACTCTTGACCGCATTACCCATTATGTCAAAGAGTTACAAGATTCAATCGCTACCCTCGAACAAATCGACATCAAGGGCGAGCCAAGTCTGGAGCAGGCAAAACATGCTTGCCAGACGGTTGTGCCGGCAAACCTCGCTGTCCGCAAATGGGCCGACCTTCTCGAGGGAGAAGTCGCCGACGATCTTTGGCCATTGCCAACCTACCAGGAAATGTTATTTATCCGATAGGTCTTTTAAGTCGCTAACCTAAAACGGGCTCACCATTTACATACAAAGACCCCGATAAGGGACCTTTGTATGTGTTAGACTTTTCTTATGCCCGTTTTGTTCATCTGTAAAAATTACTAAGCGGTAACATCTTTACCAGATGCGAGTACGACTGCTACATTTTCGGCCGTAACGGGCGCAATGATTCCATGCTCAGTAATAATCCCACGGATAAGCCTGGCAGGGACGACATCAAATGCAGGGTTATAAGTTTTGACCCCTTTGGGAGCTGTCTCTTTGCCCATTCCACATGTGAT
>JALCBQ010000179.1 GCA_028066335.1 Pirellulaceae bacterium
CGATGCCCGTCGTATGGGGAGCAGTTAAAGATCGGGTAGAGGAGGAAATTGAGATTGCCAATGAGAACACCCGGCCGATAAAAATCTGGATCGCCCTCGGTGAAGGTGGGGGTGGGTTTACGGTCGAAAAAATTGGGCATAACCACCGAGGTAAGCCAGGGAAATACAAGGAATATGATGATAATAATGGTGGATATCCTAGGGATGGTATAGTTCCAAATAAAAATTGGGATAGCAATAAAATTGACCACACGTTCCCACTCAGCGATACTAAACTGGGGCAAGATATTCGACTAGCGTTTAACAATAGAGGAGGCAAACAAGTAAAATTCGAGGTTTCTCTTGATGCTGGAAGATTTATTTGTGATGAGACGACCTACAATATTTATGGTAAAACGGGCAGTGGGCTCGAACACGCTCTCTTTTTTCATGTTCCCAAATGGGGAGGTAAAACAAAAAACGAAAGGGAAAGTATTCTTCAGAAACTTGTAAATAACAACAAGCCTAATAACTATTTCCCTCTACCACTAAGAACGCATATTGTTGAGGATCAAATAGCTAATAAGTTTGCAGATGATGTTGTTAGTAAAACCATTTTGAACTTAGGCCTTTAACAAAGAGGTGTAGCCCAATATGAAAAGAATGAATATTCGACTTGTCTTTACGGTACTTATTTTTAGTTCAGTAACACCAATTTATGGCCAAGATGAAGTGCGCCCTCATTTTATCTTTTCGGAAAACCGGAACGCTTTTGTTCGGTTTGAGAGCATTAATGACACCTCAACGTTTAAAATTTTGACATATAAATACGATGAACAAAGTAAAAAGTATTCTCTCGTTAACAAAGCAACACATGCTCTTCGTTATGAGGGGATAAAATTTTTAGGCAACAATGCTAGGTACTTAGTCATATTAAACTATGGTTCTGGAAAATGCGTTTCAATTTATGACCTTAAAACTGGGAAGGAAAAATCATTTGAATTATCGAATTTCCTTTCCGAGGAAATGATTGCCGGTACCAAAGATGAAATCGGAAACCGGAGGTCTTATGGGCCTAACTTTCCCAAAGTTCGGACTCGAATTTCTTCTTATCCGCATTCTCATCACTATTGGACAGGAGACATCCAAATGGGATGAGAAGAATCTTTGTCTCTATACAAACTTCGGGGGACACCCGATTGATGACACTGGGTTTAATCCTCCCAATGTTAAAATTGATGTTGCCAAAATGGAAGTTACTTCCCTCAAGGACGATACTTCTAGGCCAACCCAAAAATACAAGCGGCAAATTTTGTATAATTCTGACATTGCTCTACACTATTATGGTTATATACAAGTAGAATACCATAGCAACGCGTTCAGTATTTTTTTGGAAAATAAGGGAAATCGTTTTGTTCGAATTGATCGACCTGATTGGCCAGAAAGTAAAAGTGGTACTGCAACTGCCAAAATTTACCGAATTGGTCAGTCGGATAATGACTATCAAACAGAAATTACGTTAACCTTGCCTTACAAAGCCCTCCCATTCCAGTATATTCTTTCTGGCAACTATTTTCTTGTGATCGGTGATGGTGATGATCCACGGGCTCTATCGATCTATAACATCAAAACAGGAGAAGAGAAACATCTTGCGTTAGAAGATTTTCTCCCCGAAGAGATGATCGCTGAAATGCTGCCAAAAGACGGTTCACGCCACCCCAAAATTCGTACTCGATATTTCTACGGGTTTCATTCTAGGCATCGGTGGGCTGGATCGGCTCTATTAGAAAAGAATAAAGATGGTGATATCTGCGTCTATACAAATGGAACATTTGGTTACTACACCCCTCCCAATGTAGAGATCAATCTCAAAAAAATGACCGTTACTCTCCTAGGGTATAATGAAGAAGAGAGCGAAAAATAAAACTCCTCCATCCTTGTTGACAATTTGAGAATCTCGCAATCATTGAGAGAGGTAGTACCTTTAGTCTTTTATAAGTTTTTTATAAGATCAAGGGAAAGCCTTCTCTCTTTTTTCATGGAGGATCTTGTTGTACTATCTTTTCTCATATTAATACGGTATGAGATACAATTAATGGCACTTGGAGCCATTACCGGTGGAACCATCTTTATACGGGGAGAGAAGTTGACTTTAGTACTGGCTTACAGTACAATCGAAATCGTTACCTCCATCAACAGTTGGGTGTTTGGTTACAGAGAGACCCCCTCGGCTATGCCGACGGCCCGAACCTCTACGCCTACTATCCCGGTGTCAATGGTACCGATCCATGGGGGGAGGAGTGGGACCCCTGGGACCCCCTAGGTGGAGGGTCTCTGTATGCCTGGCTGTTTTTAGAACCCGCAGCTGAACAAAACCTTAGAAAGAATAACAAGAAGGCTCGCAGGGCTTGCGAAAAAATACAAAGGGGCGAATGCTTAACCAAAGAAGATACAAAGTGGGAGGATCAAAACACAGCAGCGACCTTACTCTTAGTTCCTGCACAAGCCTGTACAACTGCAGGTAATGGCTTGGCAAATGGAGTTGCACAGATTCCGCAGTTACCACTTCATGGGTACAATGGAATTGTCTGGGCAGAGGTGCAGATGGGAATCCTCCCTGAAGGAGTGTATGATTGCCCGACCTACCAGGTGCCAAAGAACGAGCGTGGGTACTATGCTGACCTTGGTGGTACCGAAGGAGGATGGGACGATACCGAGCGATGGATACGTTTCGGTGGTGAGCTTACTGGTGAAACGGTTGCAACAGGAGGGATTGCGTATGGAGCTCAGGCTGTTAGCAAAACATGTCATGTACTTAGAGGTAAAAACTTATTCGCTGCCCGGGGGAGCGCAGGTTGCCAATTACCGGCAAACCGTACAGTACCTAGGTTTTTAGACTCGACAAAATTGGGTAGAGAGCAAATTGAAAACTTTAGAGGTGGTAGCTATACTGTGAGAGTACTCGAAGAAGATGAGGTTTTCTTCCGTTACCATGACCTAGCTAATCGCCAAGGATATCGAAGAAGTCAGTTTGTTTACTTAACTCCCGATACTTATAATAGTGAATATGCCGTGAGAATGGGAAACGCTATTCTACCTCAATGGAAATCAGATCTTGTAAAGAAATCTGTTATTAGAGTTCCTAAGGGGACACGTATTGCTGAAGGCTGTGTTGCCCCCCAAACGAGTTTTTCTGGAAAAACGTACCCTGGAGGAGATTGGCAAGTACTCATTGAGTATATGCCTAAGGCATGGGTTGAGCAGACACACACCGTACCATGGCGAGTCATTCCCTCAAAATATAGGAGACAACTAAAATGAATAATGGACGGCAGGAAATGTTAGAAAGCCTATGTGATAAATTGCTGGCCTGCTCTCAGAGTCTAGAGAAAGCTGGGAATTTTACTACAGCTGGCGTTTTCAGAGGGTGCCATAAATCTCTTCAAAATAAGCCACTTGAATTCCAAAAAACGCCGCTTAAAACCCTCCTTAGTTATAACAGCAGGGCGTTTGACTACGATCAAATAAGTTACCCACAAACTGAAGAAATTAACGATATTAGAGATCTAGTAAAAAAGATACTCAAATTATTAAAAGTGGAGCACCCTAATCTATTTCAAGAATAGCTTAATACCCTATAATTCATTATAGGTTGAAAATTAGCAGCGGCCACTTTGGATAACTTCCAAAATGGCCATTTTTTGTTTCCATCCATTAAATTGCCTTAAGTGCTAGAACAGCCTTCAAAAACCTTTAATACTTCTAAAAATCCCCCTTCGTCATTGACAATTTGAGAATCTCGCAATCGTTGAGAGAAGTAGTACCTTTGGTCTTTTCTAAGACCAAGGGAAAGCCTTCTCTCTTTTTTCATGGAGGA
>JALCBQ010000180.1 GCA_028066335.1 Pirellulaceae bacterium
TGTACTTCAGATTCGGTAAGCAAGAGCCAACTCCCATTGTGAGAAGAACGATAAAGTTAAAATATCAGATTATCTATAGAACATCATTGTATTTAGAAGAGAGGGCAACGCAATACCAACTTTATAGTTTTCAGTGGCCCTCAAAGTGAAAAACAGCTTTTTCCTCTTACTCCAACAATGTCACCAATTTTTATGAAAACACCTGTGTAAAAACAGGTCGCTCTACTTATTCTCCTCTCAAACAACGAAGGCCGAAAACAATAGCCACGATTGCTCCAAGAAATCAAGAAAGGTTACAAGGACTCATAAAGGCTAGTTGGTAACGGGTTCTTCTTCTAAAAGTGCCGCCTCCTGAGCCATTGTTTTTATCGTTGTTGCAATCTGATCTTTGGTATGTGAGGAGGTAATAAAGAACCGAAGACGGGCCATTTTTTCCTCGACAGCAGGATATAAAATCGGTTGAACATTGATATCCCGCTCAAAGAGTTTGTGGGCCAGTTGGAGTGCCTTGAGCGAGCTCCCTGTAATGATTGGCACAACAGGAGTCCCATTACTAAGGCCCGTATCTAGGCCGGCCTCTTTAGCGAGCTTCAAAAAGAGAGCTGAATTTTCTCGAAGCTTATGGACCCTCTCAGGCTCGGCCTTGAGCAGCTCAAGAGAAGCAAAGGCGGCCGCCGCATTCGAGGGGGGTATACCGACACTATACAAAAATCCAGGCGCTGTGTACTTTAGGTATTCGACAACTTCTCGGCAGCCAGCAATATATCCACCACAGCTACCAAAGGTTTTACTCAAAGTTCCCATCCAAAGATCGACTTGACCATCTTGAAGGTTGGAGAACTCTCGCATTCCACCCCCATTTTCTCCCATAGTGCCGATTGAATGTGCTTCATCCACCAGAAGAATTGCTTTATGTTTTTCCTTCACCTCGACAAAGGCAGCAACATCGGCGTAGTCGCCATCCATGCTGTAGACCCCTTCGATAGCGATGAGAATCCGGCGATACTCATGCCGAATTTCGTCAAGGATCGAGTCGAGCGCTTTGTAATCATTATGTGGAAAAGAGCGCCGACGGGCCCCCGAGAGGATTGCTCCTTGAATCATACTGTTATGAGCAAGTGAGTCATGCAAAATCAAGTCGCCAGGGCCAAAAAGGTGCCCAATGACCGTTTCGTTCGTTGCGTGTCCACCAACAAAGACGACAGCATCTTCAGAGCCGAGGTAATTGGCAATTCCTTCTTCTAGTTGACGGTGAATCGGCTTTTCACCAGAGACAAGGCGACTCGCCGAGACACTTGTACCATACTTTTCGGTCGCCGCCTGGGCAGCCTTGGTAACGACAGGGTCACCAGACATTGAGAGATAATTATAGCTGGCAAAGCTGATCATCTCACGGCCGTTAATGATTGTCGTGTCGCGAGTAACCCCCTCATGAACGCTGAAATATGGGTTTGGCAAACCGGTCGTTTCAAGGAGCTTTCCTGTTGACTGAAACATTTTATATTCGGGAAAAAGGCCGAACTGATAACAGCTAGGGTCAATTTCACCACGATTTTTCCGCGAATCCAACGTCAATGCGGGGACATCGAGGTCATGAAGCGGTATCGTGCCCAAGTGCTCAACGGCAGCTAGGGCGACTTCACGCACAGTTTCAATCTCTTGTAACACCTCTTCGGGAAAACGAGCACCAAAAGTCTCTTCAATTCCGGTTGCAATTTCTAACCGTTCCAAAGAGTCGAGACCTAACTCAACAATGTTCGTGTCAAGTGTTAAAACTTTTGCACGCTCTTTGGCGATTTTTCGGACATGGTAAAAAACGGCCTCAACGACTTTGGCATCGATTTCGTCTTCGGTATTGATAGCTCCCTCAATGCCCCCCTCACCTCTCCGGCTCGCGCTGCTTTCCAAAGATGTCGTTGAAGAACTATCAGTATCCCAGGCCAACCACTGAGAAGTGATTTTTAAATTGCCTTCGAGAAAATCTTGTCGGCAAGCATGTCGCTGGATTTTACCACTGGAAGTTTTAGGAATACTCCCAGGACGGACCAAGACAATCGCGTCAGGAGGCAACTCGTGTTGTTGGGCGACGTCCCCCCGAATACCCTCAAGGATAGAGTCCCATTTTTTGTTTGTTGACCGAACCGTTTCGCTGACAATAACGAGCCTTTCGCGGCCCTCATGATCAATTGAAAAAGCAGCCGTTCCACTCGTTGCAAGTCGGGAGTCTGATTTTTCTACCGTCAACTCGATATCTTGTGGATATCGATTCACCCCACGGACAATGATCATATCTTTGAGGCGACCTGTTACATAAATCTGATCCTCTTGCAAGAAGCCTAGGTCTCCTGTCCGGAGATACTTTATTCCTTCAGAGTTTGCCTTTTTAGAGCTTTTTGGCGTGCCATTAAGATTCGCCGAATCCTCACCATCAAGGTTCAGGACTCCACCAAAAGCTTCGTGGGTCGATTTTTCATTATGCCAATAACCTTGGGCGACACTCGGTCCGGCGACCCAAATCTCTCCAATATGACCACTGGGGAGTGTTTTAAACTCGGTGGTGTCGACAATTTTCACATCAAGATCGGGTAAAACCTGGCCACAACTAACCAGCCGGCGTGCTGCTGATTCGTCTTCACTAATCAAAATAGCCCGGCCGTCGTCGATTTGACGACCATCAAAGTTTTGCTGGACCGGCTCTTTCTTGGCGTTGCCCCCAGCAATGATCAGGGTTGTCTCGGCCATTCCATAACAAGGATAATGTGATTTTGCCTGAAACCCATAGGGTGAAAATTTTTCGGTAAACTTGGCAAGGGTCTCGGCACGGACTGGTTCAGCTCCATTAAAAGCGACACGCCAATTGCTAAGATCAAGTCCTTCACATTGATCGGGGGCGATTTTTTGAACACAAAGATCATAGGCGAAATTCGGACCACCGCTAATTGTTGCCCGATATTTTGAGATCGCTTTTAGCCAACGGACGGGTTTCGTCAAAAAAGAAAGAGGGCTCATCATTACCGAAGGACGGCCATAAAATACAGGATTTACAATGCCACCAACAAGCCCCATATCGTGATAAGTTGGCAGCCAAGAAACGCCACGCCCTTCTCGGTCGAGGTCAAACGAATAAGAGATCAACGCCGAATTATGCATGAAATTCGAATGTGAAAGACAGACCCCCTTGGGTGTGCCAGTCGATCCCGAGGTATACTGCAAAACCATAAGCGTTTCGCCAGAGACATGAGGTTTTTGCCACTTACTTTCAAGAGAGGTTGCCAATTTATCCGTTGCAAGCCACGTTAATGTTTTTAGTTGAGGCTGCTCATCTAAAACCCCCTCGATTCGCCCGACAATGTCAGAAGTCGTCAGAGCTAACTTGGCATTGGCATCTTCGGCGATTGCACGAATACGGTGGGCATTGCGGTTACGTTTGGGTGGATAGGCCGGTACGGCAATTACGCCGGCATAAAGACAACCAAAAAAGGCCTTTACAAAATCAAGCCCAGGGGCATACAACAAGAGTGCACGCTCGCCTGCCATACCGAGTTCTTGCAGCTTTGCAGCGACAATCTTTGCCTCAGTTGCCAGCTCGGCATAGGTCAACGAGATCTCCTGATCCTCGCCATCTTCAAGATAAGAAAAGACCTTCTCATTCGGCTGCTGGGTACACCAATATTCCAACCGGTCAAGAAAGGTCGTCATTGGAGGCTGAAATGGATCGAGAAGTGCTTGAATGTCGATCGATGATTTCATTAGTTACCTAAGAGCAATATACAATTGAATCACAAAACATTGGCAAGACCGATAGCTACGC
>JALCBQ010000181.1 GCA_028066335.1 Pirellulaceae bacterium
TAAAAATAGCGTAAATAAGCCGGGTCCAAATGTTTCAGATAGGTCGCAGCCATAATAAACGTCCCTTCACTTTTGGACATTTTCTGGCCATTAACAGTTAAAAACCCGTGAACATGAATTTTTTTGGGGGTGGAGAATCCAGCCGAATGCAACATGCCCGGCCAAAACAAAGCATGGAAGTAGGTAATATCTTTTCCAATAAAATGATGAATCTCGGTCGCAGGGTCCTTCCACCAAGTCTCGATATTCTCGCCCGATTTTTCGCACCACTCTTTCGTTGCAGCGATGTAACCGATCGGTGCATCGAACCAGACATACCAGTAGTGATCAGGATGGCCTGGTATCTTAAAACCAAAATAGGGTGCTGGTCGTGAAACATCCCAACGTTTGAGATCTTCACCGAGAAAATGGCCCTTGAGGTACCTGGCAATTTCTGGCTGCAGATGGTCACCCGATTGAGACCACTCACTCAGAAAGTCGTGCAGTTTTTCGAGTTCGATAAAAAAGTGTTTGGCACTACGCAGTTCAGGGGTCGCCCCACTGAGTTCACTAACAGGGTCAATAAGATCGACCGGACTATAGGCAGCTCCACAGAGGCTACAGTTGTCGCCGTACTGGTTTGCTCCCTGACATTTGGGACAGGTACCGCGGACATAACGATCGGCGAGGAATATTTTCTCGACAGGATCAAAAAGTTGTTCGACCTCATCTTCGACAATGAGCCCCTTTTCGTGGAGAGCCGACCAGATTTCTTGGCAGATACTTTCATTCGTCGAAGAATCGGTACTGCTGTAATGGTCAAATTCGATCTCAAAGCCGGCAAAATCGGCCTGATGTTCTTCGTTGATTTTTGCAATGAACTCCTTCTCGGTAATACCGGCCCCTTGGGCACTACGCATAATCGCCGTACCGTGAGTATCGTCGGCGCAGAAATACCGACAATCATTCCCTTGCAACTTTTGAAATCGGACCCAGATGTCGGTCTGAAGATATTCGACCAGGTGGCCGATATGGATCGGACCATTCGCATAGGGTAAGGCAGAGGTGACTAAAATACGTCGCTTGGTCATTACGTTTAAGGGTCGTTTGTTAGAAAGAGCAAAGGGAGGAGAGGACGTGGCCAACCATTGTAAACCGAAGGTGGGCCAGGGGGAAGGCTAAACCCACAAGACAGGATCTCTCTCATTCCGGCTCGCCCAGATTTCAAGTGTGGGGAACTTTTTTTGAAGTTCTGTGGCCAAGCTCTCCATGGCAAACCTCTCACTTGAATAGTGTCCGGTCAGTAAAAGAGAGAGACCAGCAGCTTTCCCTTCTAACAAGGTATGGAAACTCGCTTCACCTGTTACAAAGAGGTCACATTCATTTCGAATTGCCTCCTTTAAAAAGGTGCCGGCGCTTCCGCAGCCGACGCCGACTCGATGAATTTTTTGCTCAAGCCCTCCAGAAAACTTCATTGTCGAAAGAGAGAGAGCCTCCTTGACGCGGTCAATAAACTCTTGAGCGGTAACCGATTGAGTTAAAACTCCTAGCCGACCGACACCAGCTGAGGAAGAACCTGTCTCCTTGATTTCTCCATTTCTACGTGTCGCCTCAGTTTCTACAGGGATCAGAGGGACGATCTCCTTAAGGCCAAGTCGACGTGCTAGCTGGTCGTTAAGGCCACTGGAGGCTGAGTCAAATGCCGTATGAGCGGAATAGACGGCAACCTTGTTTTCAATAAGCTGGCAAACCATTTTGCCGACGACCGTTTCGGCTGTGATCTTTTTAAGGGGCGAAAACGGCAAGGGATGGTGGGTTAGAAGAAGGTCTGTCTTATGGTCAATCGCCTCCTGGACGACCTCGGGGGTCACTGTAAGGCAGGTGGTAACTTTCTCAATAGAGCGGCCTGGATCACCGATGAGGAGTCCGACATTATCCCAATCTTCGGCGAGATGCAACGGCGCCCATTCCCTGAACCACACAAGGAGGTCTTCCAGTTTTTCCATAATAACCTTATTCTTAAAGAGAGAGGTCTTATTCGAACAATTGCCAAAGAACCCATTATGCGAAAAAAGAACCTTCTGCGAAACCCGACTAAAGTAAGAAACTTTTGCACTAGTACTTGGGCCGGTACAAACTTTCACGAAAAACCACCTTTGCCCTCAAGAGTGAATTACTCGATAACGATTGGGTAGTTCAGGACCCGGTAGCCCCCTGTCTCTTCTGCACGTAAGAAGATCGTCGCCCCTTCGAGTTCTTCGCCACGTGGAAGGGTATAGGTGAGGGTATGTCTTCCACGACCAATATCGAGGACTCGCTGACGTTTTCGCCGACGCCCGGGCGCAGACAAAATGCACTGAAAACTCACAAAGTCATCGGTATGATTAAAAATATGTTGTTCGATGACGAGCTGACCACGCTCATTGATATTTGTCGTCACTTCCATAGTGACTTCTCCCAGGCCAACATTCAGGGTTCGGTAGACACTAAACTGAATATCTGAGGTCTCAAAATCGATCCGGACAGGTTGTGGACCACTGTTTGCCTCGGCTTTGAGGAGGATCTCAAACGACGATTGTTTTGTCTCGTCTTGAACAAGTTTAAACCGAGTCCTTGCCCGCGAGACATCCCAGACATCGGGTGTTTGAATATTCATCGATCCACTAATTCCACGTGGAAATGAGTTGGAGAACCGAAAATTGGAGACTTGCTTTTGTCCATAAATACTCTTGATCGCATTTCGATCAAATTGAAATTGCATCCTCCAACGAGCAATTCTGGGATCTAGGCCGGTCACAAAAGTCGGTAGTTTACCGACCTGAATAACTTGCCGATGTTCCTTTGTTTTAGGTGTAGCAACACGTCCCCATAGGTCGTGTTGTTTGATCTCTTGCCCGAGAAAAATTTCTTCCTGGACATCATGTTTATTATTCCAAACGACCATAATCGCCTCGTCCCCTCGGATGAAGACTTCGTTTTCGCTTCCACTTGGAAGTTGTAGCTTTCCAATATAACGAGTGCCAGACAACATTAACGAGGTCGTCCTCCATGGCAATAACAGCTCACCCGGAGTTCCATCTTCGTTCATGAGTCCATTTTCGTTATTAAATGGGCGTGGTATGTAGGCGGCGTCGGCCTTTTGAATACGACATGCAATCATACGCTGGACCAAATCGAGAGCTCTCTCTTCTAGCGTGTACTTGCTTTTAGGCAAAGGATTGACAACGACCCATAAAAGGGCATCCCCCCGCTCCCGTGATTTCAAATAATCGGCCAATTCCTGGCCAGTAAACGGGACTTCAACCCGATACGACAAAAAGGTCCACGGGACATTTTCGGTATCAGGATCTTCATTCAGCCACCGCCAGCCGACCCCGATACGTATTTCCTGACCGAACCGTTGAAGGTGTTGTTTGATTTCGCTGATTTTTGCTTTGAGATTAGGGTAACCGACAAAACTCACGTCGTCGTCCGAACCTAACTGCCAATAACGGACATTCAGCGACATACGAGGCATCACTGGGTCAACGACCTTCTGCCATAGCTCTCGCTCTTCAAAAACACTCGCGACCTCCATCATTCTGTCTTCTTCACTTGCCCCAAACATACTTCGGGAATCTTTGGGAGGTTCGTCAAGCATCGCTACAAAATTGATATGTTTTGAACTTAGTCGTTCAACAAAACGGGCAAGCTTACCAGCCCACTCTTCTCGCTTTTCATAGTTATGCCAAACGGGGAATTTCACCCAGTTAATCCCGACTCTCTCAAGCAGGTCAGCCATAAACAAAAAATCTAAAGGAGCCTCACCTTTTGGA
>JALCBQ010000182.1 GCA_028066335.1 Pirellulaceae bacterium
CTTGACCAGCGCGAAGAGTATTCTTACTGATCAAGGGACAACGTTCAGGCAAATGGCGGGTCAGAAGTCCGCCCCAAAAAAATCGTTACAACGTCACGATCAGTTTGGTTTTATGCCTTACATTGTATTGAATTGTTGCCAAAAGTACATGGCAGCCGCGGCAGGCGGCCAATTATTTTGGACTTTTTTAAATTTTTTTCAAATTATTTTTTTGGGCAAATTTGGCCCTTTTTGCCTCCATTTCTGAAGGCACGTTCATCCACCCCAGAGCCTAGTATACTAGGCTCTAGTAAGTACCAGAGGCGGGAGTCGAACCCGCACGACCTTGCGGCCACCGGATTTTGAATCCGGCGCGTCTGCCAATTCCGCCACTCTGGCCTCAGCAAATAGCAAAAACTCTACACAGCTTGAGGTTTAAAGAGAGTTATCCAAGGCTACAAAAGATAATAGCTTATGGAGTAAGAGTCTAACCTCTTTTATCTTTGTTGGCAAGAAGCCATTCGTTTTCGAGTGCGAACAAATCCAATTTTTGCCGTTTGATTGAAAGTAGTTTTCGAAAAGAGTTTAGTAATGACTGTGCTTTTTTTACGGAAATTTTCCTTAAAGCTTTTCTTGATCTTGGGTACCCTCCTCGGCAGAGCCAAACATCGTTTCAGCTTGCTCAACAAGGTTGTCGACTTCTCGACGTCCGTAAAGATAATAAGCACCACCAATCAGTGCAATCAAAATGGTAATGACACGTATACACGCAGCAATAATAAACCCTTGTCCTGAATCGGCCTCTTGGCTTACCAAATTATATAAAAAGTGGAGTGCTGACTCGTAGGCACCTAAACCTCCTGGCAAAGGTAACGAACCTGCTAAAGTCGCTATTGGCGAGATCATAAAGAAATCGCCTAGTTGAAGTGCTTTGCCCGGAAGGCCGACTGCCACAAGGTAAACGGCCAAGGTCCCTAAACCGTGGGTACAAATACCCAACAAAAAGCCCAAGCATGGTATCCAGATATTTTGCCGATAAAGCTCCACTGCATGATAAAGGCGAGCCAGCAGCTTACTCGTTTCTAGCCATTGGTCGATGTTTTCCTTCCACCGTTGTTTTGCCGAATAGATCATGACAACAAAGATCACGATAAAAAGAGTGCCTAGAGTAGCGAGGGTAATCGTCGTGCGACCTAGGAAAATAAGCCGAGCCATCTCTTCTGATGGGTTTTCAATACTTTCCCATCCACTATAAAGATAGGCCAAAGAGGCAACAATAATAAGGGCATAAAGACCAAGGGCCCGGTCAAGAATTACCGTACCGATAGCCCGTCCTTTGCGGTCTTTATGTTCCCGTGCAAGAAAAATCGCCTTAAGAAGATCACCCCCAACAACGCCGACTGTCAGGAAAGTAAAAAGATACCCGATAAAGCCGAGGCGGAAGGCGTCTTTGAGACTAAATGGGATATCAATTGCCCGTACCAGTAAATACCAGCGGACAAAAGTTAGCGAAATCGAACCCAACATAACAATCGCAGCAAGAGCCAGCAAAAACCAGTCTTTGGGCTGATTTAGCAGGGCATCAAATCCTTTTTCTTGTTGGACTTTGTAGGTGAGAAAGGCTATAATCGTGAGGGAAATCCCGAACTTGAGTAAATTCCACGCGACTTTTTTCCAGTCCATATTTCGGTACGAAGGCATTTCCTGAATTCTTTGGGAGTAAGCTTGACAGTTGAAGAAAATCTGTTCATAATTTGACCTTACTTCGGCATTCTAGGCAAGCTCAGCTTTGCCGGAGAATCTCAAAGGGGGATTAGCTCAGTTGGGAGAGCGTCTGAATGGCATTCAGAAGGTCAGCGGTTCAAGTCCGCTATTCTCCACTTTTAGGGGCCAACGGTTTCAAAACCGTTGGCCCTTTTTTTATTCTCTTCTTAGACATTTTATACTGTTTTTCTCGCTCGATAATCGACGCCTATTCGCTTTCAAGGAAGCGGACGTCCCCATTCCTTTTACGTTTGAAAACATAGAGGACTTTACACCTAAATTTCTGGAAAATCGATTTTCCACCAAAAATAACGGAACAGCAATTCGTTTCAAACCTACTAAACCAGAGAATAAAATTCGTAAACCAAAGAATACAAGATCGAAACGCAGAAACAGGAGATAAAAAATGGACATGGAATCTTTAGATCAAATGCTCGATAGAGTTGCGACCAAGGAAGACTTTATAGCATATGTTCGAGCTTTAGCAGAATACTATCATACCTTACCAAAGGACTGGAAAAAATCTGCAGAGAATGCAACGCTTTGGGAGGTTTGGTTCACTCCTAAGGACGATCTCTATCAGTGGGAAAATAATACACTTAGAAGTTATCTTGGTGGGATTGGAGGATGGACTTTTCGGCCAGATGAGGATGAGCCCGAAGAGTTTCCAGGGGTTCATCCTGCGTATACAACCTCGAAAGCATCGTGGTATGTTTTCGCTCGAATACTATCAGCAGCAACGGTCTATGAATAGAAATTTTAAAAGGGAATCAATTATGTATGAAGATGAATTAAAAGATGAAACAGCTAGAGTAGAGCGTCGGAACGACTGCTCTGAGCTGATCGACTCCCTGATGGCGAACCTCAGCGAGGCTCCTGAAGATTGGGGAAATGACGATCTGGATAAATATCTTGATGGGTTTGCAAAGGCGGTTGAAAATATTGATGACTATTACCAGAAACATGGTATTACCGGTGTTGACAGCAGTAAACCTTCATGGCGTTTGTTTGCTTATTACCTTCTTGCTGCTGCTGATTTAAAAAAGTAGGCGAAAGTTTTGGCTTAGTATTTTCGGCATATTTTTGTAATACGATTTACATGCCCGCTACGAGTTCAATTCGTGGTGGGTTTTCTATGCGCTGACCTTAGTTTTTCTTTCTCCTATCTCATATTTTACCGCTAGTACTATACACTTCTTCTATCTAGGACATTTTTACCCTTGGACTCATAACACCACTCCACGAATATCAAGATGGCAATTATGGTTCGGCATTTTTGCATGGGGGTTTAGCGGGAGCTAGCGTTTTTGGCCTACCTGATGGTGGTAAGCAGTTCGTCAATGATACACGAGCCTTTACAAAATCAGCGGCCGATACTGTTCGAAGAAAATATTACTCTTTTAAGCATACCGGAAATAGGGTAAAATCAGAGGTCACACCACAGTGTACTCCACATAATGTAGAACTTGACGAGGGGAAGTTTAAATATCTTTTTGGGGAAGTTACCTCCGGAAGACATAATACCCTTAGATCAAATTCAATGAGAACTGTGTTTGGTGACATTGGAATATTTAATACTCAGTCCGGAATTCGTGCTCTACGTGAGCACCTTGAAGAGTCACTAAAATTAAGTAATGTTATAAAGACATCGAAAAATAAACACGGAGTATTTGAAACTAGAGAATCCCTTTTTTGGGGGCCACTTGGACCAGTAAAACTAGTTGCTACCTGGGAGGTTCTTAAAGATGGAACACGAAGATTTGTTACGGTTATTCCTATGAAGTAGATGCCCTATCTAAACAAAGAGGAAGAATTTTATGCAAGATGAATATGATTTTATTGGACCACCTGTGCCCTCTTCATTGGATATGATGCTTTTTTTTGGAGTCAAAGAAGACCAAGAGGGAGATAAAGACGTTTCCGGGTTTACGACAACTAGAGGAGATCTAAGACTTCTATTTTCTTATTCAGTTCCGATGGATTTTGTACAAACCAAACTATATTATAAAAATAACCTTATTCTGACAATTGTTAGAG
>JALCBQ010000183.1:0-609 GCA_028066335.1 Pirellulaceae bacterium
TTTTAAAAGAGGCCTCTCGTTTATGGCGAAACCATTCCCCAAGAGGGGTGTTCCTACAGGAGGAGGTTCGAACCTCCTCCTGTAGATTTTTGTGAAAGAGGGTTCCGTGAACGGGGCTATATAGCCTGTTGTTATAACTTATTATTGGAATAGATGATTTTTTGAATTTAGGGTGATGAGAATGAAAAGCAAAACGAAAACGACGTTTTTATCTATAGGCCATCGACGATCGACTACCGTTGTATTGGCCTTTTTTTTAGCAACATTTAGCAGCGTACCGACGACCTATGGGCAGGAGATGACAGAAGAAGAGTGGGAAAACAGAGGGAAAAGGATAACTCTGGTCTCTTTTAAAGACTTACAGCGAGCCTACCCCGTCGGTGACTGGGATAAAGAGAATCCGGGCCAAGAATTTCGTACAAATGCTGGACCTGAAAGCCATGCTCCTGTCAATTTGGACAGTATTGTGATTGGTGAATTATGGGATCGTGGGCGTATTCGAGTTACAAAAGTAAGCTCATATCATTCAAACCCTAGAGTCAGGACAAACTTACATTATCGAGCACCTAATTATGGCAGTTGGTTTGCTGAAGTTGCAGTTGAAGCTGT
>JALCBQ010000183.1:619-3768 GCA_028066335.1 Pirellulaceae bacterium
GTCTGGACCGATTCGATAAAAAATAGTGACGATGGGAAAGAGTACTCGGGGTGGCTCGTCAATAATCTCTATACAGGTGACTTTGATTCTTCGGCTGGAACGACGGGGGTGCGAGGGCCGAGGTACTTTATCCCGAACCGTATCAGAGCAAAGCGTACCGCAGAAGATGTAATAGGGCGTCTACAAATGCGTGAGCACCATTACAAATCCTCATACCATAAGCTTAGCAGCAGAGGGAGGGCTGCGTTATCATCTAAAGGGAAAGTGAGTATAAAAAAAGAGGCGACCAAAGTGAAGGCTTCATCCGGAGTTGGAAAATAGAGCTTTTGGCAGAGTAAAACAATCGTCATGAGAAAAGAGAGGGGAGGCATCAGTTCGATGTCTCCCCTCTCTTTCGATGGCAAAGTTTTTAAGACTTTTAAAAAAGAATAGAGGTAAATAAAAAGAGGTAACCTCGATTAAACAGAAAAAAGGGTATTCGTGGCGAGGGATGGACCTTTTCCGTGAGTATCAATGACCACAATAAAAGGCTCAGGCGACATCGAACCGATGTCGCCTGAGGTGTTTATGAACGTACAATGCAAAAAGATATTTTTCTATTTCACGAGCTAACAATTTTTTGCGAATAAATAGCTTAGCTAACAAACCGGCTTGTCCAGTGGAAAATCGTTTGGGCGACAAATTCGATATCGCTTGGGTCGGTCGTTAAAAGGTGGTCGGCACCGTGGAGTGTTACGAGTGAGGCGTTCGTTCCGATCTTTTCTTTGAGGGTTTGAGCATGCTCATAGCCAAGGGTCTGGTCGAGGGGCGAATGAAAAAGAAGGACTTTTTGGGTTAGGTTTACCAGGTCACTGCCAAGATCATAACTGCGCAAATCGTCGAGGAGCTTTTTCTTCATAAGATAGGTCGTTCCGCCAATGGTGACTTTACCCTCTCCTTCTGTTTCGACCTTAGGGTTAAATCGAGTCACCGTCTCGGCGAGGTGAGGTGTTTCGGAAGGGGCAGCAAGGGTGACGACCCCTGTTACTGAATCAATCTGAGCAGCGGTCGCTAACGAGGCGGCACCACCGAGGCTCATGCCGATAAGAAGTTGGGGCGGGTTGTAGTTTTCTGAAAGGAATTTTGCAGCGGCGAGGAGGTCTTGTTTGTTTGTTGAGAAACTCGTTTCGGTGAAATTTCCCTTGCTTTGGCCCAGTCCACTAAAGTCGTAGCGCAGTACAGCAATACCGAGTTGAGCGAGCCGTTTGCTAATACGGCTGATCGCTTTGATATCTTTGGTGCAGGTAAAACAGTGGCTAAAGATCGCGTAAAGTTTGGGTTCATCAGGGGGGAGCTCAAGGCGTGCGGCGAGGTCATTACCATTGTGCCCCGGAAAAGTGAGGCGAAAACTGCGGTTTTTGGGGATTCGGTCGTCGTGGGTAGGTGTCATGGAATCGGTTTGTCGTTAAGTTAGAGGCTTGTTATCCAACTATAGGTGAACATCAGCAGCGAAGAGGGCTCTTCCTTTTTATACCATTGTTGTGGCCGTTGGCTTGTAGGGCGTGACCACTTTAAGAGAAGTTTTACCGAAAGAACCGAATGTCCATCGATTTGATGACGATCGTCTCGGCCGAAGTCGCCCTTTTTCTCATTATATTGCTCGGCGTTTGGATCCGTTACAGTGGCTATCTTGACGGGGTGGTTGAGGGACGTATTTTTAAATTAATCGTCCACTACATATGGCCTTGCTTTGTTTTTTCAAAGATCGCCATGGTCAGTGAGTTGGGAAGTGCCGGGAAAATACTTTTTTTGCCTTTGCTTGGTATCGGGTCGGTTTTGGTCGGGTTGAGCCTTGGGTGGTTGTTATTGAAGGTTTTGCCCAAAAGGTGGCTACCCTCAGATGGTTCCATTGCGACTTTTTTGGTCTGTGTTGCCTTCTACAATTATGGCTTTCTGCCGATTCCACTTATGGAGACTCTTTTCCCGGAGGCAGGGGGAAGCTCACAACTTTCGCAGTTGCTGATTTTTGGATTTGGGGTCGAGCTAACAGCCTGGACCGTCGGTTATTCGCTCATGAACAGAAACTGTAACAAACATTGGTGGCAAAAAGGGATTAATCCACCGAGCGTTGCTATTGTCTTAGCTGTTTTGTGCAATACATCCGGGGTAAGCCAATGGATACCTCAAGGGCTCTTTGATGGTGTTACCAAAATTGGGACCCTTGGGATTCCACTCGCTCTTTTGTTAATAGGCTCGACCATCTACGGGATTTTTGAAGAGACTCGAAACGCCTTTTGCTGGAAAGAATTTTTCCGAGTGACTGCAATCGTTGCTAGCCTGCGGATTGTTGTCTTACCCCTCCTTTTTTTAGGTTATACCTACTGCTTTTTGGCAGAAGATACAACACTTAAAATGATTCTGGCCCTTGAAGCAGCGATGCCCTGCGCTATGTTTCCCATCCTTTTTTCTCGCCATTTCGACGGAGATGTCCAGTTCGCCTTTTATGCGGTATCGGGAACAACCCTCTTGTCGGTAATAACAACGCCCCTGTGGCTTGTGATCGGCTTTACGTGGCTCGGCCTTGGCCTTAGCTTTGGCTAAAGAGATTTGTCAAGAGAAGAGAGAAGAAAATTACGATTTTTCCCATTTCCCCACTTGGAGTTTTAGGCGGCTTGTCATAGAATACGTAACCCTCAAACGAGGCCCGCTCGCGGCTAAGTCGTCGGTTTTGAGAGGATATTTCTGAAAAGAGCCGGGTGTATAGCTCAGTTGGTTAGAGCGCGTCCCTGATAAGGACGAGGTCCCTAGTTCGAGTCTAGGTACACCCACTTTCTGAGTTTTCAGTCGCAAATTTTCAGAGAATAAGATTTTGGCAAATAGTACAGGGTTTGCCAAACAAAAGGGGATGTAGCTCAACTGGGAGAGCACCTGCTTTGCACGCAGGGGGTTGTCGGTTCGATTCCGGTCATCTCCACTCTAGGTTTATCGCAGCTCGTGGCGAAAAGAACTTTTAGAAAACTTCTAAAAGACCACTTGTGGCTTCGAGAAGACGTGATAGACTTACGCGATTGCCTTGAGGTTGTCAGGCGGCTTCGCTTCGCTTAACTTCTGGCGAGTTTTTTGATCTTTGACAATTTGGTGTGTGTAAACGATTGGCATCTTTTTAGCTG
>JALCBQ010000184.1 GCA_028066335.1 Pirellulaceae bacterium
TTTTAAGAGCGATTGTTTGTAAAATATTAAATGGACCACTTAATAAAGTAGGGCCTAGTAGATCATTTCTATGTGTTACCTTGCCTGCTCTCTCTTCTATATCATATTTTATTGCTAGTACTATACACTTCTTCTATCTAAAACGTTCTTGGTATACTTCCGATGTTCTTGGTGATGGTGGTGGTGCGGTTATTATCACGACTGCCTCGGGGCCAGTCGTTGTCGCTTATGAGGTGCTCGAGAATGTCGACACCGCTGTTGAGATTCAACAGACGCTCAAAAGATGAAGGCTCGGCCGTAGCTGTCGGTGCCGAAGAAATGGCAATACTTGATTACAACGGTGGCCCGGCAAAAAAATGTTGTTAATCTCACTGAGAGGGGTAAAATCACCGAAGGTGCTGCCGGTGCCCAAAGGAAGGCGACAAAGGACACCAAAAGTCTCAATAAGGTAGTTGTCATGGGTTCAGCTTCTACATCGTAATTGCCTCTATATTATCCCTATGATTAAAACGATGTTTGGGAAACTCTCTGGACCTTTTATCTTCGGGCTCCTTTGAGTGGATCCAACCGATTCGCTTGAATCCAGGTCGCCCAATTCCGTCAGAGCGTGTGGCTATAGCAGTAGAGGCGTACAAAAAGATCAAAACTTATTTGACAATTGTTCTGGAAGACCTAAGGTTTAGATGTACCAAAGCCTTGGGGAAGGAAAATAGGTACCAGCGCGGTTGAACTCCTCTCTTGGGGTGTTTGCCGCGTTTTTGTTCATAGGAAAGCCAAAAGCTATTATTATAACATCTTTTCCCATTGCCTTTTTACCCATTGGAACCCCAAATTATGGGAAAACCGATACGTAATGCCTTTACTTTGGTCGAATCGTTAGTTGCAATTTCACTAACAACACTTGCTGTCGGTGCCTTTGTGAGTTCGATTGAAACAACCCAAAGTAGTGCTTCATCGGGGGTTGAGCAACTCATCGCCGAGGGCCTAGCACAACAACTTCTTGATGAGGCTCTTGGGCTTCCAGTTCAAAAAACAGCGATCCCTATTACGGCAAACCTTAGTAATGCACCACGGTCAACTTTTACGCACCTTGAGCAATACCACCAAGTTACCGAAAACCCAATTCTCGATATTTATGGCCACCCTCTTGGGAAAGAAGACGGACAAGGTGGTCTTCGGGGGGCCGATTATCAAGCGATTGAACGATTTCAAAAATGGCACCGGCACATAACCGTTGAATATATGGATCGAGAAACGCCTTCACTTCCTTCAGGCATAGTGACCGACCTGCTGCGGGTCCGAGTGCGAGTCCGAAAAATGAACCATGATGGGACCCATACAAGCCTCGCCGATGTATCAAGATATGTCACTCGAGAAACAATAGAATAAGAACCCCACATGTCACGAAGCTTTTTCAATTCACAAAACCAGATTTGCTGCAATGGGCGGCATCAGGAGCCTACTAGGCTCCCTTCTCGTCAAGACCATGATAATAGACAACAATGTCGACAGGGGATGACCTTTCTTGAGTTAATGATCTCAATGACGATTTTAAGTGCGATCGTTGGAACCATGGGAATCATCGCACTCTCAATGGAGGCACACTACCAAAACCAGCAGGGAAGGGCTAACGCCTCTCAACATGCGAGGGTCGTTTTCGAGCGGATCAACCGTGTTGTTCATCAGGCAAGCTCCAACAATGTTTTTCCGGGGTTACTCGCTGTTGACACAGATATAAACGGTGTCTCGTTTCCAGGAACGCTCGTCGTCTGGAAGACTGATCGTCCTATTGAGAAAGAGCTAAAACCTCTCTACTCCGAGTTAATTGTCTTTTCATTTGATCCTGATCGCCCCCAAAATATTGTGCAATTCCAAAACCTTTCAGACACACGAGAAGTTCCCCCCATTGACCAAACAGGGACATGGAAATCTGAGATAGCCGCTTTCAAAGCTAATGGGCTAACGACAAAACTTGTTTTAACAAAACTGTTGCGCACACGTACGGTAGCCGACTCCAATTCTGTAGGAATATTACGATTCAAAACACGCTACCTTCCTAGTGAAGAAGAATTAGAGAGTTACAAAAACAAAACCAAGAGTTGGGAGTTACTCACATGGCCAACAACTCCTTTTCAAAAAGAATCGCGGCTACGTCAGGTACTTTGTCAAACAGAGATTCAACTTCTGCCAACGGCAAAGGGACAAAGAGAGGATCCAACTGGTGAAACCTCGATCGCTTTTTTCGGATCATCGACTCACTATTATCCATTAAATAAAAATGAACTTATCATAGCAACACAAGAATAAAGGTATATCGTACCATGGGCACCCTTTTAACAGGAGCCTCTGGCCAGGGGAGAAGATATCCTGAAGAAAGGTCGGAAAATGGTTTTAACCGTCGATATTGCGCCGGGCAAGTAAATGGAGAGTAAAAACAGATGAATGTAAATAGAAGCTCTGGTCGAAAACACCGGCCCTCTTTGCATTGTCATTCTCGAAGAGGGATCGGGATCGTTCTGGTCCTTGGGGTTCTTACGACAGTCTTGACTCTCTCCTATACAGTCCTCCATCTACAATACAGCAACCGACTTATCGGGGAGAACTATACTCAACATCTTGATGCCCGTTATGCCGCCCTTTCCGGGCTCGACCTTGGTCTTGAGAAGATTAGAAGCTCTGATTGGGTTGGTGTTGACACAAGCTTTGTAGTGACATTTGACTCTTCCACTACCTGTACTATCGGCTACAAAGCAGGTGATGCCACGTTATCTGCCGATGATGCCGACTATTCAGACTACCCATACCGAGTAACGATTCATTCAACGGCTACCGTAACCGCCCCATCCGATTCTCGTCGGTCTTCAACCTATACCGTTAGCGCAATCGTCCAGTTAGTCCGCGAAAACCTTTCTCCGAGTGGTTCGCCTCGCTGGGCAGACTTGACTGGTTATGACCTCTACCAGTGGGGGGACGATGTAGCTTCTATTGACCTCCCTGTTCACATTAAAGGGGCTGCCCATTTTCATGGTGGGCTTGACCTCGCCCCAACGGCACCACCGACTGCGACCCCCTTTCATGGTAATCTTGATGGATTGATCGTTTTCTCTGAGAGATTATCAAGTAGTGAAATCAAAGACCTCGCGACCGGAGAAGAGACATACGACGACTACAATGACGAGGATGAGGATGAAGATGAGGATGAGGATGAGGATGAAGATGAGGATGAGGATGAGGATGAGGATGATATCCAATATTGGTGGCGATTTAATGAAACATCCGGCCAAGCGATTGCAGAAGAGACCGAAAGTGATAAGGACGGCACCTATCAAAACGGGGTTCTTCTCAACCAGCCACGTGCAACAGGTCTCTCAGACGGACAATCAGTCTATTTCCCAGGTGTCGATAGCCATATCGAGTTACCTGAGGACGTTAATCTTAGCAGTGAAAAATTCACCATTTGTGTCTGGGCTAAAATCGATTCACTCCAAAGTGGAACAATTCTTTATAAAGGTAGCGGCCCCGAAGAGGATGAGCTAATCTGGGCTTTTGATATTTATCATGATAAAGTCAGAGAAACTTGCTATCCCCGTTTTCGTATGCGAAACCCCGACGACGACACAATCCATACTTTTGCCAATGAGAACCAGGCCCTCATCGTTGGCGAATGGACTCAA
>JALCBQ010000185.1 GCA_028066335.1 Pirellulaceae bacterium
TTTCAAGAGCAGTGACCGATTGAGTAATCCCTTCGGTCTCTCGGAGATAATATTCAAAACTTTCCCATGAAAAGTCAATGGATTGAGGGGTATCTGGCTCATTCTCTTGCCCCACTTTTTCGTCACTTTGAGATGAGATTTCTACTTCTGGAGCTGTTGTCGGTGTACCCTTTTGTGCTCCTGGATTTTTTGCATTGTAGTCAGCTTTAAGGAGCTCGTTTGCAACCTCATTAAACGTTTCCGAGACTGGCTTACCTTCTTTCAGCCCCTCAAGATAGTAACGGAGTGAATCAGTACATTTGAGCATGGCATCGACCATTTCTAGGCCGAGCTCACCACCAGTTTCTCTGAGTACTTGCAGGATATCTTCCATGAAGTGTGCAAGCTTTGCCGGTCGATGTAGCCCAATTGAGGCAGCTGATCCTTTGACTCTGTGTGCCGTAATAAGAAGCTGCTCAACCTGCTCGGTGGTCGATCCCTTTTCAAGATGAATCAATATTTCGGTGAGTTGATCGAGCGCCATATCTGCTTCATCAATAAAAATAGCAAGATATTTTGCAGGTGCTCCCCCTTCATCGGTGACATCGTGAAAAAGGTCGGTCGGTTCAAAAGGTGCTGGATTGTTAGTATTGGTCATCAGCTCTTCCTTCACTTCCTTTTTTTCTTTCACAGGAGGTACAGAACGACTTTGCTCTCCTGAAACAGTCGCAGGTTTTTCGACCACCACGTCAACATCTGCACTTAGAGGTGGTAGATCAGGCGTTATCTCAAAAGCCTCTTTTGTATTTAGCAGTCTCTGAATTTCCGATTCCAGCTCGTCGTAATTGAGGAGATCAGTCCCCTCAGTGACCAGCTGGTCTCTCATTTCAGCAAGCTTCGTAATCGCTCGAAAAACCAAGTCGACACTTGATTCTTCAAAATATAGTTCCTCTTTACGGGCCGCATCAAAAATATTTTCAATTTTATGGGTCAAGTTGTTAACGCTTGCAAGCCCGAGCATCGCCGAGAGACCTTTAAGACTATGAACCGAGCGGAACATACTGTTAAGCTCGTCCATGTCATAACGCTCACGAGAACGGTCGGCCTCTTTGACCCACTCTTCTAACTGAAGCAACTCTGTGTCAAGTCGCTCCAAAAGTATCTCTGATTCGTCTAAAAAGTCGCTTAGCAACTCCTCATACATCTCATCTTCTATAAAAGCCTGCTCGTCTGACATTCGGCTACCTCGTGCATCTGCGCGCAAAGGTTAAACATAAAGTAATCAGTTTGTACATCATTGGGTGGGCACGATTTCAAAAATGAGCGACGGGGCAATTTGAATGTACTCATTTTTAAAACTAAAATTTCTTCTTAAGGCCCAAATACGCTTCCCTTTTTACGGTAAAGCCAAGGAAAAACTCGCTCGTAGTCATCTTTGAGGTAATCCGATACCCCTTCAGCGGCACCAATTAACAGATAGCCACCAGGCTTGACGACTTTTGTTAAATGATTGACCGCTGTTACTCGAGAAGCTCGGTCAAAATAAATCATAACGTTCTTGAGAATAACCATGTCAAAAGGATGATCAACAAATCGTTTGAGAAGGTTATGAGTCTTAAACTTGGTCATTTTTGTCAAAATCTCTTTAGGTACCCAGAAATCTGCGCCTGCCTCTTTAGTGAAATACGCTTTCATGTGGTCGGAAGGAACCAGTCGCATGGCTCGTTCATCGAATGTTGGGTTTTGCGCTCTCTTAACAGTGTCAACTCCAATATCAGTACCGACTATCTCGACATTCCATTTACTTAATTCAGGGAGTGTTGCTGCACAACAAGTCGCAACGGTATAAGCTTCGTCACCAGTACTACATGCGGCAGACCAGACACGCAACCTTTTCCGAACCGGCCTACTCGCGTTTTTCTCGATAATCTCACTGAGGAACTCTTTTTGAAACCAGTTCCATTGCATCTCGTTTCGAAAAAGATAGGTCTCATGGGTCGTGATTTCTTCAAGGAACATCTTCCATTCCTTTGAATCTTGACTCTGCTTACAAAGGAAGTGGTAATATTCCTCAAAGTTCGCAATTCCTGTCGCTCGCAAACGACGGCGCAAACGGTTAGACAATAACGCTCGCTTTTTATCTGAAGTTTGTATACCAGCAACTTCGTAAATTATTTTCCCGAATTTTTTGAGAAGAACGTCATCAATTTGATCAGATGTGGAAACCATTTTGTTGCTTTCGTATTTCAAAAGTGGTTGTAACTAATGGCTAGGAAGGCCGTAACAGTAGACAAAAAATCGATCGTCTAAATGGTTGGAATCAATTCATCAAGACTATTCGCCTCTTCCATTGTCAAAAGTTTGTCGATATCCAAAAGGACCAACAGCCGTGAATCCAAATTGATAAGGCCAGGGATATACTCACGTTCAACACCAGAGACAGTCGGAAGTGGGTCAGCAACATCACTCTCGGCAACTCTCAAAACCTCGGAGACCGAATCGACAACAATACCGATCGTTTTCCCACGAACATTAACAACCATAATGCGAGAATTTTCGGTCGCTTCTTGAGAATTAAGGCCAAAACGGAGACGAAGATCGACGACTGGAATGACCGTACTTCGCAGGTTAATAAGCCCCTTAATATAGGCCGGTGTTTGGGGAACACGAGTGATCTCTCCCATGAGGATGATCTCTTGAACTTTCATAATCTCCACACCATACTCTTCATCAGCTAGTTGAAAACTAACCAACTGCAAAGTATTTTGATTTTCACTCTGAATATCGGCCTGCACTTCCGCGGATTCATCAGTAGCATTTTGAGACACGACATAACCTCCTTCTTCCGGGACGGTAAACTGTAAACTATTAGTCTTTGGCAACATTCAGCACAAAAAGCTTATCGATTGCCACTAGATATCTTGCTACCACAGGATAGGCCACAGTTACCTCGATGAATATTTTATTCATCAAATTTCCTCAAATTCGCCACACTCCCTCTTTTATTCGTTTCATCGTAAAAATCAGGGCGCTATTTATACCTGTATTTTTGAAGAAAGTTTTTTGACAACCTCGGCCAGTAACCTACAGTTGTGGAGAACCGACTATTTCAACAGACTGGCCTAAAACCAATCTGTATAGTTATGAATAGTATGAATAACCGTCACTTATCGTTTCTCTGTTACAAAGGCTGCCACCATGAGCAAAAAAGTTTTAGTCGCCGACGATTCAAGCACGATGCGAAAGATCATCCTTCGTTCCCTTCAAGCAGTCGGAGTTCAAGAAGCAACCGAAGCTGGTGACGGTGAAGAAGCGGTCCTTCTTTTTGGACAAAATGAGTTCGACCTCGTTCTTACGGACTGGAATATGCCAAAGAAAAATGGCTTGGAAGTCATTCAAGATATCCGAAAAGCAAATACGGATGTACCGATCATTATGGTCACCACCGAAGCTGAAAAATCACGAGTTATGGAAGCGATCCAAGCCGGTTGTAGTGACTATCTTGTAAAACCATTTACCGCTGATACTCTTCGAGAAAAACTCGAAAAATTCGGCTGTTAACATTCACAAATAAATGGCGAACAT
>JALCBQ010000186.1 GCA_028066335.1 Pirellulaceae bacterium
ACCCAAACGGATCCCAGCTGATTGAAACAAGCCCTTCATGTGATTTTTATCTCCAAATTCGAAACATCGTTCCTCTAGGTCGCAAAGGATCATTACTCGACTGCTTGACAGTCTGTCCACTACTTCAGCTATCGGCCTCTGGACCCCACAGACTTTGAGGATTTTAGGAAAAATGCTAATTCTTCTAGAGAAACCGGTTTTCTCGGTAATAGATACTCTCAAGAGACTCTAGTCTCATGATTTTCTGGGGTGAGTAACCATAAAAAGAGAACAAATTAGTCGTTTTTTCCTTTCGGGTAATGTATTATTTAGGGAATTGGCGCGATCGCTACGATTTCTCCAAATCTCCTCCCTTGAAGGTAAACTTACCATGCCCCTCCCTACCCTGCGGCCCATCTTTCATTACGGACAACCAACCAAAAGGCTCTTCCTTTTACTGCTGCTTGCAGTGGCAACACCCTTCTTGGAGCCATCTAATTTTGCCCAAGCACAAATTCGTGAAACTCTTCCGAAGGCAGAATACTTCGTTCCATTTAACGATTTTTTCGATGGCAATTTTTCCGAAGCCTACAAAGATTTTGAGCGAGCTGCACGATCGGGCTATCGAATCGTCGATAGCCGCTGGATGGATTCGGTCTGTTACTATACGATGCTTGGTGAGTGCCGCTACCATATGGGCGACTTCGCCGGGGCTCTTCAAAACTACAACAGCGCTGCCCAGCTGATGCTCGCCAACCCTCGGTGGCTTGAGAGGGCCGATTTCCCTGCAGAACTACAACAGGCACAGATTGCACAAAAAAATCGCCTTCCCTGGGGAGTCTCTTCCCGAAACAGTGGAGTTGCCCGAATCCCTGAAAAATTTTCGTATCTACGGGGACGGTTTGATAACGACGATGTTATACAACGAACAGGAGGTGTCGTTGCAAATCTGGAATATGTTCCTGTTAATATTGCTGAAATCATCCGCTGTTGTGCGGTCGTACTCCGCCGCCGGGCTGAACTCTTGGGTCCTATGGCCGAACACGATCCCCTAAGCGACCAACTTCTTCAAATCTACACCGATATTCCTGAAAGTCTTCATTGGAGTCAGGCTTGGCAAAATAGCCTTCGTGGGTTTGCTTATCTAAGTACTACGGACAAAGATGAAGCCCAAGCAGCTCTCGAAAATGCAATTTCTGTGGGTAATAACCTCGACCATCACTTAACCGGCATGGTCTTTTTGGAACTTGGCAAACTTGAATTTCAAAAAAAGTCATACCAAGCTGCTGCTGCTTATTTTAAAGAGGCAGCCATTTCTGCTGCAAACTTTGGCCACTATAATGTCGTTGAAGAGGCAATTGAAAGGGGCTCACAGGTCCATATCTTATCCGATGAAATACTCTCTTATCAATCACTTATCGCTCCCGCACAATGGGCAAGTAAAAGAGGCCGTAGCCGCCACCTTGAGGCCTCACTCTACACACAGGCAGCCGACATTGCTCTCTCCGTTCACAATATAAACGATGCCGAAAAACTCTTGCAAAGTGCTCGACGAGCCATGAACAAAACAGAGCTTCTCGCTGGTGAACTCGGCGCGCGTTACCATTTCCAACTCGCTCGGGTACACTTTCAAAATGGTAAACAAAATAATGGTGAAAAAGCACTTACCAATTTTCTCAACTACAAGCGTAACAGTTCCCGGTGGCTTTTTCAGGTTGCCCTGGCTGACGAGATGTATTTAAACCAAGGACTTAGCTCTCACTTGGCGAATCAGTTTTTTGAAGAATACCTCCCCGTTCCCCGAAAAGACGATTGGTTGCTTCAGCCGCAAGAGGCTCTTTGCATGACCCTCTTCTCTCACGACAAAGCATGGAACCATTGGCTCGATTTAGCGATGCAACGTGAACGTTATGATGAGGCATTCGTTATTACCGAGCGTCAAAAGCGAAGGCGCTTTTACAGCTCGTTAGCAATTGGCGGTCGTTCGCTCGCGTTTTACTGGATTTTAGGAGCTCCAGAAGAACGGCTTTCACGAGAGCAGATCCTAAAACGACAAGATCTTTTCCTCAAATACCCCGAATTGAAAGTAAACCACGATCACCTTCAAAATATCCACAAGAACCTTCTTGACCTTTCACTAACACACCCTGCTGATAGTACCGAGGCAAATCAGCAGATAAATCTCTATCATCAATTTTCTCAGGCCGCTGCAAGTCAACAATTGATGATCTGGCAACTTATGTTAGAGAGGATTGATCTGGACTATATTTTCCCACCTATTCGAACCGTTGAAGAACTTCAAGAAGAGCTCGGCTCAAAGGAACTTGTCTTAGCATTTCACAATACCGAGACAGCAACCTATGCCTTTTTGTTGAGTAGTACCAATTTTGCCCATTGGCGGTTAGAGAGTCCGGGCTTGGTTAAAAACCGCCTTGTCACCCTCCTCAAAAAATGGGGGAACGGGAGTTCAACCTCTCGTATTACCGAGAAACAGCTTGAATTAACCACTTGGCAAGAAGATTCCCACGTTCTCCTAAATTTGTTATTCAACAATGCTCAACACAATTTTTGGGATAACTACGAGGAGCTCACGATTATCCCAGACCATCTTTTGTGGTATCTCCCCTTTGAAGCGTTAGCCCTCAAATACGAAATCGAGGAGCCTCCCAAAGACAAGATAGATGAAAAGACCACCAAAGAGGAAGAAGAAACAAAGAAAAAGAAAAAAGTAGAAAAGCCCAAATATCGTTATGAACTACTTATCGAACATGTCCACGTCCGTTACCTTCCTTTGATGAGTCTGATTCCTCGTGACAAACAAAGGCTAAAAACATACCCCAAAAGCGTTGCTCTGTTGGGCCGCCTAAACAGTCGTGAAAAGCCAGAAGAGGTCGCCTCCTACCATAACGACTGGTCTAGCTTAACGCCGAATTTAAAAGGGATTTCGGCCTCTCAACTCTCAGCCCAAACTGCTTACCTGAAAACACTTGTTGACTACGCCCTTGTCTGGCAAAATATCAACAACACAAAAGAGATCTACAACTGGGCCCCTCTTGGACTCGACTCCAAAACACCAGGTGGAAAACTTACCGAATGGCCAACCGGCCCTTTTGGAGCTCCTGACGTTCTTGTTTTGCCTGGATTTCATACCGATGCCGAAACGTCCCTGCGAAACAATGGGAATGGACAAGAGATTTTCCTAAATCTCTGTGCTTTGGCTGCCTCTGGAAGCCGAACTGTCCTGCTAAGCCGCTGGAAAACAGGGGGAGAATCCCAACGGCAACTCCTTAAAGAGTTCACAGAAACCTACCATAAAAATTCAGCCCCTACTGCCTTACAGGCAGCCATTCTTAACTTGTGGTCGGTAACACTCAACGACGAGACTGAGCCTCGTATTCGGAAGCTCCCCCAAGAACACACATTTACTGCCAAACATCCTTTTTTCTGGGCAGGCAACCTCCTCATGGACTTTCGTCGGCTGCCCGAAAATAGCCAGAGTGATCAATAGTGGTAACCAATAT
>JALCBQ010000187.1 GCA_028066335.1 Pirellulaceae bacterium
ATGCTTAACCTAGCAAGCGATACCAACCCAAAATGGCTACAACAAGCCCAAGAAGGGCTTGATCTCGTTTTAATCGACCATGCTCACTGCGAAAAAAAGGCGGCCGCCTACGCCATGAGGATGCTCGATACCTACATTACGAATCGACCACTCACTGAAAAAATGACTGAGATTGTCGAGGAAGAGCTGGAACATTTTCATCAGGTTCTCGCTTTACTTGAGGAACGCAATATTAAATTTCGGACTCTAAAACCGAGCAGCTATGGCAAACGGCTTCATGAATTGGTCAGTAAAAAAGAACCCCAGCGGGCCGTCGACCTCTTACTGGTTGCCTCGCTCATTGAGGCAAGAAGTTGTGAACGGTTTAAGCGGCTGGCCGAACATATTCGACCGACTGAGCCGAAAGTGGCAGATTTTTACGAAAGTCTTTTTGAGTCGGAGGCACGCCACCATACGACCTACGTAAAGCTCGCCTTCGATTATCAACCAGAAGGGGCTGTTTTAGACCGTTTAAAAGAGCTTGCCCAAGAAGAGGCCAAAATACTCGCCCTCGGCGACAACTTTGCCAGAATGCACAGCTAGGGGGCTGTAATCTTCGCTGCCTATCTGAGGATGAATAATTACAAAAGCTATCCAAATTCTCATTTGGATAGCTTTTTATTCTATGATTTTAAACCGATAAAAAGACGGTCATTCCTACAAACTTCTTAATCCCAGTCGAGATTTCCGGCCGTTTGGTATTCGATAACGCGGGTTTCAAAGAAGTTTTTCTCTTTGGAAAGGTCCATCATTTCGCTCATCCATTCAAACGGATTCGACGAGTTGTATTGTGTCGGCAAACCGATACGCTCAAGGCGACGATCGGCAATATGCTCGGCATACTCTCTAAAAAGTGGAGCACTTAACCCCATGATCCCATTCGGGAGACAATCTTTGGCGTAGGCGGCCTCAAGTTCAACCGCCTCACGAATTTTGGCGACCATTTCGTCTTGAAATTCCTGTGTCCAGATTTCGGGGTTTTCTGCTTTGATACCGTTAATAAGGTCGATACCAAAATTGAGATGGATCGTCTCATCTCGCATAATGTATTGAAACTGTTCCCCAACACCAGTCATAAGGTTCCGACGTTGCAACGACAACATCATTACAAAACCACTATAGAAAAAGATCCCTTCCATAATGACATAGTAACCGATAAGGTTCTTTAGAAAGGCCTGCTTATTTTCGAAGGTTTCAGGATTGAAATTTGGATCAGATATTTCTTTGGTGAGCTCGATTTCAAAGGCGTCTTTTCGACTAATCGCAGGAATTTCGTGGTACATGTTGAAAATCTCACCCTCGTCTAGGCCGAGGCTTTCAACAACATAGTGGAAGGTGTGGGTATGAACCGCTTCTTCAAACGCTTGCCGAAGTAAATATTGACGACACTCGGGATTGGTTACATGAGTAAAGATTGCTAACACAAGGTTATTGGCGACGAGGCTTTCAGCCGTCGCAAAAAAACCAAGGTTCCGCATGATCATGAGTCGCTCGTCGTCGGTCAATTTTTGACTGCGCCATGTTTCGATATCTTTGGTCATAGGGACTTCGGTCGGCAACCAATTATTCGAACACCCATTGAGATAATGTTCCCACGCCCAATGATATTTCAGAGGCATTAGCTGATTAACGTCAGCGTTTTTGCACCCGAGCAATCGCTTATCCGAGACCTTTACACGCTGCATTGTTGGATCAAAGCCGAGCGGGTCAGGGTTTTTCGCCTCATCCGCATTGCCTCCAGCAGCCTGATTAACGGCCTGATTTCCTGAAGAAGTATCTGTCATAGCGAATAATCCTTTTTCTATGAGTACTATATTTAAATAAAGTTAACTATCCTAAAAGGCCCAAAAGCCTCTCTTACTATTGTCTTCTGGTGAATAAACTTCACCCGGTGTGCCCCTTATTCCACCTAAAACGTCCTGCCCGGTTTGGACTACCTGTTTATTCACATGCCTCACAAGTTCCGTCGAGATTACATGAGGCCCCACGTTGCACTTGAATATCGCTTGAACTACTTTGGCTTTTCATCCATCGTGGTTGAATACCAAACCGATTGACATCAACGGTCGACTTCTCAACCGTCGTCGCTGCTAAAGAGCGAAGGTAATAAGTCGTTTTAAGACCTTTTTTCCAAGCCAAAAAATACATGTCGTTTAACTTTCGACCGCTCGCTTCGGCCATATAAAGGTTGAGTGACTGCCCCATGTCGATCCATTTTTGTCGACGAGCGGCACACTCGATAAGCCACTTGGGCTCAATCTCAAAGGCAGTCCGGTAACGTTCTTTGAGGTCTTCTGGCATGCCAGGGATTTCGAGCAATGAACCATCAAAATGTTTGAGGGCCTCCAGTGTGTCAGGGCCCCAGAGGTCTCGCTCTTTTAACTCTTCAACAAGGCGGCTATTGACCTGGGTGAACTCGCCAGAGAGGTTACTTTTTACAAAGAGATGTTTGTAGCTTGGCTCAATCGACTGACTCACCCCGACGATCGTCGAAATCGTTGCTGTCGGAGCAATCGCCATCACATTGCTGTTTCGCATACCGTGCTCGGCAATCGACTCGCGAACTTTTTGCCACGGTAAAGAACTACTTCGATCAAGATCAACCTTTTGCCCGCGAGACTTTTCCAAAAGGTCGATCGTGTCAATCGGAAGGAGCCCTTGATCCCATTTCGATCCTTGATAGCTACTATAAGTCCCGCGCTCAGCAGCAAGTTGGCTCGATGACAAAATAGCATAGTATGAAATTGCTTCCATACTTCGATCAGCAAAATTGACGGCATCCTGGCTGGCATACCCGATCCGCATTTTGAGAAGGGCATCTTGAAAACCCATTACACCGAGGCCAACTGGTCGATGACGATGGTTTGCTTCGCTTGCTTCGGGTATAGGATAAAAATTAATACCAATAACGTTATCCAGCATACGGATTGCTGTTTGAATAGTCCCTTCCAATGCTTCAAGATTGAGCTGCCCATCAATAATATGCTCAGGCAAATTAACCGAACCAAGATTGCAAACAGCCGTCTCCTCACGAGAAGTATTTAATAGAATTTCGGTGCAGAGGTTACTGCTGTGGATAACACCGACATGACTCTGGGTCGAACGGACGTTTGAAGGATCTTTCCATGTAATCCAAGGATGCCCTGTTTCAAAGAGTCGTGAGAGCATTTTTCGCCAGAGATCGAGAGCAGAAATGCGACTATACTGATCGAGTTTTCCCTCGTCAGCGAGCTTTTCGTAGTGGGTATATCGTTCCTCAAATTCAGCTCCACAAAGGTCATGAAGGTCAGGAACCTCATCAGGGCTAAAGAGAGTCCACTCACCTTTCTCTTCGACCCGTTTCATAAACAGATCTGGGATCCAGTTTGCAGTATGCATGTCGTGGGTACGTCGCCGCTCGTCGCCAGTATTTTTCCGAAGATCAAGAAATTCCTCGACGTCAAGATGCCATGTTTCTAGG
>JALCBQ010000188.1 GCA_028066335.1 Pirellulaceae bacterium
GGTAGTGACCTCGTTGAAGAAAGCAGGCAAAGTCTCGTTACCCGCCTACCCTTAGGAGTTGGAAAGTGCCGTCTGGCGATTTGCGTTCCGGAAGAGAGCTCCCTTCACAAGCCTAGTGATTTGCACAACATCCGTATCGCTACGAGCTTTCCCCGCTGTAGCGAGAATTTTTTGAAAAGGCATGAAGTTGAAGCTCACCTTGTTCCTATTACTGGTTCGGTCGAAGCAATGATTTCCTTAGGGGTTGCCGAAGCGATCGTAGACCTGGTTGAAACGGGAAGTACCCTTGTTGCTAACCGGTTACGGATTTTAGAAACGATAGGAAATTATGAAGCGATATTGGTTCAAAACAAAGATCTCGGTGATTCTGAGCTAGCAAATAAGGTCGTTCGTCGTCTTGAAGGGATCGTCATCGCTAGGGAATATTCGTTACTGGAATACAACATTCCACGGGAGAAGCTGGCTCAGGCCGAAGAGTTAACCCCCGGGTTTGAATCGCCAACAGTGAGTGCATTAGAGGATTTAAACTGGTGTGCAGTTCGAGTGATGGTTAAGCGGGACGAGTTGATTGAACTTATGGAAAAACTTGAGAGAGTGGGCGCTACCGCAGTTTTAGAAACACAAATTCAAAATTGTCGTCTCTAAGAAACCTTGAACCAAAGTGAAGAGAGCGTACAGGAACTGAGACTAGCTCGCTTTTTCCCCGCCGATCCACAACCCATTGACTTGTGAAGAGGGGGCTAAGATTTCGTCGAGTACCCGATCGGGGTTACATGAATCTGGGAGTGCAACAGTCAGGAAGTCGCCTCTTTTGCCAACTTCTAAAGATCCTGCTTCATGATGGAGGCCGAGCGCTCGTGCGGCATTGGTTGTTACGAGCGACAGTAAGCTAGAGGGCAAGATATCGGGAAATTGCCGAGCAACGAGCTTGAGATCAGCAAACAAATTAAGGTCAGGGCTTGAAGCACGAGAATCGGTGCCAAGGGTGACATTGATTTTTCGAGCGAGCATCTCACGAAGGGGATATTCTTTATGTCCAAAATAGGCGTGAGTTCGGGGACAGTAAACGACCGACATCGTGGGATGTTCGGCCAGGAAATTCCAGTCGTCTTTGGCTAGGTAATTTCCATGGGCGATTAGGGTCGGAGTGTTGGCCTGGGCAATGATTTCTAAATAGTCGAGGGGGCGACTCTCTTTCGGAAAACCGGCTGGAGTCCAGAACTCAATCTTTTCTAAAAATTCGCGAAAAATTCCACCATGTGTTGCTAATAACTCGAGTTCCTCTTCGGTCTCGGCTAGGTGGATCATTAGTGGCAATCGCTCCTCTTTTGCGAGTGAGGTTATTTTCTTAACGAGCGACTGTGAGACAGAGTATGGGGCGTGGGGGCTCAGGCCAAGAGACAGGTTCGAAAATGGGGAGAAGGCCGAAAATCGTTTTGCCAAATCTTTGGCCTGACCGAGAAGGGTATCTCCCTTTTCGGGAGACAAGGCTAACATTTCGAAAAACAGGGTAGCTCTCAGAGGTGAATGAGCATACCAATTGAGATCGTAAGGAGTGGTCATTGTTTCGCCGACAGTCGAAATACCGGCCTTTAGCGTCTCATTGACCCCCTGCTCTGTTGCCTCTCCTTTTGAGGTCAGTAGTGATTCCCCTTGCTTTTTTTTATGTTTTGCAATTTCCGAAATCCAACTAGGGAAGTCGTTTCCTGGTTTACCAAGAGGTTTGGAAAGGGACGAAAATTCTAGGTGAGTATGAGTGTTAAGAAACGCGGGCAGGAGGGCGACAGTCCCTAGATCGGTTCCTGAATCCGTGAGTCTTCGTTTTCGAAGTTCAACAATTCTTCCTTCTTGAATACCGAGCAAGCCGTTTTCTATGATCGTTTTATTGCAAACAAGATACTTTGCAAAAAAATAGTTTGGATTGGGAGGCATAGCCATCTCTATTAGGAAGGTAAGAAGATAACAGGGTGAGCTTAGTCGTTTTGATGGCTGATTTTTTCGTGGAGTTGTTCTTCCTCGGTGTTTGCCGACGGTTGCAAGTAGAGCCACAGTAATATTGCAAAAGCGGCAATGGTAAAGAGGACCATTACAGGTGTATTATAGATATAACCGACCATAAAGTCACCTGTGAAGGTCTCTTGTGTTTGTTCCGAGACAAAGTATGGTAGGATCCCTTCTTGATCGAACCATTGGGGCATTTTAAGAAAGAAGACACTCAATGAGTTATGAGTACAGTGATAGATCATTGCAGGAAAAATACTGCCGGTTTTAATAACAATAGCTCCCAAGAGGCAACCCAGCACCGCTGCCGAAATTGATTGTTGCAAGATACCATGAGTTGCGCCAAAGAAAAAAGCGCTGAGTACGATAGCGACCCATTTTCGACCACTGTGTCGGAAACCGGAGAAGATAAACCCTCGGAAAGCCAGCTCTTCACAGATAGCAGGGGTGACCCCGATTAACAAAATAAGAGTAATGATATCTTTGCTTTGAAACTCTTTAACGAGTTCGACAAGGACAGGCAGTTTTCCCACGTCGATCGGATAAAGAGCTTGGATCCCCATATTTAGTAAAAAAGTGGCAGGATGCATGAATACTGCCAGCGCAAACATACCGATAGCAAATCGTAACTTAGGAATCTTTAGGCTTAAGGTTTTACGGTAATTGGTCGTTAAAAAGACCGTCATTATGAGAGCTGGTGTTAAGATAAAAGCCAACTGGATGGTTAGGGTCGTCGAAACGATATTTGAAAAATCAATCGTTTGGCTGCTGCCGGCCATGAATGCGTTGGCAAAAAACCGTATTAACAAAATCGCCATAGCGCACATGAGTGCTTCGCTGAAACCCGGTGTTGCTCCCCGATCACGAATAAGGTGCTTTAGCCAGACTCCAACGCTAAATCGTTCGCTTCCAGAGAATAGAACCTCTTCGTTTTGGAACTGATTTGTCGCCCATCGAATAGCTATCCAACAACAGACCCCTGTTACACCAATCACTGGTAGGCAATAGATAAGTGCTTGTTGAAACTCTCCCTCGATGAGGTTTTTTAAAAGAAGCAAAACACCAGAAATCGGTATAAGGCTCATGCCAAGATTCAGTTCGACTGCTGGCATCATTGGCAACATCATAAGTGGCAGCGTCCCCATGAGCAATGGCATAAGATAGTATTGTCCCTCTTTGCTACTTCGGGCGAATGAGGCAATCGCAAGTGCCAATGCGCTAAACAGGGCTGAAATCGGAATTAAAACGAGGCCGAGCCAAAACAGTGCACTAACCGGAGGCATTCCTAGGTTTGGTAGACCGCCACCGAGTGCAAGTTGTTTCATGACAAAGGTACCCGTAATGCCCATGCTTAAAAGGTTCAAAACGGCAGTCGAAATACTAAAGGTAATGACCGTTAACAACTTTCCCCAGACGATCTCTTGTCGTTGTGCGGGAGAGCTTAGCAGGGTTTCAAGAGTTCCCCGTTCTTTTTCACCTGCACAGAGGTCAATTG
>JALCBQ010000189.1 GCA_028066335.1 Pirellulaceae bacterium
CTTTTCGCTGGACATTCGAGAGCTCAATGTGGCCACCGAAGATCCCGTACGTTATTTGGTAAAAAGCTTGAGCCACATGATTGACTCTTCGGAGCCGATATCGAAGGAGAGGCGAAACTTCTTGCCCGCCTGGCCGAGGGACACAATTACCCACAGGGAGAATTTCTATTGCCCTGATATGGGTAGAAAAACAGGTCGATTTTTGGCGAAAATGGTTCTTTTTTTACCCAAAGATCGCCTCTTTTTCTTATATCCTGCCAGCAAACGGATGATTTCTAGTGCGCCCTTTTTACCACGTAGCGATTTAGGCGATCTGTGAGATAGAGGTCATCGCCATGAATATTTGAAATGGCGGTTTGACTTCGAGTGGCTCTCGTGCTCATTTTTCTTGCCCCCTTTTTGGCGACCCAGGAAGTATGAGAGATACAGAAGAAATGGGAGATGCAGGGAGTATGATCGATATGAGAAGACTTTTCAATCCTATAAAAGAATCTCATAAAAAATCAGGAACACTTCTCTGAATGATTATGAGATTCTCAAATTGTCAACAAGGGGGGGAGGATTTTTGGAAGTGCTAAGGCCTTTAAAGGCTGTTCTAGCACTCAAGGCAATTTAATGGCTGGAAACAAACCAAATAGAAGGAAAGCAAGTTGATTTGCTGAGAATATTCTGAGAGAATGCACTCAGACATTCAAGTTCACTAAGCGAAGGGAGTTATTTATGAAAGATGGCAATGAGTCTGGTTATCAAAATTTTAATGAGGATACAGAGACTAGATCATACGATAACTATTTTCACTGGAGAGTCGTGTTCTTTTTCTTTGTATGGATTATTTCTACCTTAGTATTTTTGGGGGTATTGTCTGTTTTGGGAGAGAGGATACAATTATTTTGCGATCGTTCAGGTATACCTCCCTCATGGGGACTCCAGTACTTAGTTGGTGCGCAAGGGGATTTTGCAAGTCCAGCATATGCCTCCGCTTTTATTGGGTTTTTCTTGTCGACATGCCTTACCTGTTACTCGTACTGGATTTTCCCTCTACAAAAAGATCCATAAAAGTCATATGAGTCTTTTTTAAGTCTCCTGATATAATCGTCATTGTCGAAAATAATTGGCAGTCGGACTGTTTTTTCTTTATATTTCTCTGACTCACCTTTAAGGGTGCCATAGGTGTGATTCGAGAAATCTAGGATAGTTCGATTTCCTGGCTGACAATCTACTTGGCCGTCCTCGTCTGCTAAAGGCTTAAGTGGATAGCTTTCCTCTCTACTTGTGCCCTTGAATTTTTTGGGAATCGAGATATGTTCAGCTACACTGTATCCTCCTAAGTAAGAAACCCATCCAACGGTACTATACCCTCGTTTTTTGAGACCCTCCCAAGACTTTTCTCCATAATTGAGTCGTTTATTACCTGTATGGTTGAAACCTAGGATACCTGATTCTTTAAACTTTTTCTCCAAATTTTTGTCACCCCCTAGTCCAAAAGTACTTTGCCGGCCTTTCCTAGACAGTGGTTGGCATCCGATTCTATCGGTTGCAAAGTTACTTTGTCATTGAATGAGAAAGTATTTAGAAGATATTCATTTACAAAATGTAAATTTAAACGTGAATCATTATCTAGGGCAGACCCAAGAAGGATAACGCGATCTACGCGCATTCCTTTACTCAGTCCAATATTCATTACAATGGCCCATTGCTATAAGCAAAAATATAGATGGGCTCATTACCGCGGTTGAGTTTTTGTGATCCCTTGTTTGCTCGGATAGTTGCCACTAATTCGGTTGCTGCAATTTCGTTTGCACGGTATGCCAATATTCCTTTAGTTTGAACTACTGGTGTTTTTTCCTATGGCACCCATAATAATATTTAGTGATCTTTTGTTTTCGGTACCCGTTATCTTTCCAGGACGACTCCTGATGGAACGCTGATTTGGTGGCAAGTGAACTTTGCTGAAGTGTGGTCTTGGGAGCATTTAACTAATGTAGTAGTACAACGAGGCTACAGATTAAAATTCACAGGTTCTCAAAATAAGGCACACGATAATGATTATCAGGGTTTTCTGAATTCTAATATTTGGATTAAGATCGCAGGGAAGTTATGACATCACTTTGCCTCTAAAATTTCAATATCTTTACCTAGTTCTTTTGCCTTGTCTAACAATTTTTCTTTTGTCCCTACTGGGTGCCATCTTGGTAGAGTTATTTTTTCTAGCGATTTGGAGTCTAGTAATTTATCAACTCCCTCTGGTGATATGATTGTCTTTTGAAGATTAATCTCTTTGAGGGTCGGATGGGTTGCGATTCTCTTGCAATCTTCATCGACGAAATAGATATGTAAATATTCTAGGCTTTCCAATGAGAGCAATGCTTCGATTTGCTCTGATGTCATTGCATACCTTTGGTCGTAAAAGGATTTGGCAGCTCTAATTAACGGGCTGTCGGGGGCGTCCATGTAATAGTGAGGATGTTGCGTTTCTACCGAAATAAGGCTTAGAGAACGAAGAGTTTTTAAATTTTGAAGATCAAGTAAAATATCGTTATGGATGAAAAGTGCTTGGGAATCCTCAAATAAGTTCTCAACAGAAATCTTTTTTAAATCTGAAATAGCTTTGGTGTTTTTTACCCGAATTGGAAGAATCTCTGCAAACACCTCTATTGTCGACAAATGCGTGACGCCACCAGAGGAAAGTGGCGACTTTAAAACAAGAGACTGGCAGTTGACCGCAGAGAGGGCGTCCAAATCAACTTCAACTTGTCCATAGAGATGGCCTACTACAGTATACCCTTTCCATAAAGGAATTATCCTAGAGGGACCCAGATAATGTATTAGGAGAGTCGTTTCCACTTCCCTAGGAGGAAAGCAGCTTTCAGATAATTGGCCATGCCAATTGTATTCTTCCTTAAGAGGGAAAATTGATTCAACCTGAATATTCCATTTTTCAGATGGTCCGGAGGTCATTTTTTGACCAGAATTGTCGCTATAAAATTGCTTAGAAATTTTAAGCTTAAAAATATTAACACGAAAAAAGATGACTGCTGTAATACAGATAAGAGCGAAAATGGCCGTCAATATCAACAACGTTTTGATACCAAACTGAAACCGGAACCGTGGTAATTTCATTTTAAAGCCTAAAGGCAGAGGAGGAATCATTTGCATGCAGAGGATGGTACCCTACTTTTAAGAAATACTCAAGAGAAATGTTGAATGGTCTTTAAACCCAGCTCCTTTTGTTTAAATTCGAACAGCTCGTTGTGTATTTCGTTCCAATCCTAGTTCCCGCCCCCTTAACAGCTGTTTTTACTTCCATCCATTAGACTGGAGTCCTTGCTAGCCGTGGTGGCATATTACCTTTCCTCCATTCTCCTAAAATCTATTCATCCATGTTGACAATTGAAGAATCTTGTAATCATTGAGAAAAGTAGCTCCTTTGGTCTTCTATAAGATCAAGGGAAAGCCTTCTCTCTTTTTTCATGGAGGATCTTGTTGTACTA
>JALCBQ010000190.1 GCA_028066335.1 Pirellulaceae bacterium
CAATAGGCCTCTTGTTCTTTTTGTGTTGGTGGCTCATTGTTAACATTCATAAACAACGACTGAATCACTATAGGCCGCTTTTGGGCAACAGTGGTAATATTTTTTAACAACCGCGAAAACTTCATGGGTGAGCGATCAATTATTTTAAAATACTCCTGTGTTCCCGCATCAAGTTTCGCCCAAATCTCGCCTTCGTTTTGGTCGAGAATCTCAAGGCCTCGTTTGACCTCAAGGCGATCGAAAACAGAGGCGTTCGTAATGAGAACCATTTTTACATTATCGAGCTGGTACTCCCTTTTTAGCTCGGCACAAGCCTTGATAATCTCGGGAAAGTTCTTAAATGTCGTTGGCTCACCATCTCCTGAAAAGGCGATATCGTTTATACGTCTTAAGTGTGAAGGGGTCGTTTTAAATTTTTCCGTTTCAAAAATTTCTCCCGACTTGGCAAACGCAAACATCTCTTTTAGTTCTGTCAACAATTGGTCAGTTTCAACAAATGGAATGTCGCTATCACTCCGTCGATCGACTTGACAATAGATACAATCAAAATTGCAGACCTTGTCAGGGTTCAGGTTAATACCTATCGAGAGTCCTTGCGAACGCCGACTAACGACAGGATAAACGAATTTATTCCGTGCAAAGGTTCTTTCGTGTTCTGTAAAGAGCTTTTTGCCAGTCATTTCTTTACCCAGATCCTTACCTCTTTGCTCTAATCTTTTCTCTTAAAAAGAAACCCGTCAACCGCGAAATAAGCGTGTCCCAAAAGAACACGCTTATTTACTTTTTCATCTTTTATTTTGTACAAACAATCAATATTCGTTCGCTAAAAAAGAATTCTCTTCTTGTAAAGAAGACATTTAAACTTCTTTTTCGTCGATCCAAGACATTAGTTTTCGAAGCTTTTTTCCGACTTCTTCGACAGGGTGGGTTGCCTGAAGGCGACGCATCGACTTGAACGAAGGTGCGTTCGCGCGATTCTCAAGAATCCATTGTCTGGCAAAATCACCTGACTGGATCTCTTTGAGAATTTTTTTCATTTCTTGGCGGGTCTCTTCAGTAATGATTCGAGGGCCACGGGTATAGTCGCCATACTCGGCAGTATTCGAAACAGAGTACCGCATGTAGTTGAGGCCGCCCTGGTAAAGGAGGTCAACAATAAGCTTTAATTCGTGCATACACTCGAAGAAGGCCATTTCGGGTTGATAACCGGCGTCGACAAGGGTATCAAATCCAGCGCGGACCAGTTCACTCACTCCACCACAAAGAACGACTTGTTCTCCGAACAGGTCGGTCTCGGTCTCTTCTGCAAAAGTCGTTTCGATGACACCACCTTTGGTACCTCCGATCCCTTTCGCATAGGCGAGGCCTAATGTTCGTGTCTTATCACTTGAGCCTTCACCGATAGCTAACAGGCATGGCACCCCACCACCAGCCTTGTATTCGCTGCGGACAAGATGACCCGGCCCTTTAGGGGCAACTAACATCGAGTCAATCCCTTTGGGTGGTTCAATCTGACCAAAATGAAAACTAAATCCATGGGCAAACATGAGGATTTTACCCTCGGTTAAATGAGGGGCAATCTTGCTACGATAAAGATCGCCCTGAACCTCATCAGGGAGCAAAATGTTAATAATGTCGGCCTGTTTGACAGCCTCTTCAATGTCAACTGGCTCAAAGCCATGACTCTTAGCCAACTCGTAGTTTGCACCACCTGGGCGTTGACCAATGACGACACGACAACCACTATCTCGCAGGTTCTGAGCATGAGCATGCCCTTGTGAGCCATAACCTAGAATCGCAATAGTTTTTCCTTCTAGGGCTGACAAATCGGCATCGTCTTCATAATAAATTTTGGCTGACATTTCTTTGTGTTGCACTCCGATTGAGAAAGGGGGTAAAATATGGTCGTAAATAACAGGAAATTTTTAAAAGGAGAGACGGCACCTCGAAACAAGTGGTAGCTCCTATTATGGTAACACCTTAAACTCCGGGAAGAGGTCCAAAAAACTATTCTAGGTAGATAGCAAACTTTAACCGAGAAAGCGGCTCAGCGAGCCTTCCGAATGAGTGAGGCCATACTTTTCGGAATTGGACCGACCTCTTACCATAGCAATTCTACCAGTTCGAACGAGTTCCGAAATTTCGAAAGGTCGCATTTGATCTATAAAAGCTTCGACCTTTTTCTCTTGGCCCGAGATTTCAATCATCACCTCGTCAGCGGCAACATCAACAATACGGCCTCGAAAAACCTCTGTGAGCTCTTTAATTTCACTAAACTGAGCACCGCCAGTGACCTGAACCTTAATAAGCATCAGGTCGCGTTCGACGTAGTCCTGGGCACTAATATCGTGGACTTCGACGACAGTAACAATTTTTTCAAGTTGTTTTCGCACCTGCTCCAGAATCCGATTATCACCAACGACAACAAAAGTCATACGGGAGAGCGAGGCATCTTCGGTCTCACCGACAGCCAGCGAATCGATATTGTAACCACGCGAAGCTAACATCCCAGCGATGTGGGACAACACCCCAGGACTATTTTGGACAATAGCAGAAAGAACATGTCGCATTGGACAACTACTTACCCATAAGAAATTGGAACATTTGAAGCAGTACCCCCTTGGTACAGAACAAGAGGAGAGTGTCCACGTTAGTCTAGTTCGCACTTTCTTCCCTATCAATAGTAGAAAGTGGTAAACACCTTTAAAAAAAGGACTTGCATGTATTAATGCAAGTCCTTTTAGGCTCTTTTATCATTTTAGGGACAAGAAATCGCCCTTACTTCGCCTCCAGCGCTGATTCAATTGCCGTAACCATTTTCTTACCTTGTGGTTTATCGGCCGAGCGGTAGTGCCCGATTATTTTTCCATTACGGTCAATAAGAAACTTCTCAAAGTTCCATTTCACATCACCGCCAAAATCAGGGTTCGTCTCTTTCGAAGTTAAATACTTATAAAGTGGGCTCTGCTTTTCCCCTTTCACGTCAATTTTGGCAAACATGTCAAACGTAACTTTGTATTTATCAGAACAAAACTGAGCAATCTCGGCGTTTGTGCCCGACTCTTGACGACCGAACTGGTTACAAGGAAAGCCCAATACAACAAGTCCCTTTTCGCTGTACTTTTCATGAAGTGCCTGCAGACCGACATACTGAGGTGTAAAACCACATCGACTAGCGACATTCACACACAAAACGACTTTACCTTGATATTGGCTAAGGTCGACCTCTTCGTCAGTAATCGACTTCATCTTAAAATTCAACACTTTAGGTACGACCTTTTCTTTCTCCTGGGCATTTGCGACCTCGGCAAAACTTCCACTCAAACAAAACAGGCCAGCAACGGCCAAACAGGTGCTCCGAGCTGACAACAAGGTTATCCTTTTCATTATTTCTTCCTTCCCTAACATTTCAAACACAGACAGACAAACAACACAAAGCCCTATCACATTAGGCCATACCCTTCCATACCC
>JALCBQ010000191.1 GCA_028066335.1 Pirellulaceae bacterium
CTAATTAACGCGAGCCCTGCGATCTTCAGCCAATAGCTCATTACAGTTTCCTTCTCTAACAGTGCCATCAACAGTGCCATCAACAACGATTGGCAAAATTTAAATTATTGAGCTCCACTTAAAATTCTTAGATTTACTTGTGTGTTAAAGAATTCTGGCACTTTTTATTTCGTTCCAGTAATAAAAATTATTCCCTGCATATTTGGCACAACACTGTTTGGCAGACCTAGGATGTGGGCACGGTATTGTCCTTTTCGTTGTTTGATCCCACAAATATCCCTTTGCCTCAAAAGTACAGCGAGCTTGTCTTTCTGTAATTTTTTTTCCTCTTGGAAATGGCACATAATCCAAAAGGTCAATTTCAATCTTATCTCCGTCAAATATCGAGCAGCCGCCGGATAGTACTGTTGAGACTAAATTTGCATCCAACCCCATGAAACCTACTAGGAATCCTGTCATCCATTCGTCGGCGTTCGTAAAATCCTGAGATAAACCTTCAATCCCTCCTATAAGGCACCCTCCAACTCCCTCAACTAGAGTTTCAATAAAATCACACAGATTCACCTTAGTAGACCAGTTTTCACACATATTCTGTAAGAGGGCGGCAAAAGCGTCCGTGACACAGCTAACTCCCACCGCTAAAGGAATTGAGGCAGTTGAAGCCAATACAAAAGTGTTAATAGTGTTTGTAACACAACCCAATACTCCACCGCAACCTGCAGCCCAACAAGATTCTTCAAAGCTTTTATTTTTAAAAAGATACGAAACTGTCCCTTCTAATAACCCTTCAGTAATTAGGCCAAAACCACAAGCAACGGCCATTGTAGTGAGAACCACTTCCTCTCCCCAGGGATCCATCCCATTGACACCGGGATAGTAGGCATAGAGGTTCGGGCCGTCGGCGTAGCCGATCGGGTCTCTCTGTAGCCATATACCGAGCTGTTGATGGAGGTAACGATTTCGATTGTACTGTAAGCCGGTACTAAAGTCAACTTCTCGACCCGTATAAAGATGGTTCCACCGATAGTGGCTCCAGGAGCCATTTATTACATTTTATACTATGATAGATATGAGAAAAGATAGTATAGCAGGACCCTCCATGAAAAAAGAGAGAAGGCTTTCCCTGGTCTTAGCAAAAACCAAAGGTACTACTTCTCTCAATGATTGCGAGATTCTCAAATTGTCAATGGCGAGGTTTTTTTATTTTTCACTCTCCTCTTCATCATAGCCTAGGAGAGTAACCGTCATTTTAGTAAGGCAGATCTCTACGTCCGCAGGACTGTATCCATCCCTAGTAATGTGGTAGATACAAATATCACCTTTTTTATTTGTATCATGACGCAAAGAACTACCTGCCCAGCGGTGCCTGGGGTGAAAATCAAAGGTATACTGCGTACGGACTTTAGGAAAATCAGAGCCATAATGAGTATACCTGAGCATCCTTTCCCCTTCTAGTTGTTTACCAGCGATCATCTCTTCAGGGAGAAAATCTTCTAACGCAAAATGTCTCTCTTCTCCCGTTTTGATGTTATAGAACGAGAGAGCCCGTCGGTCGTCACCATCACCAATGACGACAACGCAGTCTTTATAGAAATAATACTCAAAGGGGAGTGAGGTATAGGGGAGTTTTAGAGTTTTGACTTTAGCATATTCTTTGGTCTCCTCTTGATAACGGTAAGCATAGAGAGTCGCAACGCCATACTGTTTTTTGGGCCAATCGGGTCTTTCAATTCGAAGAAAGCTTTTTTCCTCACCGGAGTCTCCAGCAAGAGAGAGATCAAAGTTATCGCCATGGAGCAGCCTATCTTCCATATACGGAGGGTCCCGCATAAGTTGTGGCCTCGATTTTTCAGGATCATCTTCGAGGAGGGTCACCTCCACCTTGGCGACATCGATTTTAATATTTGGCGGGTTGAAGACACCATTTTTCATAATTGGAGGGCCAACAAGACTGATACGTTCAGCGAATCTAAGGAATCCACCACCAGAATTTGTATAGAGACACAGATTTTCCTCATCCCATTGTATCTCGCCTGTCCAGACATGTTTATGCCCCAAGGGATAAGAAGTAATGCGAGTTCGAACTTTGGGAAAATCGGGCCCATAAGACCTCTTGTTTCCGATTTCATCTTCGGTGCCGGCGAGCATCTCTTCGGGGAGGATGTCAGTTATCTTAAATGACTTCTCCTTTCCCGTTTCAAAATCAGAAATCCTAATGACATCGTCACCGCCATGATAACAGTAAATAATTGTGAGTAGATATCTGCCACTATTGTCGAGATAGCAGGTGTCATTCGTGTCTCCAGTCGCAAAATAATCCTTAGCCCGAACTTCTTTTATCAAGATATATTCTTTACTCTGTTCCTGGTACCGATAGAGGTTTGCGACCTGGTGCCAAAGGCCCTCGGAATCTTCTAACCACTCAATCCGGACAAATGTATTTCGATCCTCAGAGAATACAACCTTCACAACACGCGCATTTCCCGCCAGTGACGTGGCATGAAGAAGGAGAACAGACGAGAGAAGTAGAATAACATTCTTCATTTTAAAATCCCCTTTATTTGAGTTTCAAGTTGGCTATAACTTTGTCAACGACAATTGTAGCGAATTGTTCTGATATTACCTTTTGGGTAGCCCAGCTCATCTCAGGATGAGGGTACTGCTTTTCATTACGTTGTCTGTTTATTTCTTTTTGGGCCCGTTCAGAGATGTTTTTACCTTGAGTCCACCTTGGAACATGTATAAACAGGGCATTCTCAATCCCACTTCCCTTTTTTCCCGTTTTACCATAAATATTGTAGGTCGTCTCATCACAGATGTACTGACCAGCATCGGTGGAGAATTCGAATTCTAGATCGTTTACGAAAGTATTGAAATCTTTTTTTATGAAAGCATTGAAGTCTCCTTGAATAGCATTTCCTAACCCTAGGCTAGGGATTGGATACGTTGGGTCCCCATTTTCCCAGTTAGTACCTGGGAGCCTTATTCTTTTCCCCTTGTCATTCTTCACGTATTTTTGATTCTCATCCTTTACATATTCGCCTACCCTATTTCCAAAATTATCTGAACCCTTACCCCGCTGATTCTTGCCAACCGTTTCAAGTATAAAATTCTTCTCACTTTCACCGAGGGCGATCCAGATTTTTATCGGCCGAGTATTCTTATTGGCGATCTCAATTTCCTCCTCTACCCGATCTTTAACTGCTCCCCATACGACGGGCATCGTGATTACTTTAATATGGGCACCGGCCAGTTTATGGGCACCGTCCAGTTTTCTTTTTTCAAATTTAGTTCCGATCATACTAGCGACGACTGCTGAATGGTTGACAGCACGCTCCGCCGTAGTTAAAGTGTTGCCCAGTCCTAATACATAGTCATCTCCAAAGGGTTCAAATCCACTGACGATGATGGTATAGTTTTCATCATCAGAATGG
>JALCBQ010000008.1:0-31582 GCA_028066335.1 Pirellulaceae bacterium
CCTATATGCTGTGTATGAGAAATTCCCTCTCGCCCAAGGAAAAGAGCACAATACCTTTACCCCCGGCCAAGAGACGATACTTTACGCCGAAGTCGATAATTTTTCCGTAACCAAAGAAGAGGAAAGCTACAAGACGAGTCTTAAAATCTCGTACGAAATTAGAGATCGTTCTGAAACAAAATTCCAAACCGAATTCCCCCCAATTGTTGAAAAAACGACAACTCCCCGACGTGACTATTTCATCTCGCACCGAATGCGAATCCCTAAAGATTTAGGAATTGGGCATTATAACCTCTATCTCACCATCGAAGATACACAAACAAACACCTTCGGCGAATACTTCATCCCGTTTGAAGTCATCTCTTCCCAAGAGTAACAGCGTTGCCTTCTTCTAGAAAATTGCTGAGCTAGCCTCGAAAAGACATGCGAACACGGTGTTAATATTATAGAGATCAATGGTACGGCAGTCCTGCTACACCCTATCTACTACACCGCAAAAGCAAGCTTATCCGTTTTCCGGAGTAAGTAATTTTCTCCAGTCCACTCTTTCAGAAACTTACATATCTTCGAATGCTCCGCAAAACTTATTTAAAGACTGCAACTAGGTTGTTATGTTAGCTTCATGTGGTGTTAGCTCCTCTGTGGTCTACAAAAAATCAACCGACATCACCGAGGTCGAGCACCTTCCCATAGCGACGTAATACAGCGTTGCGCAGAGGCCGATATTCTTCTTCTTTCCAAATAGGCCCCTCTTCTACAAGTGACTGGGCGACTTTCCTGGCTTGCAAAACAATCTTTTCATCTCGAATTAAGTCGGCAATACGCAGCGGCGGCAGGCCATGTTGCTGGGTGCTAAAAAGGTCACCTGGTCCTCGTAATTGCAAATCTTTTTCGGCAAGCTCAAAACCGTTGTTTGTATCAACGACAGCTGCAAGGCGTGCAGCGGCTAGCTCATTGGGTGGTTTGGCAAAAATAGCGACGTGCCCTTCGGTCGTCCCTCGTGAAACGCGCCCCCGCAATTGATGGAGCTGTGCCATACCAAACCGCTGCCCACTTTCAATCGTCATAAGTGTGGCATTAGGAACATCGATACCAACCTCCACCACTGAGGTCGCAACTAAAACGTCGATCTCGTTTTCGGCAAACTGTCGCATTGTTTTTTCTTTGAGCTCGGTCGACATTCTGCCATGTAATATCCCGACCGACAAATCTAAAAGCTCACCATCTTTTAGCCGATTGTAGACTTCGGTCACATTGTCGACTTCAGAAAAATCTTCACTTTCGACAAATGGAGCGATCACATACCCTTGCCTCCCTTGCTCAATCCCTTTTCGAAAAGATTGCCACCACGCCTCTCGCTGCCCTTCTTCAAAGAGATAGGTATGAACTTTTGCTCGTCCAGGGGGAAGTTTGGTAATCGTTGAAATATCTAGATCTCCAAAAGCGGTCATGGCAACAGTTCGTGGAATTGGCGTTGCTGTCATTACTAAATAGTGAGGAAAAATACCACTCGATTCACGCAAAAGTGCCCGTTGCTGCACACCAAATTTGTGTTGCTCATCAATGACGACAAGACCCAGTTTTTCAAAAGCAACTTTCTCCTGTAACAATGCCTGGGTACCAATAACGATCTGGCTTTTTCCCTCAACAATATCTTGTAAAAGGTTCTTTCTTTCCTGAACCCCCTGTTTTCCGACCAAGAGATCAATTTGGACTTTTGCATTTTTAAGAATTTTCTGAAATGTCTCGTAATGTTGCCGGGCCAAAATTTCGGTCGGTGCCATGAGGACGGCCTGGTAGCCTTGTGCAATGGCAACTAACATAACATAGGCGGCAACGACCGTTTTACCACTGCCGACGTCCCCCTGTAACAGCCGATTCATTGGGTGCTTTTTCCCCATGTCTTCAAGAATTTCTTCAATGACCTTTTCCTGTTCCTCTGTTAACTCGAATAGGAGCCTTTTTTTAATTCTGTTATCGATTTTTTCACTTGAGAGAATAATGGGAGCCTTTGCAATTCCATGTTGCTTGAAACGGCGAACCGCTAATGCAAGTTGTAACGTCAGTAACTCCTGAAAAACAAACCGCTCCCTCGCTTTTGCCAGAGCCTCGCTATCTTTGGGTTTATGCATGACCGGAAGCGACTTTTCAAGAGACCAAAGGTTGTGCTCCTTTTGAAAATCAGAGGGGAGGACATCTTCCATTTCGCTAAGGTATTTTTTTAAAATTGTCTGAATAACTTGACGTAACTGGTACTGTTTAAGTCCCTCGGTCAAAGAATAGACCGGTATGAGTGAATCCAAATCGGGCATTCCTTCACCATTGTCGAGCTTGTTTGGCTGAGGGTGAACCATCTCCCAGAGACCACCACTCTTTTTAGGAACCCCAGTGAGAAGGACCTCCATTCCCTGGGCCAATTGCTTGGCACGATAGGGTTGATTAAACCAAACCGCTTTGATTGATTCTTCTCCATTTTCGATCACAGCAGAAAAGAGGGTCCGACGTGCGTACCACATGTTTTTGCTCTCGGTCTGCGTGATTTCCCCTTGAACCGTTGCCGGCACTCCCTCTTCTAGATCTGACCAATCTGTTAAGGGGGCCGGTTTTTCGTAACGCTTTGGAAAGTAGTACAAGAGATCGTAAACACATCTTAGGCCAAGTTTTTGAAGATAGGGAAAGAGACGGCGTGGAACCCCCTCTTCTTCCGTCAGAAGTGTTTGAATACCTTTTCCAGGCTTAGCCTCTTTTGCGGCCTGCTCTTGTCGCTTCCCCAATCCTTTCCCCTTCCGGTGATTCCCTGCTAAAAATCTTATCGAATCCTTAAATCTATTCACTGTAAAATTTGATCGTTAATTATTTCGGCAACAACTCCCCTAGAAAACGGTCTGTTAGAAGGAGCTGCTCGTCTGAATTTTCTCAATGTGTTAGCGATATTTTTGCGCCGTTTCAACAGCGAGCCGATCACATCGTTCGTTTTCGGGGTGGCCACTATGTCCCTTGACATGATAAAAGGTAACCTCATGACGAGCCAAAAGTTGATCAAGCCGACGCCAGAGTTCTTCATTTTTTATCGGCTTCATCTGGCGCCCTTCGCGGCGCTTCCATCCATTGGCCTTCCAATTTTTCATCCATTGGCTCATCCCCTTTCCGACATAGACACTATCTGAATAAAGCTCGACATGACAATCTCGTTTGAGCGCCTCCAACCCTTTAATAACAGCTGTAAGCTCCATTTGGTTATTCGTTGTGTTTGGTGCCCCTTCAGAATCTACAAGTTCTTTTTTTGTTGCCTTGTGGCGTAGGATAAACCCCCAGCCACCAGGCCCCGGGTTTCCACTACATGCCCCATCGGTGTATAACTCGACTAAATCGTCCATGAAATTCCTATCGTCTTATAAAATATTTAGAACACCCTCTTACTCGACAGTACGACCCTAATTAACCAGGTGGGGTCGCTTTTTCTTTGGAGGCAATCATTCGGTACCGCTGAAATTCCTCAATCGGATTTTGAACGACTTGATCGACCTTCTTCTGAAACTCTGATTTGGCATCACCGGGCTCGTAATGCCATGGCAGGATCACCTCAAACGTACTCCCCATGCCAAGTTCACTCGTTAATGAGACAGTTCCTCCGAGCAACTTGCACATTTCTTTCACGATCGAAAGGCCAAGGCCGGTCCCTGAGAACTCACGTGTTAAGTTATCACCATCGTTTTGATCGGTGCTTTGTCGGAACTTCTCAAAAATTGTCTCGTGCTCATGCTCGGGGATACCAATCCCACTATCGATCACGGCCAAATAGAGTTTTTCATCCTGCCTTTGAGCCCGAACAACGACCTGGCCACCTTCAGGAGTAAACTTGATCGCGTTGGAAAGAAGGTTGGTTAATATTTGCTGAATTTTAGTCTGGTCTTGATAGAGTCCCGAAAAATCGCCAAGAAATTCTTCTTTAAGAATGAGCTTCTTAGTCTCTGCCAATGCCTGAACCAGATCACATTGGGCACGAACGACGGCAACTAGGTCAAACTCGGTCGGCTTACAATCCATTTTATTGGCTTCCAGCTTGGCCAAATCAAGGATATCATTAATCATTTCAAGTAAGAGATGGCCCGAGTTCTGAATATTTTGTGCGTACCGTTTCTGCTTTTCATCAAGTGCCCTGGCCGAACGCAAAATATCAGAAAACCCAATAATGCTATTGAGAGGGGTCCTGAGCTCATGACTCATATTTGCCAAAAATTCACTCTTAAAACGGTTCATTTGATAAAGTTTTAAGTTCGCTTGAGCGAGCTCGTCAACTTTGAAGTCGAGGTCTCGGTTTACTGTCTTTAGCTCATTTTGGGCATCAACAAGGTGACGCAACATCTTATTGAATGAAGTCGCCAAATTTTCAAACTCATCATTGGTTGAAAGGTCGGCCCGAAGAGCAAGGTTTCCGCGTCCCACCTCTTCACTGACCTCTTGCAAATGAGCCAGTGGTTTGACAATCACATACCGGACAATCAAATAAAGTGCCGACATTGAAAGAAAGACGGTCGTCAACGCCGCCGTTAACAAAAAGGCACGATTCAGGTTAATGGCATCTTGGATTTCTTTATTGGGAAGTGAAATTTTTGCAACGCGAAATCGAGGGTACTCCTCTGTCTCGGTCGGGTTCTGGGCCGTCGCTGAAAGGCTTGGCGACCTGTCTTGTGAAAAATGGCATTGGTCGCATGTTATCGGCCAGTAGATTGGCTGATAATAAATATATTCGCCGTCTAAATAACGTGAGAGACTAACCGGTTCAATCTCCTTTACAAACCCCTCTGGCAAAAACCCTTTTTTGGGGAACCGTTTTTGCCTACCACTTTTCTCCTCTTCTTCCCATCTTTTTGCAATTTCATCATCAAGATCAGTAAGATGCTTGCTGTAATTTTCCTTCAATAGTGGCAGGTTGGTTAACTCCCACTCATCAAGACCGAGCGTCTCTTGGTCGGTTGCGTAAATATTCTCAAGGGAGAGCATTTGATAGTCATACTCGACTGTATCCATACTCTCGCTGGTTTCTAGAGTAAACTCAGTCTGATTGGCCCGATCTTCGAGGGCGACATAATGCATCTTGCTAAGAATAAGGCCAACAAACTGCTGAGCAGTGTTTTGACTCTTCATTTGAACAAGGCTCTCGGTCTGCTTGCCGTACCACCAGAAGCTGCCCATCACTAAGACCAAAATACAGGCGCCAAATAAAAAGCGACATTTTCGCTCGAGGCTTGTCTCCCCCAAAACTCGCGTTAATGTACGATAGGCCATCAATTGCCAACTCTTTTACCAGTAAACAGGTCAGAAGTTTTCGCCTATTCTACAAAAGGAATCGCCCATCGGCCAGACAAAAAGAAAATCGTTCACCGAAAAGGGTGTCTACCTTCGAAATAAACGGTCACTTATCTTCAAAAAAGGAAGAACCCCCTCCCTCACTTTTTTGTCGCTCGAAATTCAATATCGTCTGACCACTCTAAGCCACCCAGTACACCATCCAAACCAACGCTACGTAGAAGATAGCCGCTCTTCTCTTTCTGATAATCGACAGGGCTACCCTCCTCTAAATACAAATCACTTGGAATCTCTTTGAAGTAAAGGGGGACCAGCGCCCCTAAACGGTCAGGATAGTCTCCATTGGATAAGCGATATTCTTCAAGTGCAAGACCAGTCAAAAAAAGGTTCTCTTGTTGTTGAAACCTCTTCTCTCGGTCTTTTTCAGCTGAGAACCCAGTCGGCGCAAGAAAGACAGAAATTTTTCCAAGCAGTTTGCCATTTTCACGACGACTGTTTGAAGGATCAGTAAGATGCGTTAATAAACCAATGTGGTCGTAACTTCTGCTCTCAAAAAACATCCCGGAATCTTCCATTAAGAGATCATCAAGGTCCTTTTCAAGAGAGCTGTTTAACTTTCTGTCGGAAACCGTCCCATTTTGTGCCGAGGCAACAAGAACATTGACTTCCACCAATACTACGTCCCAATCGACCGTTTGCGCAAAGATATAATATTCTGCTCGCCTTCCCATTTGTTCTAAAAAATTCGTCTCTCCAGAAGTAGGGCTAAAAACCCCAAAGTGGAAAGAGAACAGCTTGACCAACGGAAAAGAGATTTTATTTTCATGCATGACATCAAGCATTCTTGTAAGAGTGCAGATTCGCGAAATTACCACGTATCTGGAAACTTTCTCGTAGTCATAATCTCGTCGATAGTTCTTCCAATCGTTTTTGATTTCTACAAGCATTTCGGCAGGCAATTCATTGTTTAAAAGGGTCATAACCTGTTCTGTCGCTAGAAAGTCAGACCGATAAGCTATAGCATTTCGAACAAAGTTGGCACTTCGAATACTGAAAAGTTTCGCAATCCTTTTGATAGCCAGAATATCTTTATAAGCCGCTGAAATATCCCCTTCACCCGCTGCCTGATAAGCTCGTTGTGAAATTAATCGTGTCACCTTCACCACACCAGCCTCTAGGTTCATCACTCGCTCCCAGTCAGCTTGAACAAACGGAGCATAACAAAAGTCACTCGTCTTACTCGCCTCGACAAGTCGGTCAAGGTGCTCTCTCTTGGCTGCTAAATAATCGGCAACGAGTGGGGCATCTTCTTTCTTCCAGGGGCCACTCATAGCCCGATCATGTTGTTCTGAATATTTGTCAAGAAATTGGGCATAGGTGATCTCAGATAAATTAAGAGTGTTGAAATATTTTTCATCGGGATCTAGTTTGAGGTAATCGCCTTCTTTGGGAAGAGGGTCGATCTGGAGATTCTCATAGTACTCTTTGGCTAACTTCTCATAATTTTCTTCCTTGGCATCAATAGGGAGAAAACGAGGCCCAAGTTCCCGAAGTAAAGCAACGGCAAAGTTCTTCTCAGGCGTTACCCCTTCACCTAGCTCGTCATTAAAATAAGTGACGTAATCGATACTCCCATCCACTTTAAGGGGCTCGGTAAGGATCGTCCTCTCTGGGGAAATCGTGTAAAGTCGCTCTAGCTTGTCAACTTCGCTTATCGTTAGTTTTTTGTTGTTTCCTTTTTTATCATCTTGAGAAAAAGCGACATCTGAAAAGCTGCCCAAACAAAAGAAAAAGGTGACGACAAAAAAGAGATATGCAAAAATTCGCGATCGAGAAAGAATGACATAGAGCTCACGGTTTACCATGTTTTTACTCCAGCACCAGATTCATAAATAATCTCTACAACAACAGATCCCTCTTATTAAAACACAAACAGCCAGAAATAGCTACTTTCTTTTTAGGAGGTGCCAAACGAAGCAATTCAGAGCACAACTACAACATCTCCATGGGGTTAATATCAATAATCCACTGAACGTCCGGGTCGATCCTTTTAAAGGCTCTAAGTGCTGATTGGCCAATTCTTTTCAGGGCCTGTTGGGTCTGTAAATCGGCTTGCAACATAAAATGGAAACGAAATTTCCCACGAATTTTAGCAATCGGGGCCGGAATAGGGCCTAACATTCGTATTGAGAGCCCTTCTTTGTTGGCCTCCTTTTCAAAATAATCAGCCAGCTGATCACTAAAGGTCTCACCTTTCTTTTCGGTATCACTTCGGACAACGACTCGAACCAATGTTCCAAAGGGAGGGTAACCAAACTCTTTCCGGGCCGGCAATTCAGTAGCAGCAAACATTTCAAAGTCATGCTTAACCGCCGCCATAATTGCAGGATGGTCTGGACTATAGGTTTGAACAAGGACATGCCCTTCCCGCTCACCCCGCCCCGTCCTGCCGGCAACCTGGGTGACAAGCTGAAAAGTCCTCTCTGCCGATCGAAAATCGGGAAAATGTAATGCCGTATCGGCATTGATGACCCCAACCAAGGTTACATTGGGAAAATCGAGTCCCTTGGCAATCATTTGAGTGCCCAGCAAAATATCGACTTCACCTTTGCGAAATTTTGCCAACGCCTCCTCATGACTCCCTGCCTTTTTCATCGTGTCGGTATCCATGCGCAGGGAGGTATGGTTCGGAAAAAGCTTTTGAATTTGTATCTCTAGCTTCTGCGTACCAAGGCCGCCGTAACGAATGGTACCTTGCTGACAATCGGTGCAAACTTTTGGAGCCGGCTGTTGATAGTCACAATAATGACAAGAGAGACGGTCTTCGTTGAGATGGTACGTCAACGCAATATCACAATCGGGGCATGCCACAACTGCTCCACAGTCATGGCACTGTATGTGCGTATCATGCCCCCGACGATTAAGCAACAAAATGACTTGCCCTTTCTCTCGAAGAGCTTCTTTCATTGCCAGGTAAAGCTTCCTTGCTATCGCTCCACGGGGGCCTCGGTTTTTACTTTCCTCACGCAAATCAACGGTACTCACACTCGGTAATGGTTGCTTTGCAACTCGATCGGGCATCGATAACAGCTGATATTCACCAACACTCGCCTTATACCAACTTTCGAGTGAGGGAGTTGCCGATCCCAAAACAAGTGGTACCCCTTCTTGCTGAGCACGAAAAAAGGCGATCTCACGGGCGTGATAGCGAGGTGCGGTATCTTGTTTGAATGAAGGCTCATGTTCTTCATCTAAGACGATCAAACCAAGTTGTGGAACAGGGGCAAAAATTGCACTTCTGGCTCCGACAACGACCTGCACCTTGCCAGAGGCGATGTTTTGCCAATGAGCGTGACGTTCCGACGCAGAGAGGTGGCTATGCAAAACAGCGACCGAATCAAAACGGGCTTGGAACCGATGTCTTGTCTGTGGGGTTAGGCTAATCTCAGGAACTAAAACGATCGCCTGCTGGCCAGCACGGACGATTTCCTGAATTGCTTGAATATAGACCTCCGTTTTGCCACTACCAGTAACCCCATGCAACAACAACGTCTTCTGCTTCTTCGAATAAACCGCCTTGAGAATTTGATCTTTGGCATTGGTTTGTTGTGGGGAAAGGAGCTTGTCTCCCTCTTTTTGAACCTGGGAATGTTTTACCTCGGCGACCATTTCCCGTTTACGTATAACGTCCAAAATCCCTCGCTTGCGGAGAGACTGTATTGGAGCGACTGTCGAGCCGACCCGATGAGCGACCTCGCCAGGTGAAAGACGCCCCGAATATTTAGCAACAAGTTCTAAAACTTTTCGTTGCTTTGGTGAAAGTTTTTCTTCTTGCCAACGTTGACAAAAATCATCCGTAATAAATAAATATGTTTTTTCGCGAACACCGGCCTGCTCGCGAACACCGGCCGGCACCACAGATTCAAGGATTTGTCCCCACGGGGCAAGAAACTGCTCAGCCATCCAGGCAGTCATTTCAATCATCTTCTCATTGAGAAGTGTCGTCTCGTCAAGGACCGAATCAATCTCTTTCAGGCGACGGGTGGATGTTATTTTTTCAAGAGCAACACAGTACCCTATCATTTTTCGGTTGGCTCGACCCAAAGGAACTTTTATTCGCTTTCCGGGGCAAACCTCTTTTCTTAGCCTCTCGGGAATAAGGTAGCTATAGACCTCGGCTGGCCCTTCAGAGAAGACAACACTCGCAGTTAAAACCTCATTTTGGTCTTGGAGGGTGGTTTGCTTCTCCTTAAAGAGAAATATCTGTTTTTTATCACCCATTTGGCAGACAAACGTTCTTGTAAAAATAGGGTATTCGTTAGATGATTTGGTTCATATTTGCTCTAGCACTTTTTACCATGGCACCACACCGACCTCTGGAGATCATTATGCGAATTGGAATTTTTGGCGGAACATTTGACCCAATCCATAATGGCCACCTCCTTCTGGCCGAATGTTGTCGCCAGACGTGCGAGCTTGATGAGGTCCGTTTTATCCCGGCAGCGATCCCACCTCATAAGCGGCAGCAAACGATCACCCCCGACAAAAAAAGGCTCGAAATGCTCCGCCTTGCCTTAGGGGGCGACTCACATTTTACTCTATCCGATGTAGAAATTAAACGTGGCGGTATTAGCTACAGCGCGGAAACTTTACAAGAAATTAAAAAAGAATCACCTGAAGACGAACTCTTCTTCCTTATGGGGGCAGATTCTCTCGCCGACTTTCCAACCTGGAAAGATCCCCAAATTATTTGCAACCTTGCTCTACCAGTGACCGTTTATCGACATGGCTCCCCAACGCCAGATTTTTCTCCGCTAGCCCCCTTCTTCAAGAAAGAACGATTTCAAAAGCTTCAAAAATACCAGGTTGAAATGCCGATTATCGATCTTAGTAGCACCGACCTACGCGAGCGTATCGCTCAGAAAAAGAGCATCCGATTTCGGGTCCCAAAGTCGGTCGAGCGATACATTGAAACCAACCAACTCTACCAAAGAGAAAAAACCGCCAAAGGAACTTAATACCTTACCTTCAGTAGGCGGTATTCTGAAGATTCTCAAGCAGACGATTCTCAGGCAGACAACGCAGGACGATAACACAACTACTACGCCCTTGAAATCTCGAACCCTGGCGATTTTATGACAACGAAGAGGATACTGGAGTGTAGCGAGCTAGGACGTTTCTCTCAAGCTGAGCGAGATCTTTTTTAACGATTACCGAATCGTAATTGGGCTCTGCTTGCAAAAGCTTTTCGACCTTTCCACAAATGAATGGACTTACTTCTAGCAAAAGATAACCACCTGGGTAGAGGTGCCTTTTAGCCTGCCCGATCAATGTCTCAATCAACTCGGTGCCACAATCTCCACCAATTAATGCCTTGATTGGTTCATAATCTTTGACCGTGGATTCGAGACCTTCAAACTCGTCCATAGCTAGATAGGGTGGGTTACTTACAATCAATTGGAAACGAGAATCTCCAGGGAGGCTTTCGAGAAGGTTGCTTTTGACGAGCTCAACCCTCTGGTCAACCCCGTGAGTGATACTGTTTTTCCTGGCCACTTCGAGTGCCTTCGGACAAATGTCGACCGCCACAAAATTTGCTTGAGGTAACTCCTTCGCCAAGGTAACCACGACTGCTCCACTCCCGACGCCGACTTCCAAGATATTGAGCTGCTCTCGTGCAAACTGGCCTTTTGCAATCTCTAAAGTTTCAACGACGAGGTGCTCGGTCTCTGGTCGGGGAATAAGAACATCGTTCGAAACAGAAAAATTCCGCGAATAAAACTCCCGATAACCGACGAGGTAAGCAACCGGTTCTCCATCTGCTCTTCTTTTAATAAGTTCTCGGAAACGTCGTTTGACCTCTTCAGAGGGGACTTCCTCAAAGCGGGTATAAAGCGCAATTCGCTCACAATTGAGGACATAAGCCAACAAGACCTCGGCATCTAAGCGTGGTGAAGTAGCTTTTTTCTCTTTGAGAAAGTTGGTTGTCCAGTTTAGCAACCTTAGTAAGGTCCACGGCTGCTCAGAGAGACTCATATCGATTACTATTCTTTACAAGAAGGAGGCTCTTAAGTGTCGAGCCCACCCATTGAGCTTCGAAGTTGCTGCCGGTCGTAATCCAACAGAGCATCTGTCAGTGGCTGGACATTGCCGACCAAAATCTGGTCTAAGTTAAAACGACCACCAATGCGATGATCAGTAATTCTGTTTTCAGGAAAGTTATAGGTACGAATACGTTGGCTACGGTCACCCGATCCGATCAAACTCTTTCTTTCACCATCTCGCTTGGCCTGTTCTTTTTGTTGATAATAATCGTAAAGCCTCGTTTTGAGGATTCGGAGCCCTTTTGCAAAGTTCTTATGCTGGCTCTTCTCATCTTGCATAGCGACAGTGATACCTGTCTCGTAATGAGTCAGTCGAATTGCCGACGCCGTTTTGTTCACATGTTGGCCACCTGGCCCACTGGCATGGTAAATATCTTTTCGATAATCATCGGGGCTAATCTCAATTTCGATATCTTCGGGCTCGGTCAGAACAGCAACTGTCGCCGCCGAAGTATGAATCCGCCCCTTGGTTTCAGTCTCGGGAACTCGCTGCACGCGGTGGCCACCACTTTCATACTGCAATTCTCGGTAACTCCCATCTCCTTCAAAGGCAAGGCAGATTTCTTTAAAACCTCCCATTTCGGTCGGACTGGCACTAAGAATTTCGCACTTCCAGTTTTTTGTTTCCGCATGTTTTTTATACATACGAAAAAGGTCACCAGTAAATAAGGCGGCCTCATCGCCCCCAGTACCGGCCCGAATTTCCATAACGCAGCGACTCCGTAGCCCGTCTTCACCACCGACGGTCATGTCGAGTAACTCTTCCCATAGAGTTTCTCGCTTTTCTCGTGCTGCCGGTAACTCCATATCGGCCATCTCTCGCTCTTCAGAATCATCACTGCCAAGCATTGCCGTATACTCTTCCATCTCGTCACATTTCTCTTTAAATGCACGATACTTACCAGCTAATTTCGCGATGGAACCATGTTCTCTTGCGATATTCGCCATCCGTTTCGAGTCGGTTAATACCTCAGGATCGGTCATGAGTTTTTCTAATTCGAGGAAGCGATTTAGCTTCTCTTCCAACATCTCGCGCATTCTTTTTACTTACCCAATTTGAATAAAAACTCAAAAACCATTTTCTAATGGAAGCACATCATTCGTTATGTAGGGTTGTTACCTTAAACCCTCTCTCTAAAAATCTTTTAAAATCACTAACCCTATCAATGCCAAAGAGGACAAGATACCACCAAACACCATTTCCGACAAGCTGTTCCTCGGCCCCCTAAGTCCCTTACAACTCGAAAAGTGGCGTCGATGTCATTCGTTATCCTCTTCCAACACACTACCTTTTCTTTTCAACCAATCAGCCAAAAAGGTATCAGCAAAGAGTTGGCCAACATGGTAAATGATCATCGGCAAAATTGTAACATGGCACACGCTGGCAATATAAAGCCCCACCATTAAAGTTTTTTGGCTACCAGAAAAACCTATTGCAATCTGGTCAGCGCGTTTAAAACCGAGTCTCTTTGCACACCCAAAAGAGAAAAACCACATAATGAGATGAAGACCGACTGTCACGGCAATCAGTCTCCCAAAACCTAACCACTCTTTGGGGCCCCATACAGTGTTTATCTTTTTGCCACCTTCTACCACTTCTAAGTCTGCTCCTCCAGCTGGCGTTGCGATTGTGACAGCCCCCACGAGGACAATATATAGAATTCCGCATTGCGCCAATGTACTAAGCAGGCTTTTATAATGTTTTGAAAACATCGTAATTTTGGAAGACTGACGGGCCAGCTGGGCGGCAATAATTGGTAACAAAACCAACCAGAACAATTTCTGAACCATTACCCCAAGATCGATTTCAACCCTCTGGCCAATCAACAACCAAACTCCCAGTGGAGTCGCTAAAAAACAGCTTCCATTTGTCAAAACGGTCACCATAATCGCGACCGCCTCATTCCCCCCTGCCCTGCGGGTCCAAACGGCAGCCGAGGCCAGGGTCGAAGGAACAACCGCCACGACCAATAAACCAAGTCCCTCCTTTTCTGGCAATAAATAATACAACCCTAAGGCTACAAGAGGTAAGCATATATAATTCATCCCTGACGCCAACAGGGCCCCCTGCGGTCGCAAAAGGGTGTTCACAAAAAGCTCCCCCTGAAGAGGCAAAGCCATCAGAAACATAACGCTCGCCACCACCAGTTCCCGAAAAAAGGGGCGGTCAGCAATAACCATAAGACGTTCGGCTTCTTGACTCCCTAATACCAAAACGGCAACCAATCCGATCAAAAACCAGTTTTTTCTTAAAAAATTCATTGTCCTTTTTTGATCAAGTCACTCAAAACGATCCTCAACCTTTTCAAGATGTTTCAAATTGTTTCCATACCTGCAGGACAAACCCTGTTCTGTTTCTGCCAAGCTGATTAGAATGGTGTTTTATATAATTTCTACGAACGTTGTTGCGAACATTGTAAACGAAACCGATCTCAACGCTAACCTCCCTAAGAACATACGATGCTTCAATACCATACTGCTGGTGAATCTCACGGAAAAACTCTTTTGGCTTTGGTCGATGGCTTTCCAGCCGGCCTTACGATTGACACCGATCTTATCGATCAGGAGTTGGCTCGGCGGCAAGGGGGCTATGGGCGTGGTGGACGACAGAGGATAGAAACTGATAAGGTCGAAGTTCTTACCGGCATTTGGCAAGGGGTAACCTTGGGAAGTCCCATAGCACTACAAGTCGTTAACCGTGACTATAAGCTCGAAAAAATGAAAGACCTCACCCGCCCTCGTCCGGGACACGGTGACCTCACTGGTGCCATTAAGCATCTAGGGTCCATTCGTGCTATTCTTGAAAGGGCTAGTGCCCGTGAAACGGCAGTCCGTGTTGCCGCTGGTGCCCTCGCTCGTCAAATTTTGGCCCTTTTTGACATTCAGATCCTAGGATATGTTACCGAACTCGGCGACATGAAATTCTCCACCGCTGACGACTCCTCGCTAGAAGAAAAAAGGGCCCTTCGTCAGGAGAGTAATCTTTACTGTCTAGAGCCCCAAAAGAACGAGGCTATCAAAAAATATATCGACGAAACGGGCAAGGGAGGCGACACACTCGGTGGTATTGTAGAAGTTCGAGTTGAGGGACTCCCTTTTGGCTTAGGGACCCATGCTCAGTGGGATCGAAAACTGGATGGAAAACTTGCACAAGCTGTCATGGCGATCCAAGCTTTTAAAGGGGTTGAAATCGGCCTTGGTTTTGAAGCAGCTCGCCGAAAAGGGTCAGAAGTTCACGATCCGATCCATTTTGACCCAACACAAAAAAACTCACCCAACCTCGGTTACGTCCGCCCTTCTAATAACGCAGGTGGCCTTGAGGCCGGTATGACCAACGGCCAACCACTCGTTATTCGAGCTGCAAAAAAGCCGATTAGTACTCTTCGAAAACCTTTGGAATCCATTAACCTCGAAACAAAAGAGGCCGAAGGAGCCAACTACGAGCGCAGCGATGTCTGTGCAATTTCCGCAGCAAGTGTGATCGTTGAGAATGTCGTCGCTTTTGAAGTAGCAACCGCCTTTGTCGAAAAATTTGGAAGCGATAGCATTCAGGAAATGAAGGAGCGTTTTGACCTCTTTCATAAAATGGCCCAAAAAAGATAAGCTCTTCAATATCTCTGCCCCTCTATCTTCTTATATCTACTCGGTAGGTTCGCCTTATTATTGAACTGCCGCATTAGAACCATCAGGGCCACCTGAAATATAGCGACCAAGGGGCAGCGGACGGCCAGCATGAGAAAACCCACGCTCTTGCAGATATTCCTGTACCTGACGATACTCCTGAAAACTATCACTATAGGTCCAAAAAACGAGTGAGGTCGACTCTGGTTTGACCAATGCCAAGTATTGTTGAAAGCGAGAGTTTGGGTTGTGTAACGCAAGAGCAATATCTTCTTCTTGTAATCCCTGGTCAGGGATAAGAAGAAACCTCTTGAGCTCAATTCCACCGGTCTGTTGATCACTACGTCTTAGAAGATATCGCATGTTAAAGTTTAGGACAGGTCCAACCGTCGACGTGACCTCCTTCCGCATTCCCATCCCAGAAGCAACTTGTTGCGCCTGGTGCTTTAATTGTTCGAGCAACTCATCAATAGGAACGTAAGTTACCTTTCCACCCTGGAGCCGAAAATAGAGGACGTTTCCTTTTTCCAGGTTCGCCACTGGAGTATGAGTGTGACGTAACTCATGAACTTCATTTACTTTCTGTTGAAGGTGTTTTTTCTCTTGCAGACGATTTTGATACTCTCTTTGTATTTTGTTAATTTCAGTAGTCATAATTGTTTGTTGGCGCAGGGCCTCCCCCATTCGGTTTTGATTCTGGGCCAACTCGGTTTCAGCGAGGATTAAATCTTCTTTGGTGTGAGTTAAATTATCTTCTTGATCCTTTAGAATCTTTTGAATCTCTTGTCCCTTAGCCTCTGCAGAGGTAATCTCTTCATGGAGGTGTGCAACCCTCTTTTCGACCTCCCCTTTTCGGTGTTTAAGTGAGGCAATCTCATCCGATGACACACTACTCAACAATATCTCTTCGGCCCCCGACTGGTTATCTGTGGCCACGGAACTCTCAGAGGGATTTTCTGCTAAAAGAAGTGCCTCTTTCGCTCGAATCCCTATAACCATAATGAGGATAATTAAAATCCCGACCAGGTTTGCAACGATATCTAGGAAGGTATCCTGCCCCTCAGTCGGAATCTGATTCATCTGTTTTTTTGCCATCGTATTCAACGAATACCTTATTTTTGTTCGAACAAGATCGAATTCTGTTTCAAGATCACTGCAAATCGTGAAAACTCTTCTTGCTGTGCCGGATCGACATAAAAAACTATTTTTGGCCTCCAATAGGCGTCATGCCCGGCTTGGCCCCACCGTTCCTTTTCACGAGAAACTTCGACTAAAAGAGGTGCCATAACTTCCTGGAACGAGTTTTGGAACTCGAACGTTACAACCTTCTTTCTAGAGGTCAAGAGTTGACATTTTCTTGGAGCGATCTGAATTTTCACTTCGCGGGTGTAGGGAATCCCTCGTTGTGTATTCCACTGAGTCGCTTGTCTAGCAATCATTTTTTCAAGAGAGACGGTTTGTTCTAGTTGGTGTACCTGCTCAGGTGGTTGCCCCTGATGATTTTTTTCTTTCCTAGTTTGGCCCTGATGATCTTGGAGAGTTTTTTGGCTACTTGAGGTAATGGCAGAAGTCCCTTCTCTCTCTCCCACAGTAGATCCACTCCGTTGTTGTTGATGTAGACGTTGTTGCTCGTCCATAGTTAGGAGCTTATCTTCCCATTTGTCGAGCGTTAGTGCCTCCTGTGAAAAAGTAAGCTGAGCCGATTTTTCAAAGAGAACTGGTGCCGCCTTCCGCAATCTTTCCTGGTTGTTACGTAAGGAAGTAAGCTCTTGATCTAATATTTGTTTAAGACGAAAATCGACCTGAGGATAGACAAGTTCTTTATCGCCCTCCAATAATTCATAACCAAATTTTCCAGGCCATGCTGCTGTTGCCGACCGAGCAACCGCGTACGAGAGGACACCACTTGGCCTAATAATAAAAAGGAGATATCCTTCTTCAGAATTTTCAAGTTGCCCTGAGTTACGGAAATACCCCTCTGCCTTCGATAAAATATGGAGCAAATGATTTTCACCCTTTGTACCACCTAGGAAATCATCTTCTTTAAATAAGATTCCCTCCGGCTGCAAAGTAATCCCTTCCGAGGTACATTCCAGATAGACCGGCCGTTGACGACTTTTTTGGCGACCGATATATGGAACTAATGCGTAGCGTGCAGGCTCTTTGCCTAGCCCCTCCTTATCTCTTTGAATACTCTCTACTAGCTCGGCCAATTCGTTAGCAAGCTTTTCCTTTTCAGTCGCTAAGCTGGCAACTTGATCCCAAAGTACCTCTGACTGGTCACGAGAGACAAAACCTGTTAACCGCCCCTTCTTTTGAGAAAGAAGTTCTTTTTCTCTGCGAATTTCTGTAAGCCGAATTGTCGTAGCTTTATTTTTTTTCTGGATCTCTTCCATTTTAAAATCCAGGCCGGCCCGTTTAGCTGCCAGTTTTTCAAGTTGGTCCACAAGAAGAGCCTTTTCTGCTTGGGCATCTTCGGAGAGTTCCGTTTTGTTGAGAGAATTTTGCTCTGTAGTGCCAGCATGGAGTTTAGCCTGTTGAACGACGACGACCAATAACACGATCAGTGTCCCCATTGTACAGATAAGAACCGCTAAAAAAGGAAAAAGGGAGACATTATACTTTTCAGCCCCTTTTATTTTCCTTCGCCGATAGGTCATGCCGCCTCCTGCTCTTGGGCACCATTACTTTCTGGTTGTAACTGAACTTGTTGTGTTGTCGTCTGGAGTTTGCTGTGTAAAAGGTGAATCGCTGAAGTCAAGCTATTTGTCGCTTCTTCAAGTTTCCCCGTACCAACAAGTTGCTCAAGATTACGGTTCAGCGCTGATTCGAGCTTGAGGACTTCTCCCGTCGCTTCGACGGCCCGCCGGAGCACAGTAGTCTGGTCAGCAATTGCCTGTTGTTGTGAAACCAGACTTTCTTGATAATCTTGGGTAACATTGTTCCACTGATTTACCGAGCCATTCATTTCAAGTATATGTTGTTTTCTGTTTTCGGCCAAAACCTCAGTAAGTGAACGTGTTAAGTGTTCCCCCCCTTTTTCGGCTAACGTATTCCAGTAACTTTGCGCCTCGTGGAGGCTCGCTTGCCAAAGTTGAACCTGTTGCTCAAGAAGATTTTGCGAAGAACGTTGTAAACTTTTTCCCATTTGCTCTATCGAGCGGACGATCGGGTCTTGTTCACTACCAAGGATTTCAAAAAGACCGACCAATTGCCGAGAGGCCGATGATTCGACCTCCTGAAGAATTTCACTCTCTAAACGCTCAACCAAGAAGAGACCAAACATTAATAGTATTGATAACGAAAGGGCAACTGCTGTCGTGTCAAAGGCAACACCCAAACCACCTAATAAGCCCTCCATAGCCATCTCGGGGTTTTCAACCAATGCAACAGGTGACAAGTTCCCAAGAGAAAGGGTAATACCAACGACCGTTCCCAAAAAACCAAGCATCGGTGTTGCCCAAATGAATATCCGTACTAACGAATAGCTCTCCTGCTGGCGGCTTTCTTCAGACTCCCCAAGATAACGTAAATGGTCCTCAAGACCACTGGCACTACCAACCTGCTGAATATATCCTAGTGACGATTCAATCCGTCTGCCAATTGCAGAAGACCGGATATCCTCTGGCCACTCTTTGATCTTAGCCAAAAATTCTCCGACTTTTTCGACAGGGATATCCTGCTCCTCCTCGCCCAAAAAGGTGGCTTGGTTTAACGCAATTCGTTCACACCCCAAAGAAAAGAACTTCCGCAACAAGACCGAAACACCAATAAAAAATAGAGCTGTCTCGACATATTCGACGATATGGCCAGCAAAGTAACGGGATAAAAAAGCTGACAATTCTGAGACAGCGCTGATTCCTGGTAAAACGGCTAGAACAACACCGTAAAAAATCGTCGTTGCCACCAAACCCCAAAAGATCGGTTGACCAACTTCTTGAAGAAAGCCGCTACGACGCAAGGACCGATGTTTAGACACCTAAACCCCCGATTTCTATACTAAACAGACCGCCAAAAATAAAAATTTCGCTGCGGGAGGATAGAAAAAGAGAGGTCTTAAGTAAATGCCAGTTTTGATATCAGTGGAGAGGCCTAAAAAAACAGCAGCTTCTAATAAGAGCTGCTGCTAAAGACTAAATCGAGAGGTTTACTACTGAATCGTTCAGCCCAAAAGCAAACTTCCAGGAGATATCTACCCTTCTTCTTTACGATAAGTTGCATAACTTTGGGGCGTTTCCCACAGGACAACTTCTATGACGGGAAAACCACTTTCATGGACAAATTCAAAAATAAGCTTCGCAATATTTTCTGCCGTCGGATTAATATCAACGATATAAAGAGGCTCACCCTGCTCTTGAAGATAAGGCAAAATTGGATCGTCTTTATGTAAGATCATCCGGTGATCAAGATTTTCATCAATCCAGCGACTAACAACTTTTTTAATATCTGAAAAATCGACGAGCATCCCACGATGATCGAGTTCGTTCGACTCAAGAGTGATAACCGCCTTACCATTATGTCCGTGTAAATATTTGCACTTACCATCGTAGTTTAGAAGACGGTGCCCGTAACAAAAATCGATTTCCCGAGTGACTCTATACATGTCCGCCATGTGAACTTGCTTTCCTAAAAGCTGGTTTTAAGTTATTTGGCAACAACAAGCGGGCTTCTTCAAAATTGGGGTTTGTATCACCCGTTAACATCGATTCGACCAAAAAACTTTGAAAGACCCCCTTGATCCTTGAAACAGTCTAAAGACCTTTTTGGTAACCTGTCAAGGCGGCATACTCTTCTTATCTTTGCATAAGAGGAGCGTCCGTTCGTCTCAGAACATACCACCCTTTCTGAAGCAATTCCCAAACTTTTGCGAGAACAAGGTACTCATCACGCAAAAAACATCCTGTGTCTGAACCTCTCATCCATTTCGTCGATTCCTATTCGCTTGGTAACCCAGCAGGAGGGCAAAGTTGTCTTTCATACTCGGTTTTATCGGAGATACTGGCTTCTCGAAAGGCACTTTGCCGCTCGGCGCATTTATTGCATCTACCACAGTGCCGACCATTAACTGGATCAATGCAAGAAAAAGTGAGATTAAAAGGAACCTCTGGAAAAGATCGGAGCAAGTCAGCTTTCCTCTTTCGGGCAAATGGTTGGCATAAGCGTATTCGCAAGGCAGGCTCATCTGCTAACAGGGACTCCAACTTTTCCAGATATTCTCCAGTTGCATCAGAAAAGGGATTTCCTGCCAAGGTGCCAAGTGCCAAATGGCCTATTCGTGCGATTTGACACCAAATTGCTGCTTTACTTAACAAAAAGAGGTTTCTTCCAGGAAGCCAGACCTCCTGATCATCTGAAGTATCATCGGGAACCACCTCCTTTCCGAACCCCCAATGGTCCCCCAAAAGATCGTCCATTGGAACAGATAAAATTTTCAACCGATCTTCTAAATGAGCGACGGCTAAAAACCGCCTCAACGAAGCAAGTTCGGCCTCTTCCCAACGAAAACCACTCTGAACGTACAAGGGATATGGTTCACACCCCTTTGCCAGAAATTGCCATAACATTGCACAGCTATCAAGCCCTCCACTGACCAAGACCCCAACCTTTTTATCTTCTTTTCGTATAAGTTTTTGCAACATAGCAGGCCGCAACTTTTCCTTTTAGTCTTTGTAAGAAAACAGAGCAAAGCGAAAAGGGGTATTTCCACCTCTTTGAGCTGCCTATTTTAATGAAAAGCTGGTAAAGCACCAGATTCCTCCAATAAACGGCCACTTTCCCAACTTTCTTGAATATTTCCTACACATTGCCTAGACATTAAATTATACTGAAGTTAACGGAATACAAGGCGTGAGAAGTAGGGGGTTGAGCAAAAATCCCTTTAACAGCTCGCAATAGCCCTTAAATGGATACCATCCCACTCTTTAAAATAAGGAGCGGGGCCTTTTTGTAGATAGCAATCGATTCGACAGGAAACGCAATGTCTGGTAACTTGATCGACTTGGAAAAAACAGCCGAAATGCTCGGCCTCACTGCCGACCAAATTAGTGAGTACCGCTTGGCCGGCGACCTTTTTGGGTATCGAGATGGCCCAAATTGGATGTTCAAAATGGATGAAATCCAACGGTTTGCAGAGGCAAACGGAATCACTCTAAAGGCAAGTGATGGCACCAATGATGTTAGTACCCCCTCATTGGAAGATGGTAATGATGATGCCTTTGACCAACTTCTTGGCGAAGAAGATAGTGATTTTTCGCTCGTCTCTGATGATAGCGACTTTGCCCTTTCTGCAGCCCCTGAAGAAGACATCCTTCAAGACGCACTTGAACAAGATAGCAGTTTTGCCCTGTCAAACCCGGAACCAGACAATTCAGATTTTGGCCTTGAACTGGAAAGTGATAGCGACTTTAACCTAGAGGCTGTCGAAGAACCTGAGGGGGGTACCGATGACGATTTCATGCTAACCCCGACAAATGAGGCTATTGACTCTCAAGACGATAGTGGCTCTCAGGTTATTGCCCTAGACAGTGATGAACTCGCTCTTGATGACAGTGGCCAGCTAGCCGATCTTATGAGCGACGACAGTTCTTCTGTCGCCTCTCTAGAAGCGCTAGAGGACATTAGTGGTCAAGAGGTCTCTCTCGAAAGTGGCCTAGAAGAAGTCGACTCTCCTTTCGCCGACAATGCTGCACCAGAGTTTGTTGCACCAGGTTCGACAATGGAAGGAAGCCGACCTCATAGTGGTGGTGGAGAGCCCCCCTACTCTGTCCTGAACGTTGCCAGCCTCGCCTGTTGCCTACTAGTGATGACAGTTTGTGGGATTCTTGCTTTTGAACTCGTTCAAAATACGGCAGTCCACCATCCTAACGACCCCGTCGCAGCTCCACTTATGGACATGATTGCAGGGATGTTTGGCAGCTAAACCACCAATAAACCACTCCTTTGGAAAAACGAAAACCGCTGATATCGGTAGAAAAAAGAGGCTATTTCTCACAAAATGAGCCCCTTTTCTACCCCAAATGCCACCAAAAGTGGAGATCGAGTCACTTATCTGGCCATTTCAGAGCGTGCTTTTCTATCGACGAGAGGCAATGTAGAAAGGGTGCGTAATCTGCCAAAACTAAGAGGCGCTGGTAATATACCCACTACTATGTCCACCACCTTTAGGGTCCACCATCTTTAGGCCTCGGTATATCTAAGGTGACGGGACAACTTTCAAAATCTCTTTTAAAACCGCAAGGGGTGACCTCTCACCCCCCTCTTTTAGTGGTTTTCTAAACACTCAGTCGACTATGTAAATTTGTATAAAAAAACATAGATTGCCGAGGCCTCCGCTATTACAAACATTTCCAGACCACATCTGGCAATTTTTCGCAAAAATCGGTACCATAGGCTCGCCTAGATAGTAACAGTGGCCGATCGTGTTGGTGGCAGCCAGTAAAAATCTGTATCAAGGAAAATATTTGATGGATAAGAGCCATTCTCAAAGTAGCCAAAAACTCAACGAACAAGGGCGTCGCCGGAATACTTCCGGCCACTTTGAAAAAACAAATCGGACGATTGAAAGTCTTGCCAACGCCGATTGGCCAGGAAAGCCAGAGACGAATCCACGGCTCATTGGTCAGGTCGTTACACGCTGGATGGCGGATGGGCGCCGGATGGAGCTTCTTAACCATGTCAGCTACGTCGATAAGGAGGGGACTGTGTGGCACGCTCCGGCTGGGACGATTTTTGACGGGGCTAGTATCCCACGGTTTTTCTGGTGGATTATCGGCTCCCCCTATGTTGGACTCTATCGAGAGGCAGCCGTCGTTCATGACGTCTACTGTGTTTTAGAAGAACGTCACTGGCGCGATGTTCACAAGATGTTCTACGATCTCATGATCGATAGTGGTGTTCATAAAATTCGGGCCTACATAATGTGGCTCGCTGTCTACTTTTTTGGTCCACGATGGTAAGAACAGGGTGGTAAGAAAAAAAGTTCGATAACACTTACCTAAAGAAAAGGTAAGTTCAAAAGAAAGCTCACTTTAGAGACCTCTGGCCTCATCTGGCCTTAGTCCGCCCCACACTCATGGTGACCGTCCCACAGTACTTCGGTCACTTAAAAAATTTTATAAAATTTCAAAACACTTGTCCCATCTTGCTACTGATGTTCGTCATGATAGTGTAGAGAGAGAGTTCTCTCATTTTATCATTTAACTCAATGGAGTATAAAATGCAAAAGTACATGTTGATTTACCGTGGCCCTGCAGAGGCCGCAAACCAGATGCCCTCGCCAGAAGAGATGGAAGCGATCTTTAAACAGTGGAACGCCTGGAAAGAAGAATTTAAGGCCAGCATACTTGATATGGGAGATGGCCTCAAACCCGAGGGTCGGGTCCTCCAGTCCGACGGTAGCGTAACGGACGGCCCCTATATTGAGGCCAAAGAGGTCTTAGGCGGTTTCTCAATCGTTCAAGCAGAAAGCTACGAAGGTGCCCTGGAAATCGCTCGTGCCTGCCCAATACGACATGAGCCAGGCAGTACGGTCGAAATCCGCGAGCTTTTCGGTTTTTAATGTGTTCCCAACCCCGCAGCCGAGTGTCTGACCTTGTCGAACATTTTTTTCGTCATGAATACGGGCGTTCGGTCTCTGTTCTAGTGAAAAGTTTCGGTACACGGCATATTGAGCAGATTGAAGATGCCATTCAATCTGCTATGGGGACAGCATTGAGAACGTGGGCAAAAAGTGGGGTGCCAGACAATGCAAGTGCCTGGCTAGTTCGTACTGCGCGAAACTCACTCATTGACCATTTACGGCGGGATCAGGTCGGCGACACTGTTCTCAAGCAGTTGGCAAAAAGTGAGCAAGATTCGCCCGCCCCAACACTTGAGGAGATCCTTGACGATGAACTTCGCATGCTTTTTATATGTTGTAACAATGGGCTAAGCCCCAAAACACAACTCGTGTTGGCCTTAAAAATTCTCTGTGGATTTAGCATTAAGGAGATCGCTCTTCGCCTTTTTTCGAACGAGGAAACGATTCGAAAGCGTGTAACACGTGGCCGTGAACAATTGAGGGAACTTGCTCCTGAACTAGAGAGCCCAAATCATCAGGAGATGAAATCAAGAATCGATAGCGTATTACATGTTATTTATGTTCTCTTTAACGAAGGATATAGCTCCTCAAAACCCGATAAACCGATTCGACGCGAGCTCTGCCAAGAAGCACTGCGGCTTGGAAAAATTTTGTGCGAACACCAAATTGCAACGCGTAACGCGTGGGCATTGCAAGGGCTCATGCATTTTCACCATGCCCGATTTGATTCACGGCTTTGCGATAAAAACGGCCTTATCTTTTTAGAGCAACAAGACCGCTCTCAATGGGATTTATCAGAAATCCAAATCGGCATGAAGTGGCTTATGAAATCGGGAAATACCCAACCCTTCTCACGTTATCAAATCGAAGCGGCTATCCAACTCGAACATGTAACCGCAACCTCGTTTGAAGAGACAAATTGGGAAGATATCTCTTTAATGTATAAAGTGTTGGATAAAGTTCATCCGACACCTTTAAACACTCTTAACCGTGCCATTGCTGTCGCACAGTGGAAGGGCGCCGACGAAGGATTATCACTTCTCGACACCATGTCGCCACCCGGATGGCTTAAACGGTATTATCTGTGGGACGCTGTTCTTGGGGAACTCTGCCGACGCTGTGGCTACCACGCCCGGGCCCGTGAATGTTTAAAAAGGGCAAAAGAAAACGCGCCAACCAAGGCCGAAAAAAATCGTATCCAAGGTTGGCTCGACCTATGTCAGGCTCTACCGAAGGGTAGCCGTCGTTCATGACATCTACTGTTGTGTTTTAGAAGAACGTCATTGGCGCGATGTTCACAAGATGTTCTACGACCTCATGATCGATAGTGGTCTCCATAAAATTCGGGCCTACCTAATGTGGCTCGCTGTCTACTTTTTTGGTCCACGGTGGTAAGAAAAAAAGTACTACAAAGGTTTTTGCAATCCAAAGACCCTTCAGAGAATCTTATTAAACATATACCTAGTTCAGAAGATGCACCTTTCTAAGTGAAACTTTTCATAGCCTATGAATTTACTGGTAAGGATATAATAATAACGATATACTAAGAGACTACTCAAAAAGAAGGCATGATAAATATAGAAATATGTCCAACCTTCGAACCTCTTTATATAAATACGGTCTTTAAATGAAGGAATATCGCTTTAGAAGCAAACATTAATGACAACGAGTAAATTGTTTACTCTAAAATTTACTTGAAAGAGTAATAAAGGAATAAAAGAACGGTTGGAGGCGGTTAGGTATGGCTAGAAAAAGGATTCTAAGAAAAATGCTAAAGAAAAAAGCCAAGCAGCCGAGGCGATCTATTCTCGAGCTAAAAGCGAAGGAAGCTCGAGATTTTTTTCTCACGCACGATAGTTACTGTAATTTTGATTTACCTCCTTACTTTAGATTTGATGCTATCTTACGAAAAATATCGAGAGAAATTGTCAATTGGACGTGTACAAAAGTTAGACGTCGAGAAGTTCGTAAGTTAGATAATGTAAATCATACGATTCTAAGCAATAAGGATGGCCGATTTGCTTGGCGTCCGCTTCAACTTTGTCACCCAATTCTTTACGTTGATTTGGTTCATCAAATGACTGAACCAGCAAGTTGGAAAATAATTAAAGAGCGGTTTACTGATTTTACCGAACTAAGTCGAATAGATTGCATGAGCTTGCCAGTTCAGTCACAGTCCAAGAGAAAAGACAAAGCAGAACTGATCCTCCAATGGTGGCAAAAGATTGAACAACGCTCAATCGAACTGGCCCTCGATTATAGTACTCTTATTCACGCTGATATTAGTGATTGCTATGGTTCCATATACACCCATTCAATAGCATGGGCATTGCATGAAAAAAGCGTTGCAAAAGAAAACCGAAAACCTAATGATTTGATTGGGAACAAAGTCGACAACTGTATCCAAGACATGCAACAAGGGCAAACTAATGGTATCCCTCAAGGGACTGTTCTCATGGACTTTGTTGCAGAAATAGTTTTGGGGTATGCAGACACGCTCATAGATCAAGCAATTCAAAAAACTGATATCGACAAAGATAAATACCATATTCTACGGTATCGCGACGATTATCGAATTTTTTCTCAGAGTGTGGTTGATGGTGAAACAATACTCAAGTGCATAGCTGAATCACTTGTTGAACTTGGGCTTAGGCTGAATACTCAAAAAACTGAGATAACAACAGACGTTATTACAGGAGCAATTAAAAAAGATAAGATTGCTTGGGTTTCTTTAGCTCAGAAAAATAGTGGTCTTGAGGAACAATTGATTATTATCCGAAAACATGGAATGCAGTTTCCTAACTCCGGAAGTTTACAAAAAGCCCTGAGTAAGTATCTAAATCGAATAGATAAATTATCGAAAAAACCTTGCCAACTACTTGCATTAATTAGCCTAATTGTTGACATTGCATTCCATAGTCCGAAGACCCAGCCGATCACCATGGCTATCTTGAGTAAGTTGCTTAGCTTGCTTAAGACTCAGAAAGAGAAAGAATCTGTTGTTCAGCAGGTACTTAAAAAGTCCTCCAGTATTCCAAATATAGCCTATCTAGAGATTTGGTTGCAGAGAGCTATATTACACAGTGGAATAGATCAATCGTTCATGACACCTCTGTGCAAGCTTGCGAGCGGAGATTTCAATGAGATTTGGAATAGTAGTTGGATAGGTAAAGAGAATGAGTTACTAAAGCAAATGGTTAACGCAACAAAAGTCATTAGGAAAAGAAAAATGAAAAAACTTCCAGAAGTCATTGACCCAAGTGAAGTTCAATTATTTAATGAGTATTAGCAAGTGAATTCAACTAAGAGTCTCCCCTAACCACATCCAATGTTAACTTTCCAAGCAAACGATCTGTCATTTTGTAAATCAAAAATAAAAATTTCTATTTGATAAGAAGTTTTATTAGACACATTGTGTTATTGGTTTTGTTTTTGAGTATTGAAACAAACACTTCTGCCAGAAGATTGCTACACTCTGGGAGCGAGCCCCAGCCTTTGACAATGTTGCCGATCCGCATTATCTCCTGTTTATTTCTTTCCGACGATTGCAGTTGCCAGCCAATTATAGTTAACAACGCAGCCAAACAAAAAGGCGACTTACATAACTCCTGATGATCACGAGTAGTCTATTCATCAATGATAGAGGCCTGATTCCCGTAGAAACAATTTTTTTTTGGGGGGGTTCAATCCCTTGGGCCACATCGGGTGTGGCCTTTTTTACTGGGTGGCCAAACGTTGGTTCTACTGCCCTTTTGGGTTTGAAATCTTTTAAAACCAATATCATCTTGTTTTTTGCATAATTTTTAAAATAATTATGTGAAACTAACTGATACGTACCATAGAAATGGCTCATGCTATCTTTGCGTTGTTTTTTTGACTTCGCTTTAGCCGCCCCTGATATACTTGAAAGCTTACTCTCTAAATAGAAGCGATCTAACTCGCGCTCCCCTTGTTTTTGCCCTTGGGAAATTTCATGCCTAAAATATCTGTTATTGGTGGTGGAATAATCGCTCTTTCTACGGCGACCGTCGCTGCTGAGCTCGGCCATCAGATCGATCTTCGATTTACTGCCGATCACTCTTGCCTTGGCAAAGAGCCTGAGGAAGCTTTTTTAGAACAGTCTCTGAAAACTGCAAGTGGAGCTGCCGCTGCCTTTTGGACCCCCTTTAGCGTTGGAACCTACCGAAAACGATGGGCAATAGAGTCGCTAGAGCGCTACCGTGCTCTTGCAGGATGTGAAGAAAGGAGCAAAACAGGAATATATCTGGGCAACCTTAACCTTCTTTTTTCAAAGGAAAAGGAGGCTGAAAAATCATTAGAATCAGAGTTATGGTGGACAAAGCTACCAAGCACGTGGCCCGACAAACAGACGGGAATACGTGTAGAAAAATTAGACGAGCCAGTCGTTGTAGGTGAGCATGAAATGCCCTTTTCTGTCCGTGCAGTTGTTCCAGTTATCGACATGTCCGTTTACCTACCATACCTGGTCCGTTACGCTCAAATGTTAAACGTTCAATTTACACCTAGCCCAACAACCGTAAAACCGAGCGACATTGAAGATAAATATGATGGAATCGTCCTCTGTGGAGGCCATGATAGCTCCAATGTGTTGCATAAAGGTGACGACCAGCCTGTGATCCCTTTGGTAGGTCACCTTGTGGCAGCTTCACTCTCAGAGGGTTCAAAAAATCGTTTCGTCGATGATATCATTCTGGCTCATTCAAGTGACGTCTCTCGGCCTGCTTATATAGTCCGAACAGTAAACCATCCCGTCGTTTTGCTGGGAGGGACGGTTTTTAAAACGAAGTCCCCTGCTATTGAAAATTCCCTTCCTCTAAACGACCTGGAGAATCAACGTATTATAGAGGAATGTTCACAGATAGCTGGAAATCTAACTCCTATAAAATCAGCAACCGGTCTCCAAACAAGAGAGGGGCTTCGCCCTTACAGAAGTAGCGTAAGATTAGAAACCTGCTCTATCTCTGATAAAAGCAAAACCCCTTTTGTCGTAAACTATGGTCATGGAGGGGCTGGAATATCTTTAGCGTGGGGATGTGCTTCGTCAGCGTTAGAAATGCTGGAAAGCACAATCGGTTTGGAGAGCTCATCTGACGACATGGTAGACCCTGACTTCATCAAGTCGATGCCCATAAACGACCCTTAATAACGAAAGAGAGTCAGTCCAAAACACACAGCCTGAACCGACTACTCTGGGGGCATCGCTCTCAATTCGACGCCATGTCACCACCTAGGTCCCTTAGACAGTATTGCCTGAAGAAGGACTGTCTTGGAAACTCTGCCGACACTGTGGCATAAGTCCACACCCTACTATGCCAGAGGCCTGTGAACGTTGAAAAAAGCAAAAGCTTACATTGCATTTCGCTTCTAATGTTGCACTATCCACCACAATAAAACGCAGAGGTTTCAGCCGCCATCGCCTTGGCAATAGTTGGGGCCTCACCCGCACGAACATGGGCCACCGCCCATTCCTTGGCACAGCTGTCGATGAAGCCCTTTCCGGCTGGTGACTCCAGCCAAATGTTGCTCTCGCTTTCGGTGACCGGTTCTCCGCTCCTTAGGTAAAGTCCTAGGCCCAAGAAACCAAGCTCCCATCCGATGCCGGTTGCTCCCGGGCCATACTTTTTCCAGTACTCCTCGCTGGCTTCGTCCTTGCCCATGAGATGCTCTAGGGTCAAGCGGGTGCCTCCATTTACAGACTCAAGCCTAACTCTCACCCAGCTAACATTCCCGTAGTATTCCCAGGTGATGTCCAAAGCCGCCGGGCGGTCGCAACGAGTAATCTCGCCGCCAGCGTTGCCTTCGATCTGGTAACGCCCCCCCAACTTCAGCTCTCCGGAAATCGGTGCGAACCAATGTGGAATCCGCTGGGCGTTAGTGACAACGTCCCATAATTCCTCAATCTCGGCGTCATAGGTTCGAGCCCCACTCACGACACGCACCTGTTGACCTTGGTATTTGTCGTCTTTGACGACACGGTATTCGATTCCCAAAGGATTGCTATGGTCCATTTCAAGTCCTATCTCTCGTTGTGCTTAAGCAGCTTTGAATTTGCCTGCCGAACGGGGGTTCATAACAGTGGATTGACGGTCATTGAACTTCAATGACACCTCGATTTAGAATAAGCTTGTAGAATAAGCTGAGATTACTTGTAGGATAAGCTTAGATTAACAGAGGCCTAAATGCAATCGAACTCGGTGGCGCAAACTCGTATGCATGGAACAATTCAACTGCAGATGGGTACCCTACCATACCAAGTGAATGTACCCAAGTGAATCTATCAAGCTAACAAGAAGTGGGCGTAGCAGAATTCGAATCTGCGGCCTCCACGATGTCAACGTGGCGCTCTAACCAACTGAGCCATACGCCCTTAGGTAGGCAACCTTTTTCAAGGAGCCTCAATGATCGGAAAGTTTAGCACTAATTCCCCAAAATGCAACTGGGGAAAAAGAAATTTTTTGGCCCCTTCCTTAGGACCCTCCTGCTGAAATCGGTTCCAAATTCTTGTGGCATCTTCTAGGAAGTCCCCTCTCTCGGTAATAAACGTCAAATCCTTGTGCTAAATCTCGCCTTGGAGAGTTTTCGGTGTTCCCTTATACTGCTAAAATTATCCAGTTAGAGGTGGCCTGCCTTGCTCGGTAAACCTTGCCAAACTCCAACACTCTCACATTTCCCCCCTTTCCCTTTATCCCCCAAGACGACCATATACATGTTAAAAGTTACCCTACCCGACGGTTCGGTTAAAGAATTTGATTCCAGTGTCACTGCCCGCGAAGTCGCCAGCGGGATTGGATCCCGCCTTGCGAAAGAGACGATCGCTGCCGAGGTTGACAACACGGTCTTAAGTGCTGATGTTCCACTAGGAACAGGAGAAGTCTCGCTAAAGCTCATTACCAAGAAAAGCCCCGAGGCCCTCAATATTTTACGCCACTCGTGTGCCCATATCATGGCTAGAGCCGTGATGCGTCTCTACGAAGGTGTCCAGCTCGCCTTTGGTCCAACGACCGAACATGGTTTCTACTACGACTTTAAGTTATCGCATTCACTCAGTGAGAATGACTTTGAAAAGATCGAAGCTGAAATGCAAAAAATCATCGATCTTGAGGAGCCCTTTGAAAGAGTTGAAGAGAGTCGCAAAGAAGCTCTAGAAATCTGCCACGACCTCAAACAAGAATTCAAGGTAGAACATATTTCAGAAGGTCTTGTCGATCACGAGACCCTTTCGTTCTATCGACAAGGGGAATTCCTTGATCTCTGCCGTGGCCCCCACCTCTCAAACCCGAAATCAATCGGCGGGTTCAAGCTCCTTTCCGTCGCTGGAGCCTACTGGAAAGGAGACCAGTCGAATCAACAACTCCAACGTCTTTACGGAACTGCCTTCTTCTCTCAGAAAGAACTCGACGCCCACATGGCCAAAGTCGAAGAGGCAAAACGGCGCGACCACCGTCTCCTTGGAAAACAACTCGAACTCTTTACCATTGATCAAAAGGTCGGATCAGGACTCATTTTATGGCTTCCCAAAGGGGCGGCCATACGTGGATTTCTGGAAGACTTTATCAAGGGAGAGCTCCTCAAACGAAACTACCAGTCGGTCTACACACCAAACATTGGCAAGATTGAGCTTTACCAGATCTCAGGCCACTACCCCTATTACTCCGACAGCCAGTTCAAGCCGATCGTCATGGACGAAGATGAGCAATATCTTCTAAAGCCAATGAACTGCCCCCACCACATTATGATTTACAAAGCACGGCCACGTAGTTATCGCGAATTACCACTTCGCTTGGCCGAATTTGGTACGGTCTATCGTTATGAACAATCGGGTGAACTCTCTGGAATGACCCGTGTCAGAGGCTTTACCCAAGACGATGCCCATATTTTCTGCACCGATGCCCAAGTCGCTGAAGAGTTTCAAGGTTGTATCGAAATGACGCAATACGTTCTTAAGGCA
>JALCBQ010000008.1:31592-40754 GCA_028066335.1 Pirellulaceae bacterium
CTATCGTGTCCGCCTCGGTTTCCGAGCCACTGATAACACTAAGTATGTTGGTGATGAAGAACGTTGGGATAAAGCTGAGGCAGCCTTGGTGAGTGTCTGTAAAAACCTAGGAATTGAGGCGAGCCAAGAGGCGGGGGAAGCCGCTTTTTATGGCCCCAAAGCTGACTTTGTCATTAGTGATTGCCTCGGAAGAGAGTGGCAACTTGGTACCGTCCAGCTCGACTATAATTTGCCAAGTGAAGAACGATTCGATCTCCACTACACTGGTGCCGATAACCAGCTGCACCGTCCTGTTATGATCCACCGTGCCCCCTTTGGCTCGATGGAGCGTTTTATGGGGGTTCTCATCGAACACTTTGCTGGTGCCTTTCCACTTTGGTTAGCCCCCGAACAGGCCAGAGTCCTTACCGTAAGTGAAAAATCAGAAACGTATGGCAAAGAGATCGAAGCCAAACTACGTGCTGCCGGCTTCCGTGTTGAAAACGACTATCGTCCGGAAAAACTCGGTGCTAAAATTCGCCAAGCACGTAACGAACTGATCCCTTATATGGTCGTCGTCGGCCCCAAAGATGCCGAAAACGGTACCGTATCACTCCGAGACCGAATCGACGGCGACCTGGGTGCGATGCCACTAAGTGACTGTATTGACAAACTGCAAAAGGAGATCGACTCCAAAGAAGTTCGTCAATCCCATAGCAGTAATGCGGGACTCGTTGAAAAAGGGTCTCAGAACGAATATTAGAAGCTAATGGGCCCCCATTATCGTTTGGCAGACCTCTTTTTTCAAAAAACAGCAAAAGAAGGGGTGTAAATCTGCCTTTCGGGCTGGCTGGAAAAGTTTCTCTAATCGACAATTTAAGAATTGCCGATCCTGCTTTAGTTAGGTATGATGGTTTGTCTACATCACTTAGTTCTATGGCTAGTAAAAGTCACTGGTCCTAATTGCCGAAATAGTGAACAACTTCCGCTAGGAAACGTTGTATAGTTGACAGTTTGATTTTTCGGGAAAAGAGGAGAACAAGAGAATACTTGCTCCCAGATACCTTAAACATTTAGAACTTATGTTTTTTTAAAGCTACCTTGAAAGGGGATAGAAAATAGAACGCGAAAAGACCCGTATCAACGAACAAATCCGTGTTCCTACCGTTCGTTTGATTGCCGACAATGGAGACCAACTGGGTGTTGTCTCTTCCCGGAAAGCACTGGAGATTGCCCGTGAATCCGACCTGGATCTTGTTGAAGTTGCACCAAATGCCAAGCCCCCCGTTTGCCGCATTATGGACTATGGCAAGTACCGTTTCCAACTTAGCCAAAAGAATAAGAAGAACACAACAACTCACCGTACCAAGCTAAAACAGGTTCGCATTCGACCCAAAATTGGCGAACACGACATTGAGTTTAAAATCAAACAGGCAGCCAATTTTCTTAAACATCGTGACAAAGTTCAGATTCTTCTTGACTTCAAAGGTCGCGAAAATGCCCATATCGATGAAGGACAACGGGTTTTAGATACCTTCGTTGCCAAACTTGAAGAATATGGTAAAGTCGAAGTCCCTCCGAACAGGCAGGGGCGTCGGATTACCTGCACCATCGCCCCCCGCTAAAAGTCTACAAGACCAGTCTTCAGAAACGACAAAAGGCCCCCATTTTTCATAAATGCAGGGGCCTTTTTTGTTGTTTTCAAAGGACGACGGGAGAGATTCGCTCTAAAGACTACTGTTGTTCAGGAGACCAGATACTGGACGATTGTGCCCAACCTATCAAATGATCGAAAAATGAGTGTGAGTTTGCTCAAAGAGACCAGTTTAGCGAAGAGTGTATGAACGAGCCAGTGTTGACGAGCCAGTGTTTCAGAAATCAAGCCTCACTCGCCTATGGGCTTATGCCTACCTCTCATCTAGGTATTCTTCTGGTGGGGAAAACCTTGTCCCTTCTTCGGGTTGAAAATCGCCCTCCTCTTCCCTTGACTCGACTGCTGATTCAACGGTGACCATTTTAGAACTGGAGGCTTTGGCCGGTTGGTCGACGTTGACCTCTTTCGTGATATCGTGGAGCCCCTTCTTAAGCTGATTGTAGCTAGCCCCCAAAGATCGGGCTACCTCGGGTAAACGCCGCCCAAAGAGTAAAACGGCCAAGACAAGGATAATAAGCATTTCGGGCCCACCGATGCTCATTCCGGGAAGAAAACCAAGTACCATCGACCGATAAACCTTCTACAACACCAAACAATTCAAAATCAGGGCCACCAGTACAACCCAAGCCAGAAAAAGAACCAGAGAGGGCAAAAGGCCCCAGCCCTACTCATTTGCTCTAACCCTTTTGAGCCCCTCCCCAAAAAATCGACCTAGGCAGGTGGCTTGGGTGGAGGGCCAGAATCACCGTTACCTGCGCCAGCTCCATTTTTATCATCTGCTTCGTCGTCGTTGAGCCCCCTTTTAAACTGGGTAATACTGGAACCCAACGAACGCATGACATTCGGCAAACGATTCCCAAAAAGGAGCAAGACAATAACTGCAATAATTATTAACTCGGGCCATCCGGGCATTGCAATAGCAAACAATGTAGGCATAGTTGGCGTCAATCTAAAAAAGACAAAAGGAAAGAGTCCCTCTCATTGTAACTCAGCAACGTGGCAAGTCAAAGGGCTTCTGCGAAAGGAGGCTTCTGAAGAATATCTTCAAACTGGCTGCCAAAACCATAATTACCTGAAAACAGTCTGTTTTCCGCCATTTTGTGAAAAAGCAGTCCGTTGATAAAGGGGCAAGTAGCGGTAATAAACCTCAAGGGTTAAGGTCCCCATAGCCGTTGAGTAGACACGTCCACCATACCCCCCCCAAAGGCTATCGGCCGGCCAGCTGCCACTATTAAGCCCCTCAGTCGACTGCCCGGCAAGAAGTTCTGCCTTAATATCGGCGTTCCACTTTTTCCATTGCTCGTTTTGCAACTGATGGAGAGCGACCGTACCATAGTACCAGTAGTAGTAGTTCTTAATCCGACTTTTAACCCCTTTTTTGATTAAAAAATCGCTCCCTTCTTGTGTCGTTTCAGGTTTGAGCATTTTTCCCAAAAAGATTCGGCAACTAAGCGCTTCGGCTGTCATGCTTGGCGTCGCCTTCTCTCCTTCCCGGTAACTGGCCAAACCACTGTGGATTCCAACACTATGATTCTTGAGAAATTTCTCCATTTTTTCATAGGTCGCCTGAGGGACTACCAGTCCTCCATTTTTAGCTGACTGAAGGCTCATTACCTGCCAACCAAACTGGCTCATATCACCTTTATCACCTGGCATATACCGCCAACCACCTGTTTGGGCGTGTTGTGAGGCAATGGTATAGTCAAGTGCCTTTTGAAGCCCCGGTTTTATCCGCTGATCGCCGGTAATCGCGTAGGCTTCACTCAATGCCAGGCTGGCCATACCGTGGCAATACATCCTAGCGTATAACGTCGCCTCACCAGCGAGGTTCCCATCCTGTTTCTGAATCTTAAGAAGGTATTCAAGACCGTGTTGAACATTCTCACGATAAACACCTTTTAAATGAGTGTGTCCTGCCCCCATAAAAGCGAGGACCGAAAGAGCGGTCAACGCCGATTCGGCATTCGCCCCTGCTCCTTGGCGATCGTGGTCGAGTACTTTGTCTTCACGACCACCACCATGCTCACGTGCATTCCAGCTACCGTCAGGTCTCTGAACCGAAGCCAGCCACTTGAGGCCTGCCTCGACCGCTTGTTCTGTATTTTCGTCACCACCAAACTGCTTGGCTATCGCCAGTCGTTTCTCAGGATCAGTCGTTCGTAATAGGTAATAACTGGCCTGAGCTTTACCATCTCCTGGACGTGACTGGGGAACAAGGGTTAACACCCCTTTTGACACATTCGTTGTTGAGGCTGCAGCCGTCCGAAAAGGGTTTTCAATCTCTTTCGGCTGAATCGGGGTAATGGGCCCTTTCTCGGAAACAAAATCTTCTGGGTTTTGCACGGATTGACTTGAGTTTTTCTGATGTTTGTTTTGTGTCGCCTTGAGCTGATCGTCAGCAGCGGCAAGCTGCTCGGCCAAGGATCGAGTCGCAAGCTCTTTTAATTTTTGCAGCTGGTTTTCTTCGGTGAGCAACTTTGTAGGTGTTTTTAGATTTGTAACCTCTGTATGTTTAATTTCTGGAGTTACCTCGGTAGCTTTTCTCTGAAGTTTTGGCGAGCCTATGGCCAGGTTTGGCCTGACTTCGTCCGATTCTCGTTTGGCTTTGCCGGGTAGTTCAGAGGCTTGTAGCTCTTTTGCACCACTTGGTTCTCCCTTGGTAGGGTCGCCTCTTTGGGATTCTGGTGTTTCAATGGCAAGCTCTGATTTTTCATGGGAAAGGTCTTGCGCCAAATTTCCAGCTAGCTCTTCACCTTGGATAAACTCCCTGTCCCCAGAATGACTTTTTAAAAAAGTCGCATCGGCTACCTGGTTTTCGTGCAAAGGATTTTTTTGACGGCTCAGTTCGGGGGTAGCAATTTTGGCGAGTTGGTCATTGCCAGAATTTTCCCACGCCTCACTTTTATCCGACTTTTCATCTCTTTCGGTGAGGTTTTTTAGCTGAAAGGTCAGAGTCGGGGGTGAAGTGACAACCTCAGGTTGCTCGAAAAGGATAATCGCCGAGGCATACCCCATAAAAAGTGTATGAATATAGATCGAAACGGCCAAACATTTGGTCACCGGCTTAACCTGCCCCCACCGAGATCGTGTCAACACCAACACGACGACTGTCAACAAGAAGACTCCTGCCAACAGTAGATTATTCAGTGTCAAGTAAGAATAAAGGAGGTTAAACAACGGAAAGTCCCTTGGCCGTGAATGTTCAATAGTTTAGTGGAGGATAAATAAGGCTAAAAGGTAGAATGAGAACAAAAAGCTGCCGGTTATTCGCGGAGCGTTCCTGAAATACCTTGAGCAATTTGCACTGGTGTGTCAATGTTGATAATTCCGGCCTGTCTACACGCATTCAGAACAGTCGCGATCTGTTGCCAGCTTGCTTTGGCATCCCCCCGAACAACGACACCTAACTCGGCATACTCTTGGCGGGCTACCTCAAGATCGACAGTGAGGGTTTCCAGATCGACCTCCTTCCGATCGAGAATAATTTTTCCGTTACGGTAGACATGAACGGTTCGCTTTGTTGGTGCGGGGGTCAGCGTCCCTTTGGAGTCTGTAACTTCTGGAATGCTCAGCGATAGTTTTCTATCTCGTTCACTAAATTTAGTTCCGACCATAAAGAAGATAATTAGCAAGAACACGATATCAATCATCGGTGTGAGATTGAGAGTCGGATTCTCTTCACGTGTTATTTTTAAAGGCATTCATAAACTCCTTTTACCTTTGATTTCCCTCTACTTACGATAGCTCGTCTTTTCTTTCGCTGGTTTTTGGGCGACGAAACCAACAAGAGTCAAGTTGCTCATTAGGTAGCATACCTGTGCGACCACTGACAAAAAATAGACTTAGGCCACTTTCTTCTTGGTCGCTTTCGTAGTCGTGGCGACTTCGTTTGGGTTCCACCCATCCAAAGCGATCGCATTGACCAGTTTTTGCCCTTGAGAATCAATTTCCATGACCATCTGGTCGACCCGGCTGGCAAAGAACATATAGATCAAATAGGCTGGTATCGCTACCGAAAGTCCGGCCGCTGTCGTCAAAAGTGCTTGGCTAATTCCTGTAGCTAATAACTCTGGCTGTCCCATTGCATCGGCACTTGCAATATTGTTAAACGCATTGATCATACCGAGAACGGTTCCTAAAAGACCGAGTAGAGGGCAGACAGTCGATATCACATTGAATAGACGTAAATAACGACGTAACTTGTTCGTAACCCGCTCTCCTTCGTCGATAATTGCCTGTTCAATTTCAACAGTCGTTCGGCCCCATTTTCGAACAGCACTCGCAAATACAAGGGCGACAGCCGACTGACTTTCTTGGCAACGCTTGAGCGCCTCCTGCTGCGTCAATTCCCCAGCAACGGCTTGCGAAATAAACCGCTTTATAAAGGGGGCGGGTAAAACCCGTTTTCGACGTAATGCAACGGTCCGTTCCAAGGAGAAAGCACATAGAATCAGCGAACAAATCCCGATAGGAATCATCAATGGCCCCCCTTCCTGAATGACTTGAAGAAGGTTTTTCATCGGAATTTCGGCCTCACTGTCGAGAGCTTCTGAAGGCTTAGTCGACGGCGAAACCTCTTGAGCCTGAGATACCGTATTGGCAAAACTACCAACGATCACTAAAACGACAAAGGTCAAGGAAAAATAACGAAAAAGTTTTGGCAAGGAGAGAGTCCCTCCTTGTTTGGTTCCATCCATGGAATTTGAATCCTTTATGTACACAATTGTGTGGACTGTCTATTGAAACTTATTTTGACGACACATTCATTACTGAGGATAAGTTATTGTATTCGCAAGGTCCGTTGAGCAACGGTCAGGCGCCTTCGTGCCTCCCCTGCAAATGTGGTACTGGGATATTGCTCAACGATTTTTCGATAGATCTCTAGCGACTCTTTGGCTTGGCTCAGTTGCTCGTAACACTTTCCTGCTTGCAAAAGGGCTGCTGCCTGCCAGCGTGGATAAGGATAGAGTTGCTCGACACGGAAATAAGCTTTGATCGCTTCGTGATGGTTTTTTTGATGGAAATGTGTTTCACCGATCATCCATTGTGCCATAGCCGCTGTCTCTGTATGGCTACCGGTCGGCGAAGCGATTGTCTTCTCATAATTTTGACGAGCTTCGTTAAAGCGAGCTTGACTAGCGCAACAACGACCAAGGAGATAATTGACTTCATAGATTTGATTGAATTGAGGATATTTTTCTTCGATTGAGCTAGCGATTGTTTCAGCAGTAAGCCAATCTTTTTGTTGAGCTTTAATCTGGGCCTTTCGCAAGAGAATGACCCCTAACCACGAATCGGTTTTCCCTTGGGCAAGGATCATCAATTCATCAAAGAGTCGTCCTGCATTCTCATAATTTTCTCGACGATAATGAGCCTCGGCTATCCAATACTTGGCTGGCAATAACAACGGTGTCTCGGGATAGTCGGCCAAGAGACGAGTTAGTGAAGTCTCGACTTCTTCCCATTTTTTTTCATTCGCACTGAGTTGACCTTGAAGATAGAGGGCATGAGCATAGACGACAGCCTCAGTTTTTTCAGCGAGTAATTCAGTCAGTAGTTTTCTTGCGCGAAGTCCTTCACCATTATTAACGGCCTCTTCGGCTAAACGATAGGTCGCATCATGCCAGAAGGGATTCTCTTCTTTCTTTTGATAGAGAATTTGAAAATGTTCACTAGCTTTTACTACTTCACCCATATCGTAATATAGCCACGCCAGCTCATAGTAGGCCTTGGCCCAACTTTCGTGCGTTGGGTAGGTTGTTTTAAACTTTTCATAATCGGCAACGGCCTCAATCCATTTTTGTTGATTTGCCTTTATTTTCGCGATGGCAAGAAGGGCATTTGGTGCCTGGAGACTCTCTGGATAATCGTTGATTATTAATTCATACATTTCGAGAGCCCCATAACTCTTTCCTTCACTTGTAAGGAGTTGCCCACGAGTCCAGGCAGCGGTCGAAGCGAGTGGACTATTGGGGTACTGAGTTAAAAGACGTTTAAAGGTCTCTGATGAGGCGACGACTTCGTCTTGCTTTATCTCGGCCCAAGCCAGGCCAGCAAGGCCACGGCTCCGCTGTCCTTTGGTAGGCGCTTCATTGGATAAAATCCGATAGAGTGTGGCCGCAAAACGAATCTCTTCATTTTGGTATGCCTTCTCGGCAAGAAACTGGGTTAAATCCCAAACTTCTTTTGCCTCAGGATAGGTTGATCTGTATTGCCCATAAAGTTTCTCGGTCGCCTTCCAATCATCAGCTTGGGCATAGCAGACAAGGAGTTGCTCCGTCGATTTCTCACGTTCATGAAAATCAGTCGCTCGTGCAAGGTGGTCTTTAAGAGGGGTTATTGCCTCTTGAAACTGCTTTAACTCGACACAGGCAGTCGCCTTTAAGAGGGCAACAGCAGTAACTATCTCCTCTCCAGCTTTTGAGTAGTCGACGTCGCCTAGGGTCGCTAACGCCTCATGATATTGCCCCGCCCCTATCTGGGCAATCGCTAAATGGTAACTATCATAAAGGGGCGAAATATCGTCTATTTCAGTAACGATCTCATCACGAGATTGGTCAACACCCTCCATGTTGGTTTGATCCACTACGGTTTGAGTCGTTGCCACTTGCAACGAGCTCGCCTGGCTTTCCAGGCTCCCGTTTACCTTCTCTGTTTGCTCATTCTCAACAAGAGACGAAAAAAGGTTCCCCGCTTCGGTATAGTCGCCCGACTTTAAATGGATTTTTCCAGCAAGACGCTCCACTTCATCCAAGCGAGGGCTATTGGGATAAGCCTTCGTAAACTCTTTTGTATCGGCCAATGCGGCAGAAAGCTCGTTTTGTTCCAGTTCTAACTCAATTTTTTTATGGAGGCTACTTTCCCCCCACTGGGTATTCGGCCATTTCTCATACACTTTCGCATAGGCTAAAATCGCTGCTGGAATACGAGTCTGCTTTTCTAGAACAAACGCACGTAATATTGCCAACGAAGGAGCCGTAGACGATAAATAATCTTCTGGAACACTCTCGATAATTCCCTGCGCTTTTTGATACTCGCCGAGTTCGATCTTTGCCGAGGCGAGCCAATAGGCACGGTAGGCTAAGTCACCATGATCTTCATAAGTCGATTGTAGTTGTTCTAAATCGGCGATTGCTTGGTGGTACTTTCCCTGCTTGTAAGCGATAACACCACTTCGTAAAAGCGCTTCTGCCTGCCCTACTCCTGAGTCGGCCGAGAGTACTTCTTGATAGAGTTTACTAGCAAGAGTCAATTCTCCCTCTTCTTCCAAAATGTACCCAAGGCCCAAACGAGACTCTTGTAATAAAGGTGATTGCGGGTACTCTTTAATAACGGTTTGAAAATGTGGCTTTGCCTTGGAAAACATTTTCTGTGTCAGATAATATCGTCCTAGGTAGGGCTCGACAAACTGATGAAGACTACTTTCAGGATGATTGTCAAGAAATGCCTCCAGACGGGTCGGAGCTTCTACTTCCCCTGTTAAAAAGGCGATTTCAGCGAGGCGAAACTCGGCATGCTCACGATAAGGG
>JALCBQ010000192.1 GCA_028066335.1 Pirellulaceae bacterium
GCATATAGGTCGACACGGCGAACAAAGGCGAGGTTTCGAATTTCTAAAGCGCTTTGATTGGCTAATCGACGAGAGGCCGTCCGCATATAGCTGAGGGCTTCGGCCTGTGCTTTCCGACGATGGTAGTTGGTCGCACTGTCGGGAATATCTTTGTAGAGGGTGTAAATCGCCTGGAATTGTGATTCCCAATACGCTTTTTCATCTTCACGGGTGTTCAAACTTGGAAGAGGGCGAGAGACTTTGGCGTAGTCTTGGTTCATAAGATGTAGCATACGCAAGTCGATTTCAAGCTGGACAATTTTTTGGTAGGTAAGAGGTTGTTTTTTTTCCTCCTCAGGGAGGGCAAGGAGTTGCTCTAACTCTTCTTGTTTTCGGACAAGAATTAGTTCGTTTAATTCTTCTAGCGAAAGGTCGGTTACCTCTTTTTGTGGAACGCTCTCTTTCAACTGTTCTTTTTGTGCAAATTCTTCCAACAAAGATTGCCGGATAGCGTCCTCTTGGGTGAGTTGGTCCCAAGGCTTGGGAAGCGGCGGTACGGTAGTAAGGTTTTCGTGAGCAGATGCGACCGCATTTTCGATTTCACTGGAAAAAATATCTGGTGAGGCCTTGTTCAAAAACGTTGTTGGAAGTGTGTCGACCGTTGGTTGCGATTTTTCTAAAGGGAGAGAGACCTCATCAGGGATTGAAGAATTCTGAGCAGAAGATCGGGTATATGTAGCCTGCTGTAGTTGAGAGTCTGCAGATCCTTTGGACGTGGGGTCTGCCAGTTGCCCGGAGGTATGGGGCTCTCCTTCTTGGGCCAACTGGTATTTTTCAAGAAGAAGTTCGCGGACCTCGGGGGTCGTTTCTAGTTGATCTAAAACTTCTTTGGTGTTTTTCTGAAGAGTTTTTTCTTCGGTCAAAGGGATCGAAGTCAATAGCTCTGTACCGGGTAATTGCTCCGTTTCGCCGAGGTCGGTTACCTGGACACGCTCAATTGGGCTCTCCAGTGATGGGAGGAGGCCATGAGGGAGGGACGAATTACAGCCGACTAATATGAGAAAGAGGCCAAGGGTGGCGAGACGAATATTCAGAACGTACATAGCCAAATGGGAGATAGAAGGAAAAAGGACCAAAGTGTTCAAGCGTCGCCGATTCTAGGAAAAAGAGGGTTGATTCACAAGGTCAATTTCTATCAAAGGTCTCTATAATGTCGTATTGCTCAAAGCCAAAAAAGTCATATTACAAGGTAAAAAATGGGGAAGGAAGAGGTGAAGAGTGGTAGGGTAGGGGAGTTCAACGTCGTGGAGAGGGTGTTTTTTGCCGACGTGCCATATTCAAGATAAGTTGTTCTAACACAAAGCGGCCTCTCGTTGGAGTCGAATGGCTCCTTTTCAGTGCGGTATCGACCTCGAGTAACCATCGGTGGAGACTCCCTGCGCGATCCCGGCCAAGTTGCTTAATCTGATTTTCTGCCCTTTCCAACGCACCTTGGGGCCAACGGCGAAATCCAGCACCTTCAAGTGCTTGCCGAATTGGGATACGTCCTTTCTTTTCTGCTTCTTGAAAAAGGCGAGTCGCTGTAGCAAAACGACGGAGAGACCAAGAGAGTTGCCCTAAAAGAGCGACGGGATGTTCTCCTGCTTGCAGGAGTCGTTCTAGTTGGCCAATCGCTTCGGCAGTTCGTCCTTCGGTAGCCGCATCAATTAGGTCCCATACCGTTTTTGTTCTCCACCCACCAACGACCGTTTGGACGATTTCGGGTGAAACCGGCTTTGTTCCTTCGGAAAAAAGAGCGAGCTTTGCTAGGGCTTGATCAAGCAGGCCAAACTCAGGCCCGATCAGTTGGTAGAGCTCACTGGCCCCATTTTTGTTGAGTTTGGCTCCGTGAGGGATTTCGATCCGTTTTTGTAACCACGAGATAATCTTTTTCTCGTCGATCCCTTTGGAGCGTCCAGTGAGTGTGGGAGCGCTACATTCGATCATAAGCCCCGTTTTCGCAAGCTGTTTGTAGAGGCGAGTGTTGGTTGGCCATTTTGAAGTGATAAGAAGAAGGGTGCCCACCTGAGAAGGAGCTTTTGCATAATTTTCAAGAGATTCCCGGTTTTTGGTTATGAAATCTTCTGCCTGTTCAACAACGACAAGGCGGGCTTCATGACCACCAAAGAGCGAGTTGGTTGCCAGCTCGTCGGCGATATCTCGCCAGTCGATTGTTTTTCCGTCATACTGTCCATAAGGAACCTCTTCGTCTGGAAGAGCCTGTCGCCTAAACTGACGATAAGCTTCATGCCTTAGATAACTATCGTCCCCGAAGAGGATATTGACCTCTCTGGGAGAAATTTGCCCCTTTGTTTCCCCGTTCGTTGAGGGAGTCAGGGGCTGTAACAGATAATCAAGGGCGTGAACGAGTGAGGACATACGTCGAGAAGTTCAAGTAGGAAAAACACAGGGAATTTAACGAGGTGGTAAGCCTATTATGCCATATGTCAAAAATAAAACAGCCCACCTAAAGAGGTGGGCTGTTTGAAATATTACGCTAGAGCCTTGTTCTAAACGTGTTTTAGGCACTTTTCGATTTTGGAAGGGGTATCGAGGGGGCACATTTGGCGACTTCGGCCTCGTCGACAATGTACTTTTGCGGTTTTTGGTCTGGCAGTTCGTACATAATGTCGAGCATGATCTCTTCGATGATCGATCGTAAACCCCGAGCGCCCGTCTCTTTGTCGAGAGCTTTTTGAGCGATCGCTTCGAGTGCCTTATCGGTAAACTCCAGCTCGCTATCTTCCATGGCAAACAGACTTGCGTATTGTTTAATAAGAGCATTTTTGGGTTCATTGAGGACTTGAACGAGGCCATCACGGTCAAGTGGAGTCAATGCGGTTGCAACAGGTAAGCGCCCAACCAATTCGGGAATCAGGCCAAACTCCAAGATGTCATCCGTTGTCAGGTGTGGCAAGAGTTCGGCGAGGCCACTTTCACGGTCGTAACTATTCTCGCCCGTAAAGCCGATCGATTTCTTTCCTAGCCGTTTTCGGATAATCTCTTCGATACCGACAAAGGTTCCTCCACAGATGAAGAGGATATTCGAAGTATCAATTTGAATGTATTGTTGTTCAGGATGTTTTCGTCCCCCTTGGGGTGGAACATTGGCAACGGTCCCTTCAAGCATTTTCAAGAGTGCCTGTTGAACACCCTCGCCAGAAACATCTCTCGTTATGGAGACGTTTTGACTCGTTTTACCAATTTTGTCTATTTCATCGATATAAAGAATGCCACGTTGTGCCGCTTCGACATCAAAGTC
>JALCBQ010000009.1:0-17175 GCA_028066335.1 Pirellulaceae bacterium
TCGCTTTTTCGACGGCTAACTGCTCGCGACGATTACGAGGCGTCTATGTCCCTTTCTTGGGGTTACTTATCTTGGTAGGTCTCTTGCAATTTCTGTAGAGCCATTTTTTACCACTTGCGTCTAGAGGCAGTGACACGGAAAAGTAGCTTGGGAGAAATTCGTAGAGCAGGATACCCTAAGGAGTAACTCGAAATCATCTAAAGGGGGCATTTTGGGGGTTCGGTTTTTTATAATTTTTAAAAAAATCTACCCCGAAAGGGTTGCCTTGCAAGGGTGGGTGTGGTATTTTTTGGCCATCAGAGTTTGGGCTACCCTTAGAGGGGGGGGGTAGAGGTCGATTTTCCAAGGTCTTTTTTTTAAATGAAAGTCTTTTTAATGAAGTACCAAAAAGGTGTTTTGTTTTCCACATTGATCTTTCTCCTTATGTTGATGGTCGGTTCCTTTACAGCTACCGGTATCGTTAGTGCCCAAGGGCCTCCCGGGGGTGGATCGGGAGAAGGTGAGGTCCCTGGTAATTGGCAAGGATTAGAAATGGGGGCCTATAAACTTAAGGGAGAGAAGCTACTCTACGCAGAGACGACGTATCATCCACAACATTTATCCGGTGTTGAGGTGTATTGGACTCCTCTTCCTCATAATACGCCCATGAAACAGATTTGGGACAAAGGAAAAATCAAAGTGGGGACTAGGCGAAGTTATCGTCCTGATTACCTTACTGGTAAATACTATTTTAAAACGACCCTTCATAAAGAACATATTACCGATATGGAGATGACCAACAGAGAAGGATTTCTTTCTGGTTGGATTGTGCAGGTCGAATATTCTCAGGCCGTTGACCTAAGCCCGGGGAGTAGTTTTGGCGATAAATATTTTGTTCCTGATGTCACATCATCTCCAGAAGATGAGAGGGAGCTCGATTCTGGCTGGCCAAATGGTCTTTACTTTCTCTTAGCCTGGGATGGAGAAGAAGATAGGCCAATGTGGGATGGCCCCCCCCTTGCGAATCCGATCAACTCTCTTATTAGAGGTGATCTCCTATCTTTTAGGGAGGATTTCGAAGCTGTTCAGTTTGATTATAAGGTTGCAATAAGTGAAGGAAACCTAGACGAAATGGTCGAAGGGCTTTGGGAGATTGCGAAGGCTTTGATGATCTTTCATTAGATGTTCATTGTGATCGGCTAAGAAGCTTCGGTAATGAACTTTAGAAACTCGGAGGGAACATCGTCGACAGGAGAACCGTCGACGGGAGAACAACATACCCTATAAATCGCCTTTTTTATGGACTGACCTTCTGACTTCTCCGTCACCCTCTTCCTGCTCCGCAAATCTTTGGACGGATATATTCTTCCCTTTTTCAGCTTCCTTACGTGACTCGGCAAGTAATTTATTAAGCCTTTCATGCAACTCGTTAATCGCAGATTCAGGAGCGTACCACCAGTCAGGCGACCATATACGCAAGATTTTCCAACCAAGATTTTCTAGAACCAGTTGCCTCGTTTTATCCCGGTCGCGAGCTGCGGCAGATCGGTGGTAGGTCGCACCATCGCACTCAACACCTGCAAGATAAGCTCCAGGCAGGTCAGGATGGATAATGCCGAGGTCGATGCGGAATCCTGAAACACCGACCTGTGGGTCGAGCTGCCATCCACGTTCTGCGAGCGCCTTTGCCACGGCCTCTTCAAAAGGTGAGTCGTAACCACCTACAGAACCTTCTGTTCGTCCAGCGAGGGCCACCGCCCCTTTGTGCGCATACTCAAGAAACGATTTCAGGTCATGAACACCACGCGACGACGACTGCTCGGCTCGTAATTCGTCGGGAAGAAAAGTCGAGAAAACGAATAACGCTTGTCGGGCGCGTGTTACCGCGACATTCAATCTTCGCTCACCGCCGCTTCGGTTAATTGCTCCAAAACTAATTGAAAACTTGCCTGCTGCGTCTTTGCCGAAAGTGATTGAAAAATACATCACATCCCGCTCATCACCCTGAACGTTCTCTAGGTTTTTTACGATGGTAGGTTCAATACGATCATCAGCAAAGAACCATTCCAACTCTGGCGACTTTCGCAATGCTTCGTCAAGAAAATCTTGAATTAATGATTGCTGTTGACTGTTGAACGTCACAACGCCATAAGTCAATCGTTCTTCTTCTGGCTTGGCAAGACACCGCTCCATTTTTGTAACAATATCTGAGACAATAGCCTCAGCTTCGGCTCGATTCGTTCGGCTCTTACCACGGTCGTAAACACCTCCTTCAACGTATATGAGTGATACTCCTCTCTCCTCCGATTCTGCGGCTGGGAACGTTACCAAATCGTTGCCATAATAGTTCCAATTAGAAAACGCTATCAACGACTCATGACGACTACGGTAATGCCAATTGAGTTGTACAGTGGGCAGGCCAGAAGCCTGCGCCTCGTCAAGGATACTTTCGAGATCCTTCTCGAAGTCATCAAGATCTTCATTTTCTTCGTCACTGTCAACCTTCCCCAAAAAATTGGTTGGTGGGAGCTGCTTGGGGTCGCCGACGATAATCGTCTGTTTACCACGTGCGATTGCTCCGATTGCATCCCAAGTAGGAATTTGAGATGCTTCATCAAAAATGACCACATCGAACAACGCTTGACCTGGCGGTAAGTACTGAGCAATTGACAGGGGAGACATTAATAAGCATGGTGCTAGCTTTCCGAATGACTCTGGCATACCTGCTATAACTTCGCGAATTGATTTTCTTGGTCGCTTCAACCCCATCTGATGCCGTAGTAAACCTAATTCTGACTTACGAGGGACTTGATCGATCTCTGGAAGACCATGATAAATCGTTTGTTTTGCACAAGGTGCCGCCTCCTGGCGAGCCAACTCATCCAATTCGCGGAAATCTCGAATTGCGTCCTCGTGTTGGACACGCTGAAACATTCGCAATGTGTCCGATTTGTCAACAGCTATCGGTAGCCACCAGCGGGCATATGCTACTTCAAAACGCGATACCGCCTCCTCCGCTGTAATTTCCTCCGTCAGAAATTGCTCAACAAAGGAATCAAGTCCATGGGAAGCTGCTGAGTTTCGAGCCGAAACAACAGCAGTCCAATTTTTTAACTGAGTGCGCGCTGCTATCACACGTTCCGCCTGAGCTCTGGCATCTCCCACAACTGCTGTGGATTCAGCAGCTACTGGCGTTATTTCAGCTAGCTTTGAATAATCGTGCCGAGCTTCTTGAAATTCTTTAAAACTGTGACAGAAGTCGGTTAATGCGGTACGATGTTCCTCTCCTATCGTCTCGAACAGCCCACCGATAGCTTCATTTGAAAAGCCAAGTACAGCCGCAGCATTCTGCAATCGGTCGATAGCCTCAACTTGTTTGGTAAATGACTCAACATCCTCTTCAACCTTCATTTGTAATTCAGGACTGAGCCCAAGCGATAAAAGATTCTCTTGAAGTGCGTCTCGCATTTTCGTAAGTTCACGATTTGGAGGGTAAAGTCCTCGCGCGGCATTTACAAGAGGCTCTAATTTCCCTCCTGCCGCCTTACTGACTTCAGCAGGGTTGAGCCCCGCTGAACGCATTATCTTACAGAGCTTTTGAGCAGATTCAACCTGAGATAAAAGGCTGGAGAGATCTTCTTCCACCATTGAATGCATTTCTTGTGGTAGTGACAGAGAAGCCATATTTTCTTGCAAAGAGTCAAGCGAATCTTTATAGTCACAGAGCAACGGAAGGTCCACCTCGAGATTGGCTACGCTACCAGCTATCATATAGGAGCTGATCTTCTTCTTGAGAGTCCATTTACGCACCATCGACATTGGCCACATCGAACCACATGCCTTGATCCAATGGGCCTCAATCGACTCCAGCTTAATCCGTTTGATAAGTGTGGGGCTAAAGCCACGAGCTTCGACTCCCTCCCAAACTTCTTTACGTTTCCCAAGCAGTTCATTACGAGCTGAAAGTCGATCTGCGAGCTGGTCCAGCTCCTCGTGAAAGACAATTGCAGAGGGAGGCAAATCCTTTCGCATCAGTTTATTGGAAAGGGGATATAGGGGCGATTTTTTAGCATTTGGTGCGCCACCCTCGTTTGTTTTTCCAAGTGAGTTCATAAAATGAGCCAATGCGGAGACTAGTTTCTCGTTTGCTTGCTCACATTGACTCAGTAGGTCGTTTCGAATGCCAAACGCCGCTTTGAGGTCCTTAAACTGACCATGATCCATTAATTGCTTTTCTGGTAACACGGGGCGAGACAGTTCGTGAGCAAAACAAGATAACGCCGATAGCTCAGTTGATGAAACATCATCCGGCAGGAGAATATCCAGCTGAGTCGATAACTGAGCTATAGCTGCTGAAAGCTTAATAGCTGTAGCCTTGAGCCGATCACATACCCCCAGGAAGTCAGCTTCCCATGCCATCGACCATTGGGATGCTTCAAGTCTTCCCAAGTTGGTTTCTTTGGGTAACGCCTTGTAGGCTATCGCTAAATTCTTAACCCTGTCTCGTAACGCTTCGAATGCCTTTTGATCGTGCTGAAGAGATCGTGGCCAACCAAAATTGATTACCGGATTATCTCGGCCGAGTACGCTGAGCCCCATCGCTTGATAAACAGTCCAGCCATTTGGGTGTTTTGCATGAATTGCGTCGACGTATTTGTTCAACTCATCTCGTCGAATACGCAAACGCTCACTCACCTCAAGCCACTCTTTACGTTCAGGACGTGCTCGCCGATTCCAAGAGGCTTCAAGTTGGTCAAGCAGCCGCCGTTTTTCCGCCTTGTTGGAATGGAGCTCAACGCAACAATCTCCTAACCCGTGCTCTTTGAGACGGCGATGGACAACATCGAGAGCCGCTGTCTTTTCAGCGACAAATAATACTGTCTTCCCAACTGCTAAACACTGTGCAATCATGTTCGCGATTGTCTGGCTCTTGCCGGTACCGGGGGGGCCAACAATCACCATGTCGTGCCCCTCCGATGCTGCCATCACCGCTGCCAACTGAGACGAATCGGCGGGAAGTGGGTGGACGATATCTACCGGCTTGTAACGAGTGTCCATTTCCTCCGGAACTGGTATCGAACCTACACCATCACAAACAAATTTCTTGTCTGGGTCATTAATTAAATGTCGTACAACCCGATTACACTCGAGCTGATCAGCACGATCAACAAGATCTTTCCACATGAGGTATTTTGCGAATGAGAATGATGCAATTGCGACATCCTCGACAACCTCAAAACCAGGTATATCACGCACTGCGTGTCGCACCCGATCAAGTACTTTGGATACATCCACACCACTGTCATCCTTGGGCAAATCGGTTTCCATCGCCGAGAGATCACAAACAAATTCCTTTTTTAATAGCTGAATCAGAGTTGCGTTGAAGCATGTATCGTCCTCATGATGTGCCAAATAATAGGGGGACGATGCACTGCGTCGTGTTAACTTGACTGGAACCAACAAAAGTGGGGCACGATAAGTACGATCATCCGTCGGAGTCTGCTTCCACCGCAAAAAGCCAACTGCCAAGTGGAGCGTATTCGAACCTCCTTCAGCTAAGTCGTTCTTCACCTTTCGGTAAAGGGCCGTCAAGCATCGATCAAGATCACGAGTATCTAGTGAACATGCAATTTCTTTACGATCTAACGCCTCTTGTGCAAACTCTTGCGCGAGGTCCTTCTGAGTCCGCTGCATGTGTAGTTCGTGATTGCGTTTAGAAATGTGGTTCTCATCTGGTAAAGAGATAAGCCGTATCTTCTTTCCATCTGCCAACATATCTTCTAGGCGAGATATGTCAGGGCAGACAATTGGTACCGTCTGTTTTGCTGGGCGAAAGTTCAACAAACGATTTCTTAGTGTGAGATCTAGCAGTTTTCCCTGCCACCGATCAATACGACTGGTTGGTGTCGATGGAAGTGGCTCCTCCTGCCGGGTCGGAAGTTCGTACCCGGGTACAGCTGGTAGAGCAGGAAAGGCTGTTTCGACTTCACCGAGGTTTTGAGTTGGATCAGTTCGCTCACCATGAGATGCTATAGGTCTCACCTGAGACATACGAGCACGTGAGACATCTACTGCCGCAACAAACTCGTGCTCGCGTGACTCCTCCAATGCCGCTTCTGCTACTTGAATCGCCTGAGGGAATTCACCTGCTGGTTTCTGTGTCACCAAGGTTGTCTCAAAAACGATCAATTCTTTGGCTGCTATCGCCTTGCGCAATTCGGTAGGATCGGCCTCACAGAGTTTTTTAAAAGTCTTATCGATAAGCCATAACCCGGCAAAACAGTGTCCCTCGGTCATTACCAGCACTGGGTTGAGGCCTATTGCTTCAAGACCCGACGCGAACAACAGTGTGGTATCGAGACAAGTCGCAAGGCCATCCGTGAGGACTGCTTCAACGCGACGTGTCTTTTGGCCTACCTGCTCAAAACTACTGGGTGGATTTGCATAAGTGAGTGACTTCTTAGCGACAGATGACCATAACGCGGCAGCGAGCATATAAGATCGGTTAGGGTCACCAGACTGGTAACCATCCAAGGCGGTCGGATGCCCATGTTGCTCGAAAGACTTTGACGCAGCTTTCAGAAGAGGGGCTAACGCTGGATCATTCGGTGTAACGAACGCAGGTAACAATTTTCCCATGGAGCTCATCCCACCCCATTCGTCACGAGACAAAACGCGAAGTTCATGACTCGCCTCGGCAAGGATTTTTTCCCCAAATATCAACTGGAAGTCAAGCTTTCCGCGTACAGCTTCGTCCAACCGATCAAGATACTCTGCGTCCATTTCCAAATCAATGTCCCGAAGCGACACAGTTTGCCCCGCCCCAATTCGATCGATAGGCCAGTTCTTTGAGATTGCAAATCGTGGACTCAGAGTCAGCCTTACACTAAGAGCTGACAACTGATGATTTGAAAGGTTCTCAATACTTATATCGTGAAGCAGTGGTACCGAGTTTTGCCAAGCAGCATAATTAAAACAGTCTTCTGCTTTGACATGAATCACGAACTCTGACGCGTCATTTGGTGAATCGAAGGTATTGGAGTCTTCCATATTTTCTCAGACAGTTCTACTTTTTAGAAAATTTAAGGAGGGATGACGAATGGATGGCCAACGCAAGGGTCTAGTAAAAAAGAACTAGAAGGAACGGCAGAGCTCCGTAGTTTAACACTAATTGACAAGGGTGGCATAATGCAATCCCTTAAATTTCCCCCAAATTTTTCGGATTGCTTACGCGCCGAACTAGCCGTTACTGAGATAATTGTTGACAACAATTATTGAGACGGATGCCTGCCGTTCGAAGAATCAAGAATCTACGACGGTGGATACCTTTAATCGAGTTGCTCTAAACTTTTTTCTTTCAGCTTTGCATCGCCACGATCATTTGACACTCAAATGATCTTTGGATCACCAATACTTCTTCCTGCAACTTGTTCCATAAGGAACAAAATACCCCTATCCACCCATCCCTTCTTGTGCCGAGCAGATCTTTAAATAAGCAACTAAAAAACTAGGATAACAGAGAGAGACCTAACTCTTTCAAGAATGGATTATGTCTCTTCGTTACCTCTTTTATTTCTTGTTCAATAACAACCAAATCAGGGTGTGCTCGCCACTCCCAGACCAGCTCAATTGCCAATGGCCACCCCATCAATCTAGTGCGATTGGGCGAAGCCAACGACCATTAACCTAAAGGGCGCGGAACAGAGATTTTGACGTTGACTTTAGCAAACACTGGTAACCAACAATTCGCTTCATGACGTATGCCACCTCCATGTCGTAAATTACTTGTTCACTTTTGCAGATTTTTGCTTTTTCAACGCAGCGTTTAGCTGCTCCATGGAAAATTTGTTGGCAGGCTTGAAAAACGCCAGCATCTTTTGCGATTGCTCAGAATCGTCGTAGCCAAGGCCAACGATAGTAATCTTGGTTTTGGTGTCCGTTACCGGTGTGAAATAGAAGATCGACCACGTCTTCTTTGCGGCCTCCACAAATTCGAAACCTTTTGGAAACCGAGCCGTCTTCAGGAAATATCAAATCGCTAAAAACACTGTCAGGTGTAGGCCCAGCACCGGTTTATCGCGTAATTCGGCTTGGACTAATTTACAGCGAACCTTACAAGCCGTTGTGTTGTCATAATCTCAATGAAGATTAAATATTTCAACAACGATCCGATCTGCACCTTCCCTTTTCTCAACGCTGGATGGGGCCCTGACTCATTCTATGTTGATCAACTACCTGTGCATGTAGGCCAAGTAACTTCACTACCCAAAGGAATTGATGCCATAATTGCAACCGCTGACCTCCAGGGTCGAGAACAGTTCAAGAAGACAGTTGCTGGCCCTCCTCGGCTGCTTGGCGAAGTCCTCCCAGATCAGCTTTGCAATATGCTTCCGAGCTTAGGCGTTTCTCCTGAACGAACAGGCGTAATCCTTGCCGGAGATTTCTACACAGTTCCAAACCTAGACAGGCGAGGTGGCACGGGGAATGTAAATAGTGTCTGGCGAGCATTCGCTAGTAAGTTCAAGTGGATCGTCGGTGTTGCAGGAAACCACGATACGTTTGGCAGTTCGCTCGCACCCAGAAGCCGAATCGCTCCGAATGCTAACTATCTCGATGGTAACGATGTCGTTCTCGACGGTCTTAGAATAGCTGGTCTTGGAGGTATTATCGGTAATCCGCAAAAACCACATCGCAAGACTGACCAAGACTTCGCCGGTAAACTGGATTCGATGCTTCGTGCTGAACCCGACATTCTAGTATTGCACGATGGTCCTGATGATACGGTGCAGGGCCAAAAGGGCTCACCCATTATTCGGCAAACGGTCGAACGTTATGAAGAGACACGTTATGAAGAGACTCTGCTGATCCGAGGTCACTCAGAGTGGGCCCAACCGCTAGCTCTTCTGGCCAACGACACTCAAGTCTTAAATGTTCACTGTCGAGTGGCCATTCTCTACCGTTGAGTTAGCTGGGTTTCACTTGTTCTTTTCGGGCTTACCCATGCCTGCCTCCTGACGCCTAATCTGCAATTCAATCAAAAGGCGAAAATAGACAAAGTGGCGGGGACAGGATTCGAACCTGCGACCTCGAGGTTATGAGCCTCGCGAGCTACCGGGCTGCTCCACCCCGCGTCAATTTGATGTACTCATTCTACATCTAGTTGTCCATTTGTCGAGGGGACACTCCAAAAATTTCCTTTTTTTTCTTCGTTGGAAAATGGCATGCCCTTTTTCGCTGAAATTTTGGTTTCCGTTACCTCAGGCGAGTAGTTTTCGATTTATAATTGTCAAGCCACCCTGATCACCTGAATTCCTCTATATATTTCTTTTCAATATATTGTTATGGAAAATACACTCTACCTCCCTGAAATACGAGAAATGCTTGCCGAGCAAGATACTGCCGCTCTCCAAGAGTTTTGCAAGGCACTCCACCCTGCACGAACGGCTGACTTTATGGGTGGACTCGAGTCGACCGAAGTTTGGCAAGTGTTACAGTATGCCGATCCATCCGAGCGTGTAGAAATATTCAGCTATCTTCCCGAAGCGACTCAGTTAGAAATCGTTCGAACCGAAGGAGCAACCGAAGTTGCGGCCCTTATTACCGAACTTGCTTCGGACGACCGTGTCGACCTTCTTCAAAATATTGAAAAGCCTCTGGTACAATCCCTTCTGGGCCTTCTCCCAGCCGAAGATCGACGAGATATCTTACGGTTACAGGCCTACCCTGAAGGGACAGCTGGATCGGTTATGACGACCGAATTTGCTAAATTGGCTGAAAGCATGACAGTCCAAGAGGCTTTCCAAGAGCTTGGTCGTCAGGTCGAAGATCTTGAAACAGTTTACTATCTATACATTGTCGACGAGCAGGAACGTTTGCGGGGGCTCGTTTCGGCTCGAAATTTAATATCTGCGATTAACAAGCCGAACATGTTGTTGCAAGATCTTATGGATACACAGCTCATAGCGGTCTTGGCAGGCGATGATCAAGAACAAGTTGCCCAGAAGGTCGCGCGTTATGACCTCCTTGCAATTCCAGTCATTGACGAGCAGAACCATATGTTAGGCATTATTACCCACGACGACGTTATTGATGTGATTCGAGAAGAAGCGGTAGAGGACGCCTACCGTAGTGCAGCGGTTGCACCGCTGGGACAAGGTTACTTCGACACTCATTTGTTGTCGCTAACCTGGAGTCGTGGGATTTGGCTAGCTGTCCTTTTCTTTGCCGCCTTATTAACAGCGATTGTCCTCAAGCAGTACGAGGCAAGGATTGAAAGCTGGGCATGGCTTTCAGTATTCATTCCACTCATCATTTCAAGTGGTGGGAACTCCGGAAATCAATCAGCGACACTCATTATTACCGCATTGACCTTACAAGAGATCAGTTTTCGTGATTGGTGGCGTGTCGTCAAACGTGAGCTTGCGATGGGGTTATTACTCGGTAGTGGACTAGCCCTTTGTGGAATCCTTTCGACTTACTTTCTTTTTGAGGAGACAAGAAGCTTTCCTGGTATAGCAATTATTCCGCTAACGTTACTTCTGGTCGTTATTTGTGGAACTTGTACAGGCTCAATCCTCCCTCTCCTCTTTAAGAGGCTTGGTCTTGACCCAGCTCTTATGAGTAGCCCATTTGTTGCCGGGATTATCGATATTCTGGGAATTGTAATTTACATGAATATCGCCGTCATTTTATTGACCAGTATTTAGAGAAGCGAAATAAAAAAACAGGAAGCTGCTAGAAGCTTCCTGTTTCTCAAGGAGAGGCGAAAGAAAAGGTCGCACAGGTGTTAAGCAGAATCCGCCCCTTTCCCTTAGTGTCCTAAAGCCCTCAAATATTGACGGCTTTTCAAAACGATTAAACATCTATAGGGGAATTCCCAAGATAGAGTTGCAAAATTTGGCTCTGAACTTTGATGGCTCGGATAAGAATCCAAATTTGATCGGGTGAAAATTGTTGTGGATCTGATTTTGCCAGAGTTTCAAGCTCGGCTGTCATAGCCGCATGTTGATCAGTGGCTGCCTGTAATTTGAGACCAGCCTCCTTCCAGACAGATCGGAGAAAGTCTTCCTCTAACAAAAACTCAGGTTTTTCTACCGAATTAATCAATAACAAACACAATCTTGCAACATCACGTGGGTTGGCTTTGGGCTGGAGAGTTTCTATTTTGGTAGCCAGTTCAACGCAGTTCATGGTCATTCTCGTTTGCCCTTATGTACATGGTGGAGATCGATCAGGTGACATCTAACACAACAGTAGCTTGGGGATTTTAAAACAAGAGTAGGAAAATCTACTTTTTGCAAAAAGTTTGACCTCTTTTTTTGCGTACGCTTCAACTTGGAAAGACAAAGCAAAAATCTGTTGCTCCTTCGAATCATCTCTAACTCGGGCGTTGTATTCTGACAACTTCCAGGTAGTGTTCTTTCATTTGTTGACTTATAACAACGATGTTGAATTTTTGAGCCATCTTTTCATGCAGAAGCAGACGCTCCTCTTGAGAAATTCCTCCTTCGAAAGAGAGTACCCTTCCCGCCGAAGCCGCCAACGTCTCTGGAGAATCTGGCTCGACAAGGTCGATCCAAGGAGTCTCTTCCTTGTAGTAGAAGATCTCTTCTGTCCCGCCAACTGCCGTTGCAACAACTGGAATTCCACAGCAGGCCGCTTCAAGAAGAACTCTTCCTAAAGGTTCTTGGCGTGCTGGATGAATAAGTAACGACAACTCTTGCAGCAGTTCGGGGATATCATTTCTTCTTCCCAAAAAATGGACATGCCCTGAAAGAGGAGGAGCTTTGGCAAGCCGGAGGAGCTTTTGTTCGTAATCAATAATGAGTTGTTTATCTGCATGACGTTCACCAACGATTAAAAAGTGAGCCTCAGGCGATAGTCTAAGAATCTCAGGAGCTGCATGTAAAAGAGAAAGAAAGTCTTTACGATAACTAATTTGGCCAACTGCACCAACTAGCTTTGCAGAAAGTGGGAGCCCCAGTTCCTTGTGCAAGAAAAGAGTCGTTTTTTTTGGGAAAAATCGGGTAAGGTCAACACCATTATTCTGTACAACGACGCGATCCGACTCAAGGCCTTGCGCAACGTGATGATCTTTAGTTGCTTGTGAGACGGCTAAAATTCGGGAGTAGGCATTGATGTTTTTTGCCGCTCGCCCTGAGAGTTTTATAATGTCTCTTAGGTGAGCAATAGCCGGTAAACCAAGTTCCTTAACGACAGGACCAAAAACGCGACTTACCGCCAGACTGTTGGCATGAATAATATCTGGGCGTGAACATTGAATAAGGTTCTTAAGTTGATCATGAAGCTCAGACTCTTTGTAGCGAATATTCTCTTTGTTGTAAAACTCTAACGGCAGGTGTCCAATATCCTTTTTTTGAAGATACTCTGTCAAAGGACCACCTACTGGCGCTGCAATGGTAAACTTAAAACCTTCGGCCTTTAAAAAAGGAATGGTGGAGAGCATTGAAAACTCGCCACCATTGAGCGCTGGAAATTCGCAAACAATAAGAATGTGTAGCATAAAAAAAAGAACATCTTTAACAGGTCGATTTTTCAAGGAGGCCAAAATCGACCAGTGTTTTTCGTAGTTCGCTTACTTGTTCGGACCCCAGAGGTATCAGTGGCAGACGAATCTCGCCCGTATCTCGACCGAGTAGATGCATCGCTGCTTTGATGGGGATAGGGTTTGTCGAAAGACTAAGGAGTGCGCTAGACAAATTGAACAGGCGATGATGGAGAAGAGCCGCTTCATGAAGCTTGCCAGATTTATAAGTTTCCACCAATTCAATCATCTCGTGTGGAATAATATTTCCAACGACCGAAATAACACCCTCACCACCGATCGACATTAGAGGAAGGGTCATGCTATCGTCACCACTGAGAACAGTCAGGTCGGAATCGGCTAAAATTTGTGAAGCCTGGTCAAGCGATCCAGTCGCCTCTTTTACCATGGTAATATTCGTGAGTTCACCGAGCCGAACAATTGTTTCAGGATCGATATTTTTTGCCGTCCGGCCAGGAATGTTATAAACACAAATAGGAATATCGCACTCTTCTGCCAATGCTTTAAAGTGAGCGTAAAAACCTTCTTGGGTCGGTTTATTGTAATAGGGACCAACGATCAGCGCGGCATCGGCACCAGCCGAAGCGGCCCATTTGGTTAATCGTAACGCTTCAGCGGTACAGTTTGACCCTGTGCCGGCCATGATTTTCATACGACCAGCAGAGGCTTGGACGACTTCGCTAATTATTTTCTCGTGTTCATCATGGGTTAAGGTCGGTGACTCACCCGTTGTACCAACCGGAACAAGGCAGGTCGTCCCGGCAGAGGCCTGGAACTCGACTTGGTCTCGCAACGCCTGGTAGTCGACTTGCCCATTTTTAAAAGGGGTGGCAATAGCGACAGAAAGCCCTGCAAAGTCAGATCCTTTTCTTTGTCTCATTGTCTTTCTTTCTCTTAAGTTAAGTACGGACAGCGTACCTATCATAAACAGTGCCCACTAGGTCGACTACCATTTTGACTAAAAAAACGCCTCTCTGCAAGCGGGGGGAGGGAGAGTTTCGCACTCACCCCCTTGTGCCCATAAGCTACCTTGATAAACCTTTTCTAACGAGTCGTCTGAACAATTTTCCTTTTCATTTCGGCAACTGCCTCCTTGAGGCCAACAAAGAGGGCACGTGAAACAATGCTGTGCCCAATATTGAGTTCAAAAAGATGGGGAAGAGAGGCAATCGGCCCAATATTTCGATAAGTCAAACCATGTCCGGCATGAAGGCGCATTTCCAGTTCATGAATATGGTTGCCGCTCTGTACCAAAGCTTGCCGGTGTACCTCTTGAGCCTTACCTTCTGTAAGAGCATACTTTCCAGTATGAAGCTCAATCCCATCAACACCGAGTTCTTTGGCCAAATCAATTTGTTCACGAACAGGATCTAAGAAAAGAGCTACAAAAATCCCTTTTTCTTTTAGTTCTCCAACCGCATTTTCAACCGCTTGGCGGTTTCCGAGAACGTCTAGCCCACCTTCGGTCGTGACTTCTTCTCTTTTTTCAGGTACAAGAGTCACTTGAGCCGGCTGGACTTGGCAGGCAATCTCGACGATTTCGGGGTGGACCGCCATCTCAAGATTGAGGTCAACGGCAACTGTTTTCGCCAAAAGGTGTAGATCACGATCGAGAATATGGCGACGATCCTCTCGCAGGTGAACTGTAATCCCGTCCGCCCCACCTAATTCAGCTAGGGCGGCAGCCCAAATGGGGTCAGGCTCATTCGTCATTCGGGCCTGACGGACTGTTGCTACGTGGTCAATATTGACTCCAAGCTTTACCATGGATCACCTCTTCTATCATTGATGAAAACTGAGTCTCCGTCTCTTTCACACAAGATTGGCTCGAGAGCAGGCCACGAAATGGCTCTAACGTGAAAAGACCCTGCTCATCGTAACCATAAGCAGGGTCCCTGAAAACTAGACTTTGCGGACAAAACGATCAATTGACTTTGATTTTCTAAAAATATGCCTCTCTCTAGGAGTCAATATAAGCAGTTTGTAAGCTTTTTTTGTCTCCAAGATATTCAGGTTGTAGTGGTGTCTCAACGATGTAATCACTTTCCTTTTTAACTGAATAGGCCATCGCTCGTGGTCGCGAACTAATAACTTTGTGGAGTTTGGTCTCCTGGTAGTGCAGACCACAACCGTCATCAGCAGCAAGTCCATTCTTGAGTCGTCCATCTTTGATCATTCGATGATAGGTCGACCGGCGAGCCCTTTCACTACTGTAATGCGGGCAGTTACTGCCCTCTAAAAAGCCCATACACTTCATAGCAGTCAGACGACCAGGCCGTGAATCGGTAGAACCTTGTTCAAACCAACAAATAGAACCGGCACTTGAACCCAGAAGAACAATCCCCTTTTCCCATGCCTCTCGTAGAATATCCACAATTCCTTGTTCTCGCCAGATTGCGAGCATATTCAAGGTATTACCGCCACCAACATAAATAACGTCAAAACTCAGAAGGTAATCTGCAAAGTCGGTAACGTGAGGGCTGTATATCCTCAAGTGTTCTGGTCGACAAATGAGGTTATTTACCGCTTCGTAGTAATTCACGATTGTACGCAGAGAATCCCCCGTTGCCGTCGGTAAGAGGCAAACGCGTGGATTCTTTTTTCCCGAGAGGCTAAATGCATACCGGGTTAGCAACAGGCGATCTCTTTTCCAGTTTAAACCAGCACCACCGATTGCAATAATGTTCTTTTGAACCTCTTTTTGCATTCCCGATGGACTACTGGCAGCTGCAGAGGCTGTCGACAAGAATGGAAATTTTGCCCCAACTCCTAAACCACTAGCCGCAAGGCCACCAGCGGCAAGGCCCCCCAGAAAACGTCGTCGATTTGTCATAAGATGCTAAAACCTTCAAGAACCAAAATGATATAAATACACAAAGCCCCATTTTAGTTATTGCGCACCATAATTCCAGCATTTTTTTCATCTGTGGCAAAATTTGTAAAGGTAGTATCGACCAAAAACATCCCTAAGAAGAAAAGAACGAATAATATTATTTTTTCAGTATGATCGCGATGGTGGCTGGGCTGCCCGTTTGGGTGAGCTGTAAAATAACAATTAAAATTTACTTTTAAAATTTTCTGTAGACCTCTCGCACCCCTTTTCACGATGACCATTCTTTGTATCTCTTCTCAGAGTGTAGAATTTGGGTTTAAATGAAAGTACAATTGTCTCGTTTGATTCCTTACAGAACCTGAGCTCACTTATTTGTCCTGATTCCCTTTTTTGCAATAGATTTTGTTTGGCTTGACGTAGTCCCAGTTTATAGTAATTCGTTGAGGGCATCATGCAACTTGGGGTAGTTAAACTTGAATCCCATTTCGTTTAGCCGTTTGGGAATAACATACCGACCGTATAATGCCAGTTCTGGGTCAGTTCGTAGTAGCAAGTGCGCGCCGACACGTACCATTAACTCGGATGATGGCAAACCGAAGGGCACTCGCAGTTTTGCACGAAGTTTTTGCATAAATTCTTTTTGCGACTCAGGATTTGGCGAACTTGCAATGTAGATACCATCCATTGAAGAGTCGCTAATGGCATGTTCAAAAATGCGGTTCATATCTTGTTCATGAATCCAGCTCATACCTTGTTTGCCACTTCCAACTTTACCACCTAGCCCAAGCCTTGTTAAGAAACGTAATCTCGCCAAGGCACCACCGCCGGCACCACGGTTGCGCCCAATAACAAAGCTTGTTCGCAAAATGATGCCACGCTGAGTTGGCAAAATAGCTTTTTCAAACTCGGCCTCCCAAGCCTTACCGACTTCGGGTGCTAAACCATATCCATATGGAGATTCCTCGGTACAAGTCACCGTTGGAGGATCGCCATAAATATGTGCGGTACTCATTTGCACCCATGTTGGCGGGGGAGAAGCAAGTTGACACATCGCCTTTCCGATTATCTGGGTCGCTTCGACCCGGGACCTTAATATTTGATCTTTGTTGTCTGGTGTTTTAATACAGTCGACGCTACGTCCTGCCAGGTTCACAATAGCATGGGCACCGTCTAACACCGTTACCCAATTGCCCAGGTTCCGAGCATCCCAAGTGACAAAGTTCCAAGGTCCCTCAACCTTTGGGCGATTTCGAGATAAAATTGTGACAGAATTTCCTCCTTCGGCCAAATGGCAGGCAAGGGAAATCCCTAAAAAACCACTTCCGCCAGCAAGGACAATATGGTGAGCCCCTCTCTTTTTTGGCATTTAAAACCTCACTCATCGAAACACCTACGACTCTAGACTATCCGAAAAACGGGTGAGGTTTTAACTGAGATAAGAGTAGAGTTTTGCCTAAAGCCTAACAAAGAAATTCTTAGACTATTTTACTGCGTGAGACTTGCCTTGGTGAGAGTCATTAGAAGCAAAGAATGGTGGGCATGTGGTACAAGCCCTTACTTTAACTCGACCAGCTGTTTTTCGGAGGTACTACACTTCTTACATGTCTGACAATGTGGGTTACTTTTGGGGGTTGGCCAAGTAAAACGATAGACCAAGTGGCACATCGCAACACCAATAATGAACAAAGAGAGGATCGTTTGCCAATCGAATTGCATAAGAACATCGCCCCCTTAAAAGAACCAAAGCGATATCTGGTAGGTTAAGAACGCAAAGAGATAGGCCAAAACAGTCATATAG
>JALCBQ010000009.1:17185-39282 GCA_028066335.1 Pirellulaceae bacterium
GTCATATAGACAAAGGTAAATGTAGGCCACACCCACGAATTTGTCTCTCGTTTAATTACGGCAAGTGTCGAAGAACATTGGGCACAAAGTGCAAAAAAGACCATAATCGACAAAACGACCGGGATGTTAAAAAGCTTTCTCTCTGAGCCATCCCAGGTTGCATTTTGGAGTGAGGATCGCATTGAGGCTGATTCTTCATCGACTTCTCCTCCAAGGCCGAAAAGAACCCCCATCGTAGAGACGATAACTTCACGGGCAGGGAAAGAGGCAATCGCAGCGCTACCAATTCGCCAATCCCAGCCGAGTGGCTCAACGAGTGGTTCGATCGCCTTTCCTGTTCGACCAAGGTAGCTCGTTTGTAAGAAATGGGCATCAATCTGATTCGAAACGGCGACTAGTTCTTCTTCAAGAGTTTCTGCCTCAGGAGAGCCTTCTGTCACATTTTCTAAACTTGCCGTTAAGGCGGCTTCACGGTCAAGAAGACCATCTGGCAACGATTCTACATTACGGGGAAAATAGGCAGCTGCCCAGACAAGGATCGTGGCGGCAACAATAATTGTACCGGCATCTTTGACAAAGGAGGCACCACCTTGGTAGACTTTGAACCACACATTTCCAAGAGAAGGCAGTTTATACGAAGGGAGTTCCATAACAAAGGTCGATGACCCTTCTTTGAGCATCGTCTTCTTAAGTACCCAAGCAACACCAATTGCAACAATAATACCGACAAGATACATCGCCAAGAGTGTAAGTCCTTGCAGCCCAAGGCCGTAATAGGTTGTCGAGGGGACAAAAGCTGCAATAAGTAGCGCATAAACGGGCAGACGGGCACTACAGCTCATAAGTGGTGCAATAAGGATCGTAATAAGACGCTCCCGTTCATTCTTGATAACTCGTGTTCCCATAATCCCGGGAATGGCACATGCGAATGACGACAAGAGGGGGATAAGTGTAATGCCGCTAAGGCCTACCTTCGAAAGGTATTTGTCGGTTAAAAAAGCAAGGCGGGCAAGATAACCACTGTCTTCAAGGATTGCCAAAATGAAGAAGAGCAACATAATCTGAGGCAGAAAAATCAAAACGCCACCAACACCAGCGATCAGGCCGTCGACCAATAACGAATGCAAGGTTCCCTCAGCATTCCCCGTTGTACTTATGAAAAGTTGATCAACGAGACCAGTTGCAATACCTGTTAACCAGTCGATTATCATCGAGGCAGGCTCTGCTGCCCAAAAGACGATCTGAAAAAGAAAAACCATTGAGACAGCGGCGATAATAAGGCCCAAAATTGGATGGGTTAAGAGGCGATCAACATGATCGGCCAGTGTTTTCTTTTTTGCCTGCGAAGTTGTGATAAAGTCAGGCGCATGTTTGTAAATCCAGTCATAGCGGCTATGGGATTCTACTTCGGCGAACTCTCCTGCGTTTCCTAACTCTTTTTGCTCTTGCTTTACTGCATTCAGAAAATCTTGGTCAAACTTGTCTTTGAAGCGTTCGGTCATAAAACCGTTCGTATCGAATAACATCCGGGTAAGAATAAACCGTTGAGTTTTTTCGTTTCCGGAGTATGAGTTACCAAGACGGTTTAGACGGGATTCAAGATCGTCACTTAGACGAATTTCTTTGGGAGGGGTTACGTTGTTTATTTGTTGAAAGATCACCTCCTTTAGTGCATCAATTCCTTCTCGACGGTTCGCACGAATCGGAACGACGGGGACCCCTAGCTGGTCAGATAGACGCTGGTGGTCGATTGTAACACCGTGTTTTGTCGCAACGTCAACCATATTGAGCGCAACAACAAGTGGTTTTTTAAGGTCAAGAAGCTGGGAGGTTAAAAAAAGGTTCCTCTCGAGATTTGTAGCATCTACAACACAGAGAAGGAGGTCAGGTTCATTAACCCCACTTTGGTTTCCAAGTAGAACATCAACAGATAACATCTCATCGGCTGTCCGAGGGGCCAAACTATAAGTCCCCGGCAAATCGACAAGGGTCAACGTTGATTCATTGATCGTTACAGTACCAAGCCGTTTTTCTACCGTTACACCGGGATAGTTTCCGACCTTTTGGTGGATTCCAGAGAGGGCGTTAAACAGGGTCGACTTTCCTGTGTTTGGATTACCAAGGACAGCGACTGTAAGTGGCTTTTGCTTGGGTAGTTCCGTAGCATCTGACGGGTGATTAGAAGATAGCTGAGTAGGCATGAGTTAGAAACCAAGTTAAGCAGAGAGCAATTGGTTGTTAAATTCGAGAGACCATCACTTGTAATTCGCCTGCAGTTCGCAAACACATTCGTGAAGCACCAAACTGGACAATGCAGGGTGTCCCCTTCTGAATGCAGGAGATTTCAGCCCCTTTTCGCAAACCTAGGGCAGCCATTCGAGAGACCTCTTCCGCGGCACCAGACAACGAATCAATATACCCCTTTTCTCCCTTTTTCAGGTGGTGAATTGGAATAGCTGTAGTCGCTTCAGACATAGGAGTAAGCTCACTTGCGAGAAATGTTATTGAAACTGAATATCATTATCATATCGATTTGGTCGGCATCCACAAGGGAGGTCTTTTCGTTAAAGCAAATAAACTACCAAATTCTGAAAAACGTATTTGGAAGGAGATAACCCGTAACAGACCTCTTTCTTCTTTGGGAAGCCTTACTATCACCCTATGCCCAAGTTGAAATCTGGGAGGTGGTATTTGCAAGAAAAGCGTAAAGGGGAAAGACAAAACTGAGGCTATACTCAAAAGGAGGGCTCATAGAAGGGCCTTGGTGGGCCTATTATCGATAAGGAGAGAGGGGCAAGATTCGTGAAAAACAGGGTAGAAATGCCTACTTAAAATCCATTTCCAAAACAACCTGGTTACCCAAGGCGTTATACCGAGCACGGGTAACATAGTTTTTAATAAGGTGTACTCCTCGGCCGTTTGGCTCATCAAGCCTTGATTCGTCGGTCGGATCTGGAATATCTTCCATACAAAACCCATCTCCCTCGTCACTAATTTCAACCCGTATCGTTTGGCCAGTAAGGGTAAAGCAGGTGCGAACCTCTTTTTGCATATCGCTCTTATTTCCGTGGACAATCGCGTTAACCATAGCCTCTTCGGCAGCAAGATGAATTTTGAACACCTGGGCTGAAGCCCAACCTGCAGCTTCGAGCTTTTCGACCATGAGATTCAGCAAACGGGAACCCTCAGCCAGATCACTTGCGATCGACTCTTTGTGCCGCCATAAACAGTAGCTTTCTTTCGTCATAAACTTTTGTGAGCTAGGATGCCAGAGAGGAAAAGAGGCATAGGGTTTTGAAGGGTTGAAAGAACAAAACCCTTGAAGCGACTTTACAGGTTTAAAAAACGTTTAGACCAGCGAGCTCATCGTCTAGAATTTTAAAAACCTTGTTTAAGCGGGTAATGACAAAAACCTCATAAATTTCTGGCCGGAGGTTCGTCAGCACGAGATTTCCATTATGATCTTTTAGTTTTTTGTCCAGAATAATGAGTTTGTTCAATGCCGCACTTGAAAGAAATTCGACTTGGGCAAAATTCAATAAAATTTGAGTCCGGTTCTCATTTTCAACCAAGGCAAAAAGGACCTCACCGATCTCTTGAATGTTCCCTGCATCTAAGATTTTTCGGTCCAGAAATCGGACGACCGTGACTTCACCATTTTCAGTGATTTCCAAACGATTTGAAGACATAGGGAGAATTCTCCTAAAATGAAGGGGGCTATCTATTGGAGCTCAGCAGACTTAAGCTAATAGGGACAACGGATTCACGCACCGCTAGATTCAAAAAAGATTACATAAGCGGCGTCAAATGTCTTCTCTCTTTCAGTCAATATCAGTCAATAAAAGAGAGGATCCATTCTACACCAGTGTACCCAAGTAATGAGTAAACATGCAAGTAGCTAACCTGTTTTCTTATGAAATTAATCTTATCACCATAAATTCCCTCGATGAGGAGAAATGAGTCGGTGAACTGTTTAGTTTTTTTGTCGGTAATCGCATCTCGAAAGGTGATTATGTGGAAGAAAACTGTAATTGTTCCTCTTTTCACCTAAAGGGTGCATAAAGTTATTAATAATCTGCTAAAAAAGGGCTTCACCTTCGTTTATTTAGCTATATATACAAAAACGGAACACCCATTCGAGGGTGTTCCGCATAAGACAACGTAAAAGTTGTTGACTTAACTAACACTTTATAGTTCGCCGCCAATCTCATCATCTTGCGATGAACCAGCATAGGCCCAAACAAGGCGATCAAGGTCGTTCGAAACAAATTTGGTTCGGGTATCACAGTATGAAACATTCACACCACCTGGATGGCGACTACGTGCAGATGCGTGGCGTCCTGTAAACCCATTTCCGAACTCACAAGGAAGATCAGGTTCCGCAACACAATACAAGCGGTCAGGGATATTTGTGTTAGGCAGGAACTGAGTCATGAACATGGTCGCCATGTCACCAGTGGGACTGGAATAGTAGCTGTTTTTGTAAGGCATACCACGGAAATCCCACGAGTCAGTTTGAGCAACCAAAATTTCGGATATCATCAAAGTGTGACCAATACCATCCTTGATAGAAGCGAGGGTTTGACCAAAGCCTTCATCCGAGTTGGTAACGATCTTAAACGGAGCTTCGTGGTATTCTTTCTCCTTACCGGTGCCAAAGACGTTACGGCGTTCAACATTGGTGTTTCCACCATTGACGACAAAGTTTGACTTCACAACGTTGTAGTAATACTCTTTTCGGTCAGAAGGACATCGGAAAACGCTAAGATCCGAATCAACCAAGGTGAAGTAATTGAACCAACTTCTCCAGCCCTCGGTAAAGTAAGGGTTACCGGCAGGGACATAATACCATCCCGAGTCGGTCGCCTGGAAAGCCCACCGTTTGAAAGAGTTCCCAAGTTCAACTTCGTTAAAAATACGAGGCATCCAAGTACCACGCCGACATCCCGCGGTGTAGTAAGTACCGACTTGGGCCTCTCCAACTGGGAGTCGCTGATGGGTCGACTCATAGTTATTCATAGCAAGGGCAACTTGACGCATTGCATTTCCGCAGGAAATACGATTAGCCATCTGTCTGGCCATGTTTACTGCTGGCAAAAGCAGCGAAATGAGGATCGCAATAATCGCGATCACCACAAGCAGCTCCACAAGGGTGAAACCTGCATTACGAGAACGTAGTCTCATAACAAATCTCCTAGAAAAAATAAAAATAAAATAACGCTCAATAACAAGACATTTTGCCAAAACATAATATAAACAACAAAAATGGCAAAGCCTTAATCTCTATGTAAACATACTCTCAAAAGAGTGCCTTTAACCTCTTCTCAACTATTTTTTAGTTCAATCGTGAAGTCGGCCGTATTTTTGCCTGTATCCTTAACTTCAATTGTTAGTTCGCTAGGAACTCCGTCGTAAAAATTATATTTTTCAAGAACAAACTGCGATTCCATATCTGGTGGCTCAGGACGACCACCGGCGGCAGCCGTGTCTTCATCTTCGTCATCTTTGTCGTCAGCGACGGTCACCTCTTCCCCCGGGTTGCCATCGGCGCTCAATTTGGTATCGTGACCCGCGACATGAGCCTTTTCCTTACGTGGATCAAAACTGCTGATGGATACGGTGTATTTACCTGGATTTACTGCGTTGCTCCCCAGAAAACCATACTCTCCATTTTCAATCTTTGTCGAATAGTTGGTTCCACCCTTCTCAACATTCGTTAGGTCTAGCTGGCCATTAAACCATTTTCCCTCTTCTCCTTTGACAAGGACAGCTCCAGAGACCTCATATCGTCCGGCAGGGACACTTTCACTACAACCGGTAACAGAGAGTGCGGAAAAGGTGATCAAAAGAGATAAGCGACATAAATACGGAAATCGAAACTTCATTACTCTATCCTAAAGCAAATCCATTGAATATCTAAAGAAAAAGACGTTATGGCGTCAATATATCCAACGGAAAGGCTAATTGCAACAGAATATTAGGAAATTTTAAATAAAACTCGTATTTTTCTCATTATAGCTGCCGCATTATAGCCTGCTAAGTCAATGTTTCAACGACTATCTCAGGAGATGAGTTGTAACCGATAAAAAACTGCCCAAAGTCGCTATATTTCGCACTAATCTCGTCAAAACGCATCCTGTAGACGATTTCTTTAATGAAATGAGGCCGTTTTGCCCATAGGGTTACTCCCCACTCCCAATTGTCAAGGCCAGTCGAAGCCGTAACGAGTTGAGTTACTTCGCCCTTAGATTGCATCCCACTTCGTGCATGTTCAGCTGTTAAACGGGCCCGCTCTTCAAAATTAAGAAGGTACCAATTTGTGTCTGGGTGACGACGACGATTCATAGGGTAAAAGCAGATGACAGGCCAGTCGGGAAAGACGGGTGTCAAACGTTGTCGTTTCATCTCCTTTTGCCGGTGTTCATAGGCATCGACTTTAGCCTGAAATCCAGGGCTTCCTTCTTCTTCACCTTCACGGACCAGACGTGCTGTAAACTCTTCTTTTGAAGGAAGGTATTCTGAAATCTCTGAAATTGAGGTGTACGAGTAGGTGACTGCAAAAAGTCGGCCAAATGCAGTCCCTAACAAGCTCCTTTGAAATCGGATAAGAACAAGTGGGTCAGGATCCATTAAAACTAACCCAAAGTCAGCCTTTCCACCAGACAAAAGGCTAAGAAAGTGCCGATGTGGTCGGGTACTGTTTTCCACAGAGAACAGGGCATTAAACTCACTTGCCATTTTCGCTTTTTCTTCAGAAGAAAGAGCGAGGCGAGCTCGGACCTCTTGCGGCATCTGATAGAAAAGGTGGGTGCAGTGCCAACCATCACCCGGAGTTAAAGAAAACTCATCTTCTCGTTGCGTTGTCTCTGTCGAGAGGTGTGCCATCGAGCTTTTAATCCTTCAGGAAAGAGATGACCATGTGTTTTAGATGACTATGTGTTTTACAAGGTGTTTTACAAGATCAAAAGAACCCAAGACGAAGGGCTAGGAGAGAATATTGCTAACGCTCGTTAACAATTGTTCCATGGGGAATGGTTTCCGCAAATAGTCATCAACACCGAGCATCTCAGCATAGGCCTTATGGCGGCTTCCCTCGTTCGCCGTAATCATAATAACCTTAATTGGGGTTTCACGGGTACGACGGAGATTTTCCATGACTAAAAAGCCACTTCTTTTAGGCATCATCATGTCCAAAATGACCAAATCAGGGTTTTCTCGATCAATCATCGCTAAGCCTTGGTTTCCGTCTCGGGCGATCGAGACGGAATACCCTTTGCTCTCAAGCGCATAACGAACTGAATCAATGATTTCGGCATCGTCGTCAACGATAAGGATCCTTCCTACCCCTTCAGGTTGGTTTGTATCGTCGTGTTGGGCTGAATGTTCCTGCTCAATGGCCATTGAAGCTATCCTCTTACCTTTGAAAAAACCTAGTTGAATGGAATTTGTGACAATCTATTCCCAAAAGAGCTTCGCTGCTTAGCGACTTTTGTTGTGAGGATTGCCTCCGATTAAACCCTCAATAGATCATAACAGCTCCAACCATTCCCTGCCAGTAGATGTCTCTCTTTGTTTTTCTTTTATCAAGGAAAGACTTGGTCACTAAATAGCTGGTACGAAAAACTGCTCTAAACAAAGAGATCCACGTAACGCGAGTCAACCCGAGCAACCACGGCCTAAAAAAGACTTTTACAAACCAGACGGAAGGCTAAAGGGCCCCAAAAAAGGAGCTGCTGTTGGGACCATTAGCAACTGACCTCTAACCAAAGGAGCATTTTTACCCACGACCGCCGCCACGGCCACCACCGCCGCCGCCACGGCCACCAGTGTTATTCCCACCGCCGCGGTTATTGCCGCGATTATTCCCACGAGCGTTATTCCCACTACGGTTGTTGCCGCGATTATTCCCTCGGGCGTTATTCCCACTACGGTTGTTGCCGCGATTATTCCCTCGGGCGTTATTCCCGCCACGGTTGTTGTTCGAACCAGTTTGAACCCTGTCTCCTAGCATCGCGGTGAGAGCTTGCTGAACAACGTCAGGATTTGAATTCTTAAGCGGGATAAAAAGAGAGATATCGGCTGATTCGTCGGCCGCTTTATCGAGACTTTCAACTAAAGATTGTATGTCGTTAAAATCTTGCTCCGATGCAGCAACAATCAGAGAATTACTACGCTGGTCAACGCCGATTGTAATTAGGGGAAGAGATGTACCGAAGTTGTTTGCGTTATTTGAGTTGCCATTTCCGCCACCTCGGCTTCTCCCGCCTCCTCCCATCATTGCTTGAAGAAATGCAGCCTCTCCTCCTCCTCCCCCTCCACCACGTCCACCACGCCCATTTTGTTGGCCATTGTTCTGTTGGCCACTATTGAGACGGGCGGCGTACATCGTTCGGATATTATCGGCGATCTCGTCTGCTGAGACATTATAAACAGGTATCAATTGAGGTTTACGTTCTGTACGGACTTCGATAGGACTCCCTTCTTGATCAATAATTTCGAGCAGATCTTCAACAAGAAGGCGGTCTTGCGGGTTTGCAATAACAAAAAGAGAGTTTAGTGCTGTATCAGGGACAATTCGGACATTACCGGAGGTGCCGCCACTACCAAGAACTCCACTAATAAGGCCACCAAATTGACCACCAAAACTGCTTGCAAGGTTTGTCAACATGTCATCGCTACCGCCACTGCTATCTTCACCATTGACAATTTGGTTTAGCAAATTAGCTGCATCGTTTGCTCGGATATATTTGAGAAAATAGACGTCTGGTCGTTCGGTGTTGATGTCAATCGAACCAGCGATGTCCCGAAAAAGATTTTCAAATGCGTCAAGTGCGTCAAGGTCTTCTGACGCGATGACAAGGCCATTTGGACCTATGACAACCTCGATTTCTGGAAGGTCTTGGGTCCTTTTTCTGTCATCTTGAGTGTTAACACGATCCTGAAGGGCAATCGAATCGTCAATAGAAAAGGCAACCCCCAAAGGAAGCGTTGCTCCCGCCAGTGGCATGTCAGTAGACGATGTATTTAAAGAGGTTGTCCCAGAGGAGGCCTCATTTTTTTTTACCTCTTTGGGAAGGAAGAGAGTCGATTGATCACCATTGGGTAGATTCAGCTCTTTAAACCCTTCTTGTAAATTCTCAAGAGTCAAAGGTCCACCAGACTCTTTTTCCTTATTTAAATCATGTTGCTGAATTCCTGAGCCACGACTCGGAATTTTAACACGTATCTTGTTTCTCCGGATACTCGGCCAGAGAGCTTCAGCCTGCTCCATCGCTTGACGGGCAACTTCTTCTGGTAGAGGGATTGTTCGGACCCTGCTACCACTCGCAGCTCCGCCATCTGGATCTTCTCCCATTTGAACGAGCATCCCTCTAATCTCATCGACCTGTCGCTGGGAGCCACGGACAATCAATTGTCGAGAAACAGGATTGATGTCGACAATCGGGGCGTTCGTATTTTCCTCACCGATTTGCAGAAGGCTTGTAACCATTGTTAGTGCCGTTTGGGGATCGACCCGCCTTAGCGGCATAACGACAATTTCTCGCCCATCATTTTGCATTTTCCCTAAGGTCTCTGTGACCAACTCATGAGCTTCTTCTGAACCATAAAGATAGAAATTACCGCCGCCTGCGTCGAGACTCATACGGACTTCATCATGTTTATCAGCGAGAAGAGATTGCAAAACCTGATAGGTTAACTCAGGGTCCGAGGTAATCGGGTAGACTACAAACGATTCTTTTCCACTAGACGCGCTTTGACCATGTTGCGTGTCGACCTGAGCAATAATCTTCTTTAGGTGCTCTACTCTTTCGGCAGTTCCTGAGACAAAGAGGCGATTTTCCTGGCCAACTGCAATGTGGAGCGTCCCGTCGTTGTCACTATTTTGTCCTACACCCATTCCAAGAAGCTGTCGAGCCGTTTTGAGGAATTTTGCTGGTTTAAGGTGTTCAAGTTGAAAAGTGGCGACCGTAGGGTTGCTGACACCTGCAATAAGGCGGTGAATAGTCAACAAGTTACCAGCCGTTTCAGTAACTCGAACCTTTTTAGCCGTCGGCATAAGGTCAAGACTCCCTTGAGGACCAAGCAAAGCGGTAATTTCGATTTCGGCCTCTTCCGGGCTCATCGTTCGGATATCAAAGGTCGAGCGAACAATCTCGTTTTTCCCTTTCTTACCGAGATCTTCAGGGGCGACATCTTCAAGGACATTCGGGTCGATCCCTCCTTCTTGGGAGAGATCAATAACCCGTAGGATCTTGTGTTTTCGTACCAATGTGTACCCTTGAGTTAAAAGTTCGCCGTTGATAAGGTCTAGAGCTTCTTCAGGAGTGTACTCATTTTCGTCAATGTAATTAAAAGTTCCTGGAGGCATTGGCTCAGCGACCAATGAAAGGTCAGCTTGTTGCGCAAACCAGTCAAGGACCTGTTTCCAAGGGGTGTAACGAAAACTAAACTTTAGTTTTTCGTTGGCTCCGCCAGCGGCAACATCCTGACTTTGCCGGCCGAGATCAATAAGGGGAATTGCTCCACCTGAGATCTCCGGATTTTCCCGTCTGTCACCGAACTGCCGTGATCGGGAGCCTCCCTGGAACGAACGACCTGTTCGCTCACTCTCACGTGGAAGACGTAAAGTGGTACCGGTTATTTTTGTAAACTCCTCTCGTTGTTCCTCCGATAAAAGCTGAGCTATCTCACCATCAATTTGTGAGCGACCTTGAATCTGTGCCCGCTGTGAACCAGAGATATTAGCTCGGTCAGTAACCAATTTTTCAATTTTTCTGTTTTGCTCGCCTGTTAGTTCCAATTCCTTTTGGATGTCAGACTCTACTAGGGCAGCGACCCCCTTTCGACGGAGGGCCGTTTTTTGCAGCTTTGCAATCTGTGTTTCGCTGAGAAGTTCAAAGCCAAGCCGTTCCGATTCCTCCACAAAAGGACGTAATCTTTCCCGGCGCTGGTCATCGGTGAGGTCTTTTATACTCATAGCCAAGTCAAAAACTTCGTCTTCCCGCTGTTGTACAAGTTCGGAGAGCTTAGTTTTAACCTCTTCAGTAAGTCCTAGGTCCCTTGCTGTTGCAGGTTCGATAGCAAGAGCTAAAATGCCCACAAACTCTTCGTCGGCTCTGGCTCGGATAGCAGAAGTAGAGAAGGTAGCGAATGAAGGCGCTTTAACAACCTCGGCCTTCACTCCCGTCGGCAAAACGCCCCCAATGGCGGAGGAGAGAGGGATGAGCACCGCTAAAAGGAGGGGACGAAAACTTGGTAACGATCGTTTGTTAAAAAAATTGATATACAATTTAAGGAACTCCCATTCGATAAAAATGGCTTTGTAAATGCTTTTGAGGTTAGGTTGTTGCTTCGAAAAAGCTAAGTTTTCTTCGATCTACAAAAAGATGTTTCTAACTTGTCTTCTAATCAAACACTACTTATACAAGTATTCTAGGTGATGCGCACCCAAGTGTTCTAAAATATTCCACGAAACTGGTAAATTTGTTGTATTTTACCCAATCCGCTGTTTCTATGTACCCGGAAAGTGCGTCATGGACAAAACCACTAAATCGCCGGAAAACAGGCTCAAGTAACGGGTAGTGGTCTCTTGGTAACCAAGATCACAGAACCTATAAGTACAGTTCACAAAACACAGTTCACAGGTTTCGAAAACAACTGTTGCCCGTTGAGATAGGAGGCGTTTGAGTGATGTCCCAGATCAATACGGCACAATCAAGGTGGGAAGGATAGGCAGGGTTATCAGAATCGAGACTGCCCCGATCCGATAATACCCTCCTATTCTAACTACTCCGTACGGAAATTTGTTTCCAAATTTCTCTTAGATTCCCTGAATTTACTGAGAATTTTAGCCCTTTTGCTCCCAAAGTATCCATTTTCGGGGCCAAATAGGTTCTTTTTTAAGAAATAGGTAGGCCCAAGCAAGACCAACTCCTAGTCCCCAAAACACATCGCTCACGTGGTGAGCGTGGTCAGCAATCCGTTGAAAAGAGGAAAGGGCAGCACAACTAAAAAAGAGCCACTTGCCTCGTGGATAACACCAAAAAAGGCCAACGGCTAGACCGATTACCGTTGCACTGTGGGCTGAGGGGAGTGATTGCCAAGCCGATCCCCATTGATCTCCAAGGAAAGGAAACCAGTCACCAAAAGTCGTCGAGACTGGTGATGTTGTTTCTAGGTGGGCCCATGGCCTTTGCCTTGCAAGAACCAGCTTGCAACTGTTGGCAGCAAGGCCAGCCCCCAATGAAACAGTTATCAAACGGGGAAGACGTCTTCGTTGAGCTGGGTCAAAAAAGTAGACCAAAAACAGGAAAAATGCGACACCAACGCCATAGGCAAAAACTTCAGAGAGGGTGACAATTCGTGAGATTTCTCCAGGCAAGGGGTCCGTTTGAAAGAAATCGACAACTTCTAAATCAACCACCAGCGATAAACACCCAGCCATTAAAAGAATAGGAACTAAATAAAGGGACCATCGACCAATAAATAGTTTTTGTTCCTCCAATGTTTTTATCTCTCCAAAGAAAAAGTGTGTTTCTAACGGCTTTTATAGAAAAAAATTGGGTGCAATAGGAGGCCTTGGCACCAGATACCCCAACTTTTAACTTTTGACATTGCCGGCGGAAGGCAAAGATTTTAGACTAGCGAGCTGAAAAATGAAATACGTTCCTTCAGTCTTTGATGCCAAGGCAACTATACTAGGAAATTACCTACATGCCCACCTTGATTAAGCACCTTGGGATCCTTTTTTCTGTTTGTTTACTCACTCTTTTCTTGAACCTCGGTAAGCCTTATCTCTGGGACAGAGATGAGCCAAGAAATGCCGGGTGTGCTGCCGAAATGCTCGCCCGTGGCGACTGGGTTGTCCCGACTTTCAATGACGAGCTACGACCACATAAACCAGTCTTAACTTATTGGTTTATGATGATCGGGTATGTTTTATTTGGTGTAAACGAGTTCGGGGCACGATTTTGGTCGGCAGTTCTTGGCTTTGCAACCTGCCTGTTAACTTACTTTACAGGAAAAAAACTCTTTCGTCCTGAAGTGGGCCTTTGGAGTAGTATCATTTTGGCGACGACACTTATGTTTGGTGTCGCTTCGCATGCAGCGACACCTGACTCATACTTAATATTTTTTTCCTCACTAGCGATCTGCTTATTTGCTTATTGGGCAGTTCCAGGTGGGCGTGACAACGATATTCAAAGCCAAGAAGAAGCCTCTAACAGGTTATCCCATTTTTTCTCAAAATGGTCTCTTCCAGCTGCCATCTATGGAATTATGGGGGTTGCAGTTTTAGCAAAGGGTCCGGTTGGCTTTGTTTTGCCAACAGCGATTCTTGGGCTCTATTCGCTCTTTGTGTGGAAAGCACTTAACAGAGAAAAAATATTGTACCTCGACAAAGAGAGTCGCTCTAAAACCATTTCGTCCGTTTCTCTCTTCCTTGAAGTTGTTTTTTCAGTAGTGGTTTTAGAGATTCTTCCATTGGCGAGTGAGTATTTGGGACTTAGCGAACGGGTCCTATTATTGATTGGTCTTGTGTTGATTGTCGGGTACTTTGTGGGGCGCTATGGGAGGGCTTGGCTTTTACCAATAGGCGAGCTCTTCTCTCCAAGACATTTTTTGGTGACATGTTACAAGATGCGTCTTTTCTGGGCGATGATTGTTTGCCTTGGAGTCGCACTTCCGTGGTACCTTGCCGTGAGCTATTCAACCGACCATACGTGGACCTATCGATTTTTTCTGGAGCATAATTTAGGACGTGCTTCGCAAGCGATGGAGAGCCATAGTGGAGGAATACTGTTTTATCCGGCGACTTATTTTTTTGGCTTCTATCCATGGTCCCTTTTTGCAGTTCCTGTACTTCTTGATTTGATAGCTCAAATGCGTCAAAGGAGTTCGAACTACTACGGCCTCTTGTTCCTTTGTTGTTGGGTCGGAGTCTATTTGGGGGCCTTTAGCCTCGCTGCCACCAAACTGCCGAGCTACTTCACACCGAGTTACCCGGCAATTGCCCTCTTAACAGGACATTACCTTTATTCCTTATACTACGGAAAAAACCTAACTGCATCGTGGTGGCCTAAGGTTTCTCTTCTTTTCCAGGGAGTTTCAGCTATTGGGATTACCACCGGTTTATTGATTTTGTTCAATATTCATCTACCAAGTATTTCGTGGTTAGCCCTTTTAGGAGTTTTGCCTCTTCTAAGCGCCATTGCTGGTTGGCGTTTTTATTCCCAGGGAAATTCCCCAGCTTTTCTGATTCAGTTTGGGAGTTTTGCCATTCTTTTTTCAATAGGAATATTTGGTGTTGGAGCGATAGAAATTAGTGCCCAGCGAACAGAGGTTAAGTTGTTGTTGCAACGTGCCGTGGGCCTTCGAGACAACCCTGAGCTGGCAACGTACGAGGTATTGGAGCCCAGTTGGGTATTCTATTCGGGAACGACAATCGTTGAGCTACAAAAAGAAGGTGCCATCAAGAAGGATGATGACCAGATTCCCTTTTGGAAGGAACGCCCGAAATATGGTGTCGAAAACTATTTAAAGAAACACCCTGAAACATTGGTCGTTACAACAGAGAAAAAGCTTGAGGAGCTAAAAAGGCTTGCCCCTGCTACTTTTGAAGTCCTTGGAAGAACACCTTATTTTCTTCAAAAACAAGAGTTGCTATTGTTAGGGGATCCTCTTCGTCAGAAGGGTCGTCCAGATCAATGAGCTGTAGCGGCCGGCTCAGCTTCTGTTGCTAACTCTTCACCAAGTGTTTGGGAAAGATTAGCCAAGCTTTTCTCAATAGCTTCTTCATCAATGTTTTCCAGAAGGTTTTTCTGAGCATGAAGCCTTTGTAAGAGTAGCGTAACACACTGCAAAATCAACATGAGGTCTGTTGAGGTTATAATTCCACAAAGTCTCCCTTTGTTAACAACGGGTAACGCCGAGACTGATTTTTGAAGTAGGAGAGTTACTGCTTGATTGATGGGGGTTTGCGATTCGACGACCATAAGTTTGGTCGTCATAAGTTCTCTGGCACTGTTCGCATTAAGCTTTACAAAATCACGGTTTGAAATGATACCACAAATACGATCTTGGCTATCGATAACGATCAAATGACGAACACCGTTTTCATCCATTGTTTTTTCCACCTCTTTTCGAGAGGCTCGACTATCAACGGTTAATATTTTTTTTGTCATAAGATGTGAGACAAGGAGGTTGTTTTCCAAGACGAGGTGTACATCTTGGTTGAGTATTTTGAGCAGGTGTTGACGTTTTTCAAAGAGCAACTGATGCTCCTGACCAGCCTCTCTTTTTTGAGAGGCACGCAACTGACTTTGTTCGTACTCTTCCTGCCGAATTCGCATCTTCCTTTTGGAATAAAGCCAATACCAACCTAAGGTCATTAGTGACAGGCTAAGAATAAGATTGGCCATGCGAAATTCGCTCGTATGAGCAAGAGCCCATTCACGAACAGTTAAGGGAATTCCCGATGAGGCAAAGGTTTGATCAATCGAATGACTGTTGGCTTGAAAATCTTTATAAGTGTTTTCTTCGTTTTCTATCCTGTGGGCAATACGATCAAAAGCTCCGTTTGCGGTAAAACCGAGAAATTCGAGTGTAAACAGGACCGTGCCAAAAATCAGCGACAAGAAGACTGTATACTCGATGAATGTAGTCCCAGAACGTTGCTCAAATTTTGTGCCCACATTTTTCCCCCTGATCAACGGTTCTACCTTAAGTGCTATTTTCTCCAAACGGTACATTTCAAAAGTAGCACATCTCTCGGGGAACGTTTCTAAAATCAGCTAAAATTAGGGGGCGAAATAGTTCTCTGTTGCTTGAATCCGTAATAGATGGTGTAATCTGAACAACCGTAGGTATAGCCTATAACTCAGGTGTACTTTTCGAGCGTCCTGTTTGGTCGTTACACTTTGGTTACACCGAGTTATTTTGCATACGATAGAATAGAAGCGGGACTGTTTTCTAATTCACAGGAAAAATACCAGCACGGATTATGTCACATACTGTCTTAACGATCGAAGATGATTCAGCGATACGCAAAGGGATTGTCGACGCCCTTTCTTTCAACGGATACCAGACGTTGGAAGCGGCCGACGGCAAGGCGGGCATGGCCTTGGCTTTGCGTCCTTGTTATGACCTTTTGTTACTAGATTTGATGTTGCCACATAAAAGCGGCCTCGAAGTTCTTCACGAAATGAGGCAGGCACAGTGTTCTCAGGCGGTTATAATCTTAACCGCTCAGGGAGAGGAACAACAACGGGTGAAAGGGCTACAATTAGGTGCTGATGACTATGTAGTAAAACCGTTTAGTATTAAAGAATTGTTGGCCCGTATTGGAGCTGTTTTACGGCGAGCGCCCCAGCAAAATGAGCAATTTAAAGAGATATCCCTTCCCGGTGGGACGATCCATTTCTCTCGACAAGAAATTCATCTTCTTGATGGTTTAACGATCCGTCTTTCTGAAAAAGAGACAAAACTTTTTCGTTATTTGATTACTTATGCGAACCGGATTGTTACAAGGGAAGAGCTTCTTTCATCAGTGTGGGGGCTTGATCCCAAGGGTATAAACACCCGGACAATAGATATGCACATTGCGAGGCTTCGTGAGAAGATTGATCTTCTTTCCCCCGAATCATCGTTGTTAACGACAGTGCATGGCAAAGGATATATGTTCAGTCCTCCTGAGATAACCTAAAAATATTTCGAGCCTAAATCCTCCTGCCCTGGATAAAAGTAAAATGAATATTCGTAATGGAAAAGTTTGGTCTCTTTTAGGAGGGTGTCTGGTGATCGTCTATTTGACGATGGCCTTTATTAGCTACCAGGTTATTCAGCTAGATTATACCGAGCGAGTTCGGGCTTCTCAGAGCGAACAACAAAAGAAGGTGAATTTTGCCCTTTGGAAGATGGATACGGCGTTACTTGCGATGATTTCTGAAGAATTTTCACGCCCCCTCTACTATCTGCCAAAGAATGTTCAGGAAATTAACGATCAGCAAAGGCTTCTTGATTTCTTTTCACTCTCTCCTGATAGTATCCAAGATGACTCATCTTACGTCCAGCTTCATTTTCAACTTCACCCAAAGAATGACCTCCGGTCACCACAGCTGTTACAAGAACAATGGCCCCAAAAGCAACAAGTAAAAAAGAAAGTGGGTAAGATCGGGCCTGTCTGGCCACTCCTTGTCCAAAACACAAATACAGAAACAAATATTGTTTTAGAGTCAACTCCAAATACCCAGACAAGGGAAGCCCCTAAAAAGTCGACGACCGTAGCAGGTCTAGAAGAAAGCTCTTCGGGTAAAGAACGTACAGAACTCCAGCAGGCAGGTGAAAAACTCCTAAACCTTGTTACCTATCAAAAATTTTACGAGTATCTCAACGAGTATAAGGGACAGGAAGGGGAACTTGTCCGCTATAAGCCGTTGGAAGGAAAACTATGGAATTTCAACGAGAACAACAACGAGAACAAAGAGCTTATCCACCAACAGGGAATTACAACTAATTCATCGCCGCAACTTCAAAAGGGGCAGCAGATTGGGAAAAGCAATCTAAAACAACAACAGCTTGAGGCGAACATGGTTCGCAATAAAGTTATCAAGGCGAACCAAGATCAAAGACTTCAAACACAACAAAGCTACTCACGTGGCCGGAGAGAGCAGGGAGAAAGAACGGCTTCCCATCAGGAACAACAAAGGACAAATTCTAACGGTGATTTTTTGGCAGAAGAAAATATTTACGAATTCGAAAACTACTTCTCGAACACTGCTCCTCCTTTCTCATCGAACGGCATCCTTAGTCAGGAACAAACACTTCATCGAGAAAAAGATGGGTGGCGATTTCTAGACAGCAAAGGAAACGATAGCCGTTATCTAGAAGTGATCGAAGGGGGGTACCAAGCTTTTTGGATTGAGGGCGAACTTTTTATTGCTAAATTGGTATCCTTGGGGACAGAGGATTTTATTCAGGGGTGTTGGTTAAATTGGGATAAACTTAAGGAAAGCCTTAGAAGCTACTACCAAGAGGATCTCCCTAACGGAGATTTAGTATCGATTGGGAAAAGTCGTGGACAAGAACATTTGCCAATTCTTGCGACCCTCCCTGTTCAGCTAGTCGCCCCCTCAAAAGAGATGATAAGTCGTTCACTAACACCAATCCAAACGAGCCTCCTTGCCGTCTGGGCATGTCTTTTACTTTCGAGTTTTGCCATTGTTTACTTGACAAACGGGACGCTCAAACAGAGTGATCGCCGGGCCAATTTTGTATCGACAGTAACACATGAACTTCGGACCCCCTTAACAACCTTTCGAATGTACACCGAAATGTTACAAAACAATATGGTGCCTAAAGAAGAAGTTCCAAGATATATCCAGACGTTGGAAACCGAGTCGTCTCGGCTTATCCACCTTGTGGAGAATGTCCTTGCGTACGCTCAACTTGAACGAAAAAAACGGCGAGTTCCTCTTGAAAAAATGAGGGTCAGCGAGCTACTAGAGACATTTACTTCTCGACTTCAGAATCGAGCAGAAGAGGCCCATCTCACATTTGAGGTCATTGGAGCAGAAGAAACCGGGCAGCTTCTCTTGACCACTGACAAAGTGGCCGTCGAGCAAATACTGTTCAACCTAATTGATAATGGCTGTAAGTACGCATCTCATGCAAACCCGAAAAAGATTGAACTCTACCTAGAACACGAGATTGCAAACCAACGCCTTTTGTTTCGCATACAAGATTACGGGCCAGGTGTTGATTACCGAGAAGTAAAAAACCTTTTTTCACCCTTTATAAAAGGGTGTCAACATCAGGCAGCAGAGTTTACAGGTATCGGCCTTGGACTCGCTTTATCAAAACGGTTGGCGAAGAAAATTTCTGGTGAGTTAATATGCCACCCTGCCGAAAAAGGAGCCTGCTTTGTTTTAGCATTACCTTGCCAAGTCGATGATACAAACAGTGGTAACGAAAAACACTAGGGCACCGATAGGTCGGAATGTAGGGTGAGCATAGCAACCACTTTCTCTGAAAATTAGCGGTAAGAAGCAAGCCCTTTTTGTTCCCTTTTTTCATTAAGAAGGAGAATCGCTCGTGGCTCCTTCTTTAGAAATTTTATAAGTTGAGATGTTGTAGTGCCAAGGATTTGGGCCAATGGTTTTACCTCATAGTGAAGTTCAAACAGGGCATCAAGTACCTCAGCTAAAATTGCGGGATATTCATTGCTAGAACTACTGACAACAATTTTTCCTTTTTGAATCCGGCTGGACAAGAGCGAGCTGGGACACTCATGCCGAGGCAGCCGAAGCCCAAGAGCCAGATTCACTCGGAGGCGAAAGAGGGCGACTTTTCGATTCTGCTCTTGTTGGCGTCGTTCACCTGCTTGCCCTAGGATTCCTGTGTCGTGGGTAATTGTAATCCCTGTCTCAACCTTGTTACGATGTTGGCCCCCCGGTCCCTTAGTTCGAGATCGGAGCACTTGACAAGATTTAAGTAGTTCTTCCTCGATGAGGCTAGCTGGATGTGGGGCCATCTTTCTAAGGTCGTTTTACCAAGAAGAATAAAGAGTGGGGCTCACATATTATCATCTTGGTTTAAAAGAGGCTACTACCTTTATTTATGGGGCTGAGCCAGCTTAATTTTTGTATTGCTCACCTTTATGAATCATATCTCGTTAGCGGATCTTTAACTTTCGTCTGGCAGCTTCGGCAAGATACCGGCGTTCTTCTCGTTCGGGATCAACGGTAGTGTGGGTTTCACTTAGGCTCAGTGCGTAAACACGTCGCAAAATCTCGCCATCTTGCCAAGTCGTGACGTAGCGGCCAGTTCGGAAATTTTTATAGGGAAGTTGGCAGGGTGACTTGAGCATACGCCAGCTACGAACTTGAAATCGCTGGGCCTGCCCATCCCATTCGTAGAAAATTAGTTGATCGTAGACCCAGCTTCCGTTGCTATCGAAATAATGGTTTATTTCAATAAGATCAACATAGTCGACTGCGTAAACCGTCTGAACACGCCCTCCTCCAACAGGGGTTCCCGCGAGAGAATTGTCTGTAAGTGAGAGCAAAAACAATGTCAGGATGAAGAAATAGAACTTGGACATCACACCTTCTCCTTACGCGCATCAAGTATTACAAAATGCGAAAAAGAAACTAAAAAAGGCGATCGATCTGCCTAGAAATGTTTTATCGAAATGCAGCCTATCTTGGCCGCTTTAAATTTACAAAGAATGGACGAGAAATGGCGAGCATGTTAGAAGAGCTATTCTTGCTTCTCGTCGAACGAGCCTATATATTAAGATCCCAGAGTTGTGTAAAGACGAATATCGTTTGCCAGACGGGATTAAGAACGATATTTCAAAAAAAAGGTAAAAATGATCTCCGGCACGTCCTCTTTTTCACGAAGTCTCATGGATATTACTACGTTAATTATAGGTTACCTCTTGGGAGCGTTAAGTGGAATTATAGGAGCTTTTCTCTATTTTCGAACCCAGTGTAAAGGGTTAAAAGAGGGGAAAAAAGCTCTTCAAGAACAACTTGACCATGCGATTTTGGCAGCCAGAGAATCAAATGCACGGTTACAAGAGCAATCGACTGAGCTTGTACAAAGTCGTCATGAGAAACAGAGTCTCGCTGTCACCGTTGCCGAACAAAAGATTCAAATTCAAAATGAAAAAGAAAAACTCCAGCTTCTTGAACAAGCTGAAGAAAAACTTTCCCACACTTTTAAGTCACTCTCTTCGGATGCTCTAAAGGGAAATAACGAAGAGTTTCTTAAACTTGCCGAGGCAAAGCTCAAAGTACAACAACAATCGGCTGGCCATGTTCTAGATAAAAAAGAGCAGGCAATTGGTGATCTTCTTAAGCCAATGCGAGAGAGGCTAGAAAGCATATCAAAAGAGCTCACAGAGTTGGAAAAATCCCGAACGGATTCCCATTCTCGGCTAGATGAACAGTTAAAAGAGCTATTCGCCACAAATAGGATGTTGCGTGATGAAACGCAAAGTTTGGTCTCTTCCCTGAAGAATCCTGGTGTCCGTGGGCGTTGGGGGGAAGTCCAGCTCCGCAGGATTGTCGAGCTGGCGGGTATGATTCCTTACTGTGATTTTCAAGAGCAAGTGGCCGTTCATGGGGATGAGACAACCTTGCGACCGGATATGATTATCAACCTTCCCGGCCACAAAAATATCATTATCGATAGTAAGGTACCATTGATTCACTTTGAGGAGTCTATCGGGGCCGAGTCACCGACTGAGAAAAACGAACATCTAAAGCGGTACACAAAAAGCCTCCGCGACCATGTGCGTCTCCTCTCCAAGAAAAATTATCACGAGCAGTTCGATCAGGCCCCTGAGTTTGTCGTCCTTTTTTTACCAGGTGAGGTCTTTTTTAGCGCTGCCCTTCAAAACGACCCAAGCCTCCTTGAAGAAGTCCTCAAGCAAAATGTTATTATCGCAACGCCAACGACATTAATGGCCCTGCTAAAAGCAGTTGCTTACGGCTGGCAGCAAGAGGCAATGAATGAAAATGCAAGGAAAATCGGAAAAGAGGGGCAAGATCTTTACAAGCGCATTTCAGTTTTAGGTGGCCATTTTGCTAAACTAGGAAAGCAAATTGAATCGGTCAATAAAACCTACAACAGTGTCGTTGGGTCTTTGGAATCGAATGTTCTGACCTCTGCAAAGAGGCTAAATGATCTTGGAGTTGACAGCAGCAACAAAGAAATTCAAGAACTAAAGCAGATAGAACTCTCCCCCAAAACTTTTTCAAAACCGGAGTTAACTCAGCCAGACAACTAGTGAAAACCTGAATCAGGGCCAAACTCATATGGGCCAAAACCCTCTGTTAGCTAGGCTCTTTGAACTGGTCAAGAAAACCAGAGACTGAGCTTTTAAGAGTTTCACTTACGGAATCATTCAAGAGATCTTTTTTATCGGCTTTAATAATTGCGGCGACCAACGAAGGATGTTTTTGCCAGTTTTCTACGTCAAACTCACGAATGTCGACATAGGCATCTTCGAATTTTGCGGCCATTTTCGGAATTAGGTGAAAACCATCTTCAGCACGAACAACGTGGTAGTTAATCGATCCGAACATGAGGAC
>JALCBQ010000010.1 GCA_028066335.1 Pirellulaceae bacterium
GAAGAGGTACTGGGAATCATCACCGAGCGTGATATTTTGCGGGCGGAAGCCTCGAATGAAGACCCACTAGAGACTTTAACCGTTGAAGATGTCATGGGTTGTTGTGAGGTTATTTGCCATTTGGAAGATACCCTTGATGAGGCAATTTCCGTTATGGCCGAACATCAAATTCGTTATCTTCCAATTGTTCAGGAAAAGAAGCTTTTGGGCCTCGTCTCTATGGGCGATTTACTTCGTGCCCGCTTTAGCCTGAAAGAGATCAAATCGCCTCAACTTTCACCTCATTTTAGCCTTAACCAATCAACCAACCCCTCTGTTCCACGATAACCTTAGGTAGCGTTATTAAGGTAAACAGAGAAAAGCTGTGATCTATTTCGCCTCTACAATTTTGATCTCTTTATTCCGTTCTCTGCCCTTTGCCATACGTTTTTCTTTTGTCCCTGCCGGGTACCATCTCGGCAGGGTTATTTTTTGAAGCGATCGTCTTGTTGATGAAAATTTAGCATTCCAGATAAGCGAATAGATAACAACAGAGAGGCTCTTCTAAAATGCAACAATCTATTATAGAGGACACATTGATGTGTGTTGGCTTGACTTCTTATAATCTCTATTGTTTTTGGATAGGTTCAAAACTCTTTCCGAATATGCCCCACAAACACATATGGAATCGAAATATTATAATAAGCACCTTGGTGAAGACATTCGTCGTGATTTTTATGATAGCATTCATTTGTCTCTTGGCAATGTATATCGTTCTGTTTGGCCAGAACTTTCTCACATTCATTGAAGAGCTTCCCTTTGGATTTATCTTGGGCAAGCTCTTCCCACCCCTCTTCGCCCTCCTCGCCCTCCCTATGGTTTATGTCGCCAATGTCTTTCGAATAGCAAGAGAATATTTTTTGAAAACGAAGGGGAATCTGCAGTAGGTCATGACGATCCAGTCCACAACGCCGACTTCATGTTTAATAAGGTTGTAATATGCCTTTTACAGGTCATAAAGCACAAACGACCATAACTGTTTGCCATGCAATGACGCCTTGCCCTTTCCAAACAACATGGAAGTTCCTGATATTGATCCTTTAGCCTAGGGAAAATGAAATGGACAGAAACTTATATTTAAAATTTCCAACTTTGTTCTTTATTACCTGGAATATTATTTCTTTTTCTGGGTGCTCAAGAGTCACCAAAGTTTATAATATAGCGACAGGAAATTCACAATGCACCATCGTTAATCAAACAGGAAAAACTCTCGAGAAAATCGAAGTAAGATTAATTACTTCGAAAAAAGATGAGACAATTATTATTGATAAGTTGAAAGCGGGCAAAAGTAAAATATTTCGTCGCAATACTTCCGATCTCATTGTTTATGTCGTCTCCTTCTCTATTGGGAGTACACGATATACAGAATTAAATTATAGTGCAGCTTCAACTCCCACTGATGAGGTCAGTTATTCCACAATCATCCTTTTGCCTGTTAACCAGTGATGATCATGTGGCCGATATTTTTGCTAAAAATATTGTCGAGCTGGTTGAACAGCTAACCCCTCCTGTAAAATAACAAAAGGAGAAAACGATGAAGTACAAATTGTTATTAATGATACTGGCAACCCTCGTCTATTTGCCAAAAGGTTATGCAAAGGAATACTTGAATGAGTCTACAGTTTTTTTCTCAGAAGATCGTAATACATTTGCACGATTGAATTGGTCAGGTAAAAATGATATTAATGAGAGATCAGCGCTTGTCGCCTCTATCTATCAATATTGTGAAGAGGGTGAAAATTATGTGAAAGTGCAACGATCAATATTGCCTGGCACTTCTCTTAAGGGCCATTACCTTGATAACAAAGGGAGATATTTTGTATCGCTTGGCAGTGGTGACGACCCTTGGGCTGTTCAAATCTATAACCTTATCACCCGAGAAAGGAGATCTTTTGCATTGGATTTTTTTCTTCCAAGGGAGATGATTACCGGTACTAAGGACGAAAATGGCATAGAGAGGCACTTTGGCAAAAATTTTCCAGAGGTTCGGACTAAAGTACAGAAATATACCACATCTATATGCTGGACTGGCAACTTAAAATGGGATGAATCAAATCTTTGCCTCTACACAAATTATGGAGGTCATCCAATTGATGACACTGGATTTAATCCACCTAATGTTAAAATCGATATCGCTAAAATGGAAGTTACGCTTTTAGACGATGATCCCGCACAAATGGCATATGAGTCAGAGTATTCTCCAGCGAGAGCAGATAATTATATTAATACGATAATAATGCGAGACTTACGTGGAGATCAATTCGACATTATAAGGTCGAGTAATAACTGCGGATTTGCTCGGATTGAACGCCCCGATTGGCCTCGCAAAAAAGAGGGGATTGCAACCGCCTATATCTACCATTATCAGGATGAAATCAAAGAGTATGTTAAAATCAAAACTCTAAAGATACCCTACACCTCTCTCCCTTTTCATTACCTGCTCCTTGGTGAGATGGAATATTTTTTGGTTATTGGTGACGGCGATGATCCTCGGGCCGTTTCCATGTATAATCTAGTTACTGGCAAGGAAAAGTTTTTTGCTCTAAAGGATTTCCTGCCAAAGGAGATGATCGCCGGCAGGTGGGTTCAAAGAGATGGTGTAATATCCCCTAGTTACTATGGATCAGAACACCCCAAAGTACGAACCCGTTATGTCCTTGGTATGTATGCAAGACATCGGTGGACAGGAAACATACACCAGAGTTGGAAGGGAAAATCAACTCCTAATTGTGTCTACTCATCTGGGGCTCTTCGTAATTACATCCCGCCCAAAATTGAAATCAATCTCAAAAAAATGACCGTTACTCTCCTAGGGTATAATGAAGAAGAGAGCGAAAAATAAAACTCCTCCATCCTTGTTGACAATTTGAGAATCTCGCAATCATTGAGAGAAGTCGATCTCATAGCCGTTTATAAGATTTTTTTATAAGATTGAGGAAGGTCTTCTCATATCGCTCATGATCTCTGCATCTCCCACTCTTTCTGTATCCCTCATACTTTTTGAATCGCCAAAAAGGGGGCAAGAAAAATGAGCATGAGAGTCACTCGAAGTCAACTCGCCATTTCAAATATTCATCGCGATGACCTCGACCTTACAGATCGCCTAAATCGCTACGTGATAAAAATGACCTGCTAGAAATCGTCCGTTCGTCACCAAGAGATCAGAAAAAGAGACGGTCTTTGGGCAAAAAGAGGGCGGCTTTCGCCAGAAATTAACCTCTTTTTCTACCCATATCGGGTAGAGATAATTCTTTCTTGTGGGTAATTATGTCCCTCTGGCTTGAAGAACTGGCGGTGCGAGATAGGCAACCTTGACAGTCTGGGCGATGTTATCTGCAGTGCCTTTTTTGGGCAAGAACGCCCCACCTTTAGATATTTATTACTACCACAAATGACTGCTGGAGTGATAAGGATAATAACTTTGGTGTTTGAAGCCGTAGTGGAAATCGAGGCCACCCGAGAACGAGAATCGATCAAGTGCCCGAATGCCACCTGTCCCCCAAAAGAGGTTGTCGGTTAAGCCGGCTCGCCAAATGAGGTTTTTGGTCTGGCGAACTTTTAACCCTAGAGTTATAGGGGTATGAATACCATGGGCGTCGATTTTTTTTCCTGTTTCATCGACAAAATGAATACCAGCGACACCAACACCAAACCCGGCATAAGGACGCCACTTGGAATCCCCCCAAGGATAATAATTGAGGTTCATATCGACCATCCAGTTTCGACTTTTGCGGCGAATCGCTGGTGACTGATGATCATTAATGTCGAAATCGGCCGAGGCGAGGCGGAGCTCGGCACCCCAGAAATGATCAAGTTCTTTCCCCAAGCGTAAGCCACCGATCATTGTTGAACCTTCACGAACCTGTACTGTCAATCGACTGCCTGCCAACGACCCAACAAAAACACCTCCATGCCAAGGTCGATGAAGCCAACTCGTCCCTTCTAATGGCTCACCCTTTCCAACATGGCGAAGGGGATCATCGGGGTTGGTTCTTTCAAATCTTGGATGCCAGCGATCCCATAAAGAGCGTATCTTTGGGAAATTTACTTTCACTCGATAGCCGGTCAAATCTTCGAAAAAATGACTCGCACCATAACTGCCTCCATGGCGGAAAAGAGGCTCGTTCTGTAACGCCGACTCGACCCTCCCCTCATCCCAACCTTCTTGTACAAAAGGGGGCTCCTCTTGCAAAAAGGGGGCTCCTTGACGTCCAGACAAGGGGTACCGGCTCTCACTAGGCAAGTTTGACAACAGAGGATGCCCGACCATATTGGCAGTTCCATAATTTGTTGTACCGAGGCCCTCCCGGGAACTTGTCGAGGCAGGCCAGAGTACACTGCCACCGTTGCTCAATCTCTTTGGGGCCGCTGCGACCGAGGTCTTAAGCTCAGACAAAGGACTTGTGTCGTTCTCATAACCTTCGACAAGAGGTGGGAGTAATATCGTCGAACGATCGTCTGTTGTAGAAAGGGGGTCGGCCCCTGTGCGAAGGTTTGCAAAAGGGGGGGCCGGTTGAATCTTTTGCCAACTATGTTTTTGGGAAAAAGCAAGGCGTGGTGTCGTTTCATCTTCTGTTTTTACCAAAGGTAATTTCGCAGGATCGCCCGGGTTTTGTCTCGCCAGATTTTGGCCATTTTGCCCTTCTGCTGTTGCCGATGAACCTACTAAAACAGGGTCGAGTTTTAAGGGGCCAACAAGGCGGCGATCGACCTTTTTCTGATAGGCATGGCTACCCGAAGCATTAAAAATCGACTGCCCCAACACAACAGACGGTGCCAACAAGCCTCCCAATATTCCAACGATGAAAACGACCGTGGCGATACCTGGCCTCCACATGGCTACTCTGCAGCTCACCACATTTTGCAACTTTCGAAAAGGGGAAATGCCGACTCGCGCAAGGGCGCCGCCGAGCCAAAAGCTCCTAACTTTTGCCCATTGGCCGAATAACCTTTTTATCGTTTGTTGACCACCTTGAAACATAAAGAAGTGGCTTATCTCCATAGGTTTATTAAATCGATGTCAGGTCGGGTATCCCCTGAAAAAAGGGGCCAAAGTATGCCAAAGGTCGACAAATTTGTCAACTCAGATCTAATTCTCTCGCTTTGTCCCTGCTCAAGTGCTACACTTCCCTAGATTCACCTTGACTCTCCCTAGGCAGAATGTCAGAATCAAAAGGGGCTTTATTCTTGCAATGAATACCTGTTTTGCCTTGCATTGGCAGATTAGCCCTTTTTTGACTATTTTTCGGATATTTTTACTGCAGAAGGTACCGACAATGTCTCGCAAAACTTTAGCCGATGGTCTTTACCGTTTTTTTTTAAAAGAGAATATCTTGGCTCATTTGCCACAAAGGGTAATAACGACCGGAATGCTCCTCGGCTTGATAACCATGGCCGCACCAGTCGACTCGCAGGAAAAGACTCAGCTTGATTCTCAGTCGCTGAAAAAGGATCCACTTCTAAAACAAACGGAGGGCGGTCAAGACGACCAGAAACAACTTTTAAAAAAACGTCAAGAAGAAGCTCAAAAGAAAAAGGTCGCTTTAAGTACCCTTCAGCAGAAACGGTTCAACGAGCTTTCAGCGATTCGAAAGTCACTTCAGACAGCTGGCATTGTTGCCGCCTCTTCTTCTCTTTCTGCAAGCAACGATGGCTACACATTTGAAGAGGCTCTTCAAAAACAGTTTCAAAATCAACAAACCAGTCAACAAGCTATTCAACAAAGCGTCCGTCAAAGGAGAGCCTTGCAAGAGAACACCTTAGAGCAACAAAGAGGCAAAAATGGAGCCACCCTCGAGCGATTTCGCCAAGAAGAAGAGAGGGTCAAGAGGTTATTTAATTCTGGTCTTATCTCTAAAAATGAATTCGAAGAGCTCAATGCTAATATGAAACTGGCTCTTCAACATTCACAGAACTTGGCCAAAAACAAAGAGCAAGAGAGCCGTGCTCAACGAGATTTGGAAATGGCAAGCGAACTCCTTAACAGGAGTCACAATTTCATGGACCTTATGTATCAAGCCGAACAAGCAGAACAGTATGGTCTCGCCGATGAACTCGCCGAAATTGCCAACCGTCTTCGCCACCTCTCCCGTGAACTTCGCCAGGAATGACCGAAGAACCGAAAACGTATCGGTCTCCAAGAGACCTAACGGCAAGAGAAGCTCCGATACGAGGGGTATCGGCCCTTTCTACGACTTGCCTCGCCCCTTATCGACAATAGAGACGATTGCCAAAAAATCGAGGTGGTACAAAGCTCTACCACGAGTCTGTTATGAGCCTGAGAAGATGGCCCCTCTGGGTAGCACGTTAAACCCTAAAACGGGCTATGAATGTTAATATCTTACCATGCACCAAAAGGCACGAAGGGCGTCTCGCCATCCGATCTTTTTCCCCTCACGATAAGTTCGACCAGCGTAAGTGATCGGTCTCTCAAAAAAACGGATACCATCCTGTTTGGCCATCTTGGCCGTTAGTTCGATCTCTATACCAAACGCCTTTTCACGGAGGGTCGGCGAAATTTTTTGTAATTGTTCTCGTCGAAAAACTTTATAACACGTTTCAACATCAGTAAGGGGCAAACGGTTAAACCAACCCGCAATGCGGGTAATCGACTGATTTCCAAATCGATGAAGCAGCGACGAGTTGGAGGCCCCTGTTCCACTAAAACGGCTCCCATAGGCGACATCGGCCTTGCCAGCGACGATCGGCTCGATCAAAAGCCAATACTCTCGTGGATCATATTCGAGGTCGGCATCTTGGATCGTTACTAGGTCACCTGTTGCTGCGGCAAAACCGGTCTTTAGAGCGGCACCTTTACCTTGATTTTTTTCGTGAAAAATTACCTTAAGATCGGCATTGCCTTCGACACTTTTTAGATAATCAATCGTCCCATCGGTCGACCCATCGTCAACGAGAATAACCTCAAGAGGCAAGAAGGTATCTCGTAATCGCTGAATGACTTCGGCGATCGTTTTTTCTTCGTTATAAACAGGGACAACGACCGACAACAAGAAGTCACTTGGCGGAACAAAAATACCTAGCCGACTTACTTCACTGGCGTTGTTTGTTGCCAAAACCTGATTAGCAATAACTTTCCACAAACTCGGCCCGTCATCGCCGACAGTTTCAAGCTCTTCCTGTAAATCAGCCAAGGCGAGATGAATAAGGTCTTCTCGCTCGGCCAGGGCAGCGGCCGGATCGATATGTCGAATAGAAAAAAAAGAAGGCATTTGTGGGTGGTGGGCTAAAACGGGCTGGTAAGATAGAAAAGGCCTACGGATACCACAAGGCACTCTCCTAACTTGCTATCGGCCTTAATGCCCAGTCAAGTGGCAATAAATCAATGCAGTGAAACAGACAAGGCTTTTCGACAAAGGCTTTAAAACAGGTGTTCCCAACAAAGACCTGCCGAAAAAATAAAAGGTAAAGTGAGCTCTCAACTAAATTGTCGCAAACAGGCACCATTATGACTAAAATAAAAAGAATGGAAATAAAAAATCGAAGAAGATAGACGATTTCTCAATGAAAAGAAGAAGGCCTTGGCCTTCTTCCTGCCTATTTTCCCTTTTTCTCTTCTGAATCCCTCCCGCGAGTAAAAGAGAGTCGACCTCAATGACGCCCGAGCCGAAGCCTGAAACAACCGCCACCGAACCGAGTCGATCAAAAATCAAAATTGGTCTTGTTCAAATGTGCGCGACTCTTGAAAAAGAGAAAAATTTAGAAACTGCAGCAAATGCAATCTGCCAAGCGGCAAAGAACGGAGCAAACCTTGTCTGCCTCCCCGAACTTTTCAGCTGCTATGGTGACCTCAAGGAGGTCGCAAAGCAGGCTGAACCGATCGGTGGTGCAACATTTTCTCGACTGCAAAGCTGGGCCAGAGAACACAAAATATGGCTCCTTGGTGGTAGCTTTTGCGAGCAGAGGGGCGAATTGAGTACTGGTTCCGCCCCCCAAAAAACACAACAAGAAAGAAATCATCAAAAAGCCTATAACACAAGTTGTCTCTTTGGGCCGACAGGCGAAACACTTGCAACCTATCGAAAGATACACCTCTTTGATCTGAATATCCCCATTGGTGCCAATTGCGAATCGGATCACCTTGCTCGGGGAGATGAGATCGTTGACTATTGCTCGCCCATTGGCCATTTTGGCTTTGCCACCTGCTACGATCTCCGATTTCCGGAACTCTTTCGCTATCTTGTCAATCGAGATTGTGAGCTGATTTTTTTACCGGCCGCTTTTACTCACATGACGGGTAAATACCACTGGGAGCCCCTCCTTCGTGCCCGAGCCATCGAAAACCAGTGTTACATGGTCGCCCCAAATCAATGTGGAAAACATAACAGCACAATGAAAAGTTATGGCCACTCAATGATCATCGATCCATGGGGAGAAATTGTTGCGACCGCTGGCGCAACCGAAACAATCCTTTACGCCGATATCAATCTTGATAGAGTCACCAAGACCCGCAGCCGCTTTCCCGTTTTAAACCATCGTCGTCTTCCAAAAGATCTCAACGATTAACGGTAATTGGCATTGAATCCCCTGCCCCTCCAAAGAACTATCGCCTCTTTAAAAAAATTTTCTTAAAAATTTTTTTGCTCCCTTTTCATTACCAATTGGGTCGTTATTTTTTGCCTAGGAAAAATCAAAAACGTTCCATCTTTTATTGCAAGCATTTTCTGAAATAAAGTTCACATTTGTTCTAAGTCAAGGAACACAAAAGGCATTAGGAACGTGCGACTTCCTGTGAAGATTTTCTCTTTTAAAGAGAGGGGCCCTCGATGTTACTTTGCAAGTCGATCGCAAGGGGTAAGTCTCAATTTTTTTCAAAAAAAATAAACTCGAAAAAGAACTAAACTTCTTCCTTGACTTTTACGCAACAAGTTGCAAAATGGTCACTATCTGCTTGCAGGTGGCAAACTTTTCTTGCCTTTTTGCGAGCCCTTTCTTTCGAGTACTTGTCGCGTTTTAAGACTGCTATAGCAAGTCTTAAACAGGGCATTGCTCTTTCGGCGACCTGTCGTCGGCCACCGAGCTTTGTTCCTTTTATCGTCTTCGGGCTTTTGCTTTAACCTTGGACCAGCCCTTCGCTTTTCGTCGACAAATTGATCTAGGAAAATCGGGCAAAAAAGAGACGAGGAATCGTCGATACAATAGGACATTCCCGAAATAAACCATGGGCAAATCCCAGCGAAAGAAAGGTAGCCGTAGCACAGTAAACAGAACGGAGTGTTAACGTTTTATAACGGTCATTTATAACACTTTATAACACTACGTTTTATAACATCGTTTTACAACATTATTACTTGAACATCTGGCCCCGAGTAAGTTTAGAGAGCGTCACGTTGCAACGACCCTTTGCAGCCACCCCCGTCTTCTTCACAACGGACTCGATGCCAGAGAACCTTACCAAATTACCAAAAGACAACATACCAAGACAACTTAACTTTGTAGGGCGGCAACTCAGGGACACTTCGCTGGTTGCAAAAGGAGCCAAAAAGAAAGGAAGCCCCTTTCCTTTTCGCCTCGATCTTTGCTTCGGATGGATACCCCTATAAGGTTCTAAAATACGCAGGCAGTTTACTCCTGTCGAAAGGCAAATAGCACCGACACAGTATCGCTTGCAGCCCAAACATGGGTACACAAAGCATCAAGGTAAACTTTTTGAAGTCGTCCTTAAGTGTGTGCCTTGGAACGATGTTCTGACAATTAAGTTTTTCGTATTTTAAGTTTTTCGTATTTCAGGAATTGGTTCATTCGAAGGTTCAAAGTAAACCACATCTGCCTCAGCCAGCCTTTTTCTCCTCTCTAGTGAGAGCCGAGACAAATTAAAAGTCCTTTCTTTTTCTTTGTGGCAGGTCTACAGGCAGGGATGAAAGTGGTTTACTAGGTGTTGCAGGATGCTAGCCGGGTGGCAGATTGTTTACAATCTGCCACTTCTTTTTTAGACAGGCTTTTTACTTTTTAGGCCCATTTTGAACTCCTCTTTCGTGTTGACTCAATTCATGCCGGCTTGGGTTCATGCCGACTTGGTTACCCCCACTTGGTTTATCCTCGATTGACTACCGAGTGATTCGCCTCTTTTTCTTTCTAGGTTTACTCGATTTCTAACACCATGGCAAAAGTTCTCGTCGCTTTTGGAGCAAACCTGGGCGACCCCAGTGACACCTTTAAGAAGGCGTTTGACCTTCTCGAACAGGTGGCCCCTTCTACGACTCTTCAAACGATGAGCCCCTTTTACCAGACTCAGCCGATCGGTGGGCCAAGTGGCCAAGCCCCATTTCTTAATGGTGCTTTCGTCGCTGAGACCGAATTAAAACCATATTCTTTTTTTTGTCATCTTCAAAAAGTCGAGGCCATAATAGGTCGACAACAGACTACCCACTGGGGCGAAAGGGCAATCGACCTCGATCTCCTTTTTTACGATCAAACAGAAGGAACCTTCGCAGCAGAAGATCGCTCTCTCGGCCAAAATAGGCCGACGACTGGCAACAAAAACCTGCCCGATCGTCTGACGATTCCACATCGTCGACTTTTCTTTCGGCAGTTTGTCTTGCGCCCTGCCACTTTCATCGCACCGAATTGGTACCACACCATTTATCAAAAAAGGGTAAGCCAGCTTCTCGACCATTGGAGCCGTGTATGGAGCCAGAACGAGACGATCTTTCGAATTGTCGGTCTTACCTCATCAGAAGAAGAGGAGCTCCGACAAAGTTTTCTAAAACAACAAGATCAACAAGTTGCAGCCGGTTCATTGCATTGGCGACAGGTCTCTCTTGAAATTGATACCTTTAACGAAAAAAAGGGTGAGCGGATGCAGACCCCAAACCTTGCCATGATTGTGAGGGTTCTCAACAACTCCCTTTTGCAAAATAGCGAGCCAACCATTCAGCCTAAAATGAGTGACAATGTTCATAACGATGAGCCTTACTGGTATCCAACGTGGGATTTGACCAGAGAAAAACAGGCTAAAACAAGATCGAACGACCATACCGATAAAAGGGCCAGTCAGACAATACTCCGGCCAACGATTAAAATGATTGCTCAAGAGATCTTTGCTGCTATCGCCGCAAGCCACCCCAGTAGTTGTGGTGAACCGATTTGAAGCTAAATATTAATGACTTTTATGGCGTGGATTAAAACGACACTGGCCAAATCCAAACCACTTTGTCGGTTATTTTCTTTTCGCTTTGTCGCGAAAATTTATCGACCGTAGCAGAGTGGCCTTGCTCGTTTCTACAAGTTTGTGAGACAATTCACGAGTGATCTTCTTTTTCCCGTTTGGCCCTCTTTTGCTCGATTTACGCCCTATGGGAAGACAACTATAATTAGCTACTCTTAAGGTTTACTACCTGCTTCCCTTTAAGATCTTTATTGAAAACCAATTAAATAGAGAGAAAAGCAAATGGCAACGACTGTAGAGCTAGGCCAATACCCCTTTGACCGTTATCCAAAAGTCGACCCGACTGAACTCGACCGTCGTTGCCAAAAAATCCGCGATGAGCTCGGCCAAAAATTGCTCATCCTTGGCCACCATTATCAAAAAGAAGAGGTAATCGTTCACGCCGACCTGCGGGGGGATAGTTACGAGTTAGCCAAACGTGCGGCGAGCAGCACCGACTGCAAAACAATCGTCTTTTGCGGTGTTCACTTCATGGCAGAAACGGCCTATATTTTGGCAAACAGCCCTGAAAAGCTCGCCGAGCGTCGTGGCCAACGGGTTCAGGTGATTTTGCCCGATATGGCAGCCGGTTGCTCGATGGCCGACATGGCAAATATCGATCAGGTCGAAGAAGCGTGGGAAGAACTAAACGAATTGGGTCTTGCCGAGGAGATCACACCGGTAACCTACATTAACTCGGCAGCGAACCTAAAAGCTTTTTGTGGACGCAATGGTGGAATCGTCTGCACAAGTAGCAACGCCCGAAAAATTTTAGACTGGGCCTTTGCCAGGCGGAAACGGGTCCTATTCTTTCCCGATCAACACCTTGGTCGCAATACCGCATTAACGATGGGCATCTCGGCCGAGCAAATGCCGATATGGGACCCATTCGCAAACGAGTATGGTGGAACAGATCTGGAAACCCTTCAAAACAGTCAGGTCCTTTTGTGGAAAGGACATTGCTCAGTCCATCAGGTCTTTACCAGAGAACATATCGATACTTTTCGAAAAACGATCCCAGACATAAAAATATTAGTCCACCCGGAATGTTGTCGTGAGGTCAACGATGCCGCCGATCTTTCGGGATCGACCGGTTTTATTTTGAAAACGATCAACGAAGCACCGGCCGGATCAAAGTGGGCTATCGGTACCGAGTTGAATATGGTCAATCGACTCAAACAAGAACACCCCGAACAAGAGATCCATTTCCTCTCCCCTGTCGTCTGTTTTTGTGCAACGATGAACCGGATCGACTTGCCCCACTTAACGTGGTCACTCGAAAACCTTGCGGCGAACCGTCCCGTCAACTTGATCGAGGTCGACGACGAAACGGCAACAGAAGCGCGGACCGCTCTTTGTCGTATGATGGAGGTCACCGAAAAAGGAACGACAGACCTTTAGTCTTCCTGTTTTTTTTCGGGTTTAGCGACTTGAGAACTTGTCTCCAAAGAACCTTCACCTGTTCCTTCTTCCCCTTTTTCAGCATCCTGCTTTTCAGAAGTTTTCTCTGAGACTTCTTTTTTGGCAACCACTTTTTTGACTGGCTTTTTCGCCGGTTTGGGTGGGGGAGGTGGCGGATCAGGACGGACTGTTTTCTCAATATCGGTCGGCAGGAACTCGAACCAACCGGTATTGTTGCCCCAACGAGTGTCGTCTTCACCAAACTGGACGAGGAGATAACCATTATAATTAACGGCGTGAACCTTGCCCGTCTCCCCGACAAAACGGCAATGTTTAGGATCGGTCGATATAATTTTTACGTACTGGTCGAGGAATCTCTCTCGTAATTCGTCGTAACTGGCCATAATCATCTTTAAGAATTCTAGAGTAGATTTTGGACGCTAATAGAAATTCTATAAGAAGCCCGTCCCTTCATTGACGCCTCCAACGTTCGAAGTTTATTATAAAGGTGATCTCCCTTACTCAAAAGTAGCTATTTCCCAAAGCTCGCCCACCGAATCCCCCCCTCTTTCGCCAGAACATCTCTCCCTTTTTTAGTACCAAGATTATTAGCAAGAAAGGCTCTATGGAAAAAATCACCTCGTGTAGCGAAATGCAGCAGCAGGCCCGTCAATGGCAAAGCGAACAAAAGAGGGTCGGGTTCGTACCGACGATGGGTGCCCTCCATGAGGGGCACCTCTCTCTCGTTAAAGAATCGCTCGCTCATAATGAGACGACAGTCGTCTCGATTTTTGTAAATCCTGCCCAGTTCGGCCCGGGAGAAGATTTTGAAAGTTATCCAAGGACTCTCGAAAACGACCTCGCCATGTTGGATCAGCTCGGAGTCGATCTTCTCTTTTTACCGAGTCAGGACGATTTTTACCAAGATGGATTTTCAACCTACATTGAGCCACCTGTCGTTGCAAATAGATTCGAAGGAACCCTTCGAAAAGATCACTTTCGGGGTGTAACAACCGTCGTTTTAAAGCTCTTTATGTTAACCCTCCCGACGAATGTCTATTTTGGTCAAAAAGATTTCCAGCAGTGTGCTGTTCTCAGTACAATGATCGACGACCTTGCCCTACCCGTCCAGTTTCACCGAATGCCAATCGTCCGTGAAGAAGATGGCCTAGCGATGAGCTCTCGAAACCGCTACCTTTCGGAGAGCGATCGAGAGAAAGCTCGGGCGATTTCAGCGGCCCTTTTTTCCGCCCAAGCTGCCTTTGAAAATGGAGAAAAAGAAGGCTGCATTTTACGAAAAATTGCCACCGATTATTTGCAAAAACATGGCATTCATGAAATCGATTACCTTACGATCGTTGACCCTCGGTCGTTGACTGAGGTTGAAACGATCGTCACCGATGTGGTATTGTTAGTAGCCGCCCGCATCGGCACAACACGCCTTCTCGATAATATATTACTAACAGAATAGCCGTGTTACTGGCATAACAAAAAACGGGCTTAAAAAAACAGAGCCACAAGAGAGACTCAGAGACTACTTTTTTAGATTTTAGAAATTTCCCCAATGCTAAAGACCCTCTACACGATTCCACATGAAATTCTTGGCCTTCCCCTCTTTGGTCTCGGGTGGCTGGCGATTTTGTGGCTCGTTGGTGGCCTCCTTTTCTTTGGCTTCCTCTATAAGGCAGAGGGGACTTTTTCGGCGAATGCCAAGGGACACCTCCCCCTCTATTTTTTAATACTCGCTATTATCCTCTTTTTATTGCCGAATTTAGAAGAGCCGATCATTCGGAGCGAAAATGGCCAAGCCCTGGGGGGTGGCGGCCTAGCGATTCGTGGTTACGGCTTTATGATGTTGTTGGCCGTTTTGTCTGGAGTCGGACTCGCTCTGTGGCGCGGAAAAAAAGCTGGCCTCTTACCTGAGACCATTTTTTCATCGTCACTTTGGATGGTCGTCGGGGGTATCGTCGGGGGGCGCCTTTTTTATACCCTCCAGTATTTTGAGGGTTTTCTCCGGTACGAGCAAAACAGCCTCGATATTCGGGCGACGATTTTTGCCTTTCTTAACGTCTCCCAGGGTGGCCTTGTCGTCTATGGTGCAGCGATCGGCGCCATTTTGGCCTTGGCCATTTTCTGCTCACGAGAAAAAATTCGCCTTCTGAAAATCTTAGATGTCATTGCACCAAGCCTCTTTGTCGGCCTTGCCCTTGGCCGGATTGGATGTCTCCTGAATGGTTGCTGTTTTGGTGGCTATTGTGAAAATCCAACCCTCGGTTTCCATTTTCCCGAAGGAAGTCCCCCCTACATCCGTCAGCTCGAGGAAGGAGCCTTTGAAGGTTTTTTGCTAACGACGGCAAAAACAGAAGATGGAGTCGACCTTGTCGTTGGTGAAGTCTACCCTGGAATGATCGCTGAAGAAAATCGACTTATGAAAGGAACCATTCTTCGCGAAATAAACGATGCTCAGTTTCCTGAGAAAAATCGTCTGACTCAAGAAGAAATTCTTATTCAGGGACGAAAAGAACTCACCCGCTTTACAACACTCCGCCTGCGTGATGACCAAGGGAACCGTTATCAATGGGTTCGACCAGAGCGACCGACCGAAAGCCTCCCTGTCCATCCGACACAACTTTATAGTGCCGGGGCTGCATTTGCATTGGCTTTCATTTTGATTGTTTATACACCATTTCGGCTCGCCGAAGGGGCCGTCTTTGCCCTTGGCATGACGATTTATCCTGTGATTAGGATTCTACTTGAGATTGTCCGAACCGACGAACCAGGGTTTGCCGGCAGCCTTTTGACCGTCTCGCAATGGGTCAGTGTGATTTTGTTTCTGGCGACTCTCTCTCTTTGGGGATACCTCTTCTCAAAATGGCGGCAGAGCCAATCTGGCTAGCCCCTTTCTTTCGCCGATTGTAGCTATAGCCTGTTGTCGTTTACAAAAAAGGGAGGCTCGGTAAAAAAGGTCTAGAAAGGGGGTTGCTGTATTTAGGCGAGCTTTGGGAGAAGACCCTTTTTGGCCTCCATTTCTCCTCCTTTTTGCAATAATGTTTGACTTTTGGGCGTCCATAGATGATATTGGAAGTCTCTTCTAAAAAATCGCATACAATCTTGCGAAAAAATAAAAATCTTGGGAACGAACCAGGGCCCTGTGTCATCTTACTCATCAGACTTGGAGAAAGGTTGCTTGGAAGGTAGCGCTGTACAAGACGATGTCGACTTGGTTCATAACGCCAACTCGGGAGACCGGGATGCGTTCGGGATGTTGGTATGCCGGTATCAAAATCGCCTTTTTAATACGATGTACCACATCGCTGGCAATCGGGAAGAGGCAGAAGATGTCGTTCAGGAAGCCTTTGTCCAGGCCTTTTTAAAGCTCGATACTTTTCGCCAGAAAAGCGCCTTTTATACGTGGCTCTATCGGATCGCTTTTAATATTTTTGTCAATCGGAAACGACGCAAAAAGGTACAGACCTCGCTCGAGACGATCCGGGCAGACTCAGGTCAGGAACCGATCCAAAACGGTACCGCCTCGAACCCTCAGGAACACCTTCTGCAGAAAGAGCGGGCTGTTGAGGTTCATAGAGCTTTACAAAGATTGTCACAGGAACATCGCTCCATTTTGGTTTTACGTGAAATGGAAAACTGTTGCTACGACACCATTAGTGAGATTTTACACCTCCCTGTCGGAACGGTTCGAAGTCGTCTCCACAGAGCCCGCAACCACTTACGTGACGAGTTGACCCCGTTGCTTTAGTCGGTTTGTTCGTATTTTTATTGTTTTTGCCCTTTATTATTACAGTTTTTTTACCGTTTCCTTTTTGCCCTTTGTTACAAAACCACGCTCAAAAAGTGAGCCCTCCAAAGCCCTTTCGCTACGCGTGAGAAACTTTTGTTTGTTATGAACGAACAACCAGATAACCAGCAACCAGACGATGAGCCAAGCGATCGCTTTTCAAACGATCAATCGCAGGGCCATCAATCACAGGACCATCGTGCAGGCGATCCTGAAGCTGATAACTCTGAAACGAACAACTCGGAGGCTGGTAACTCGGAGGCTGGTAACTCGGAGTATATGGCACCGGAACATGCCTCGCCAGAGGTTCAAGAGGGGACCGGATTACCTAACGAGACAAAGCTTCAGCGACAGTTGCTCGAAGAAAAAGTGAGCGCCTACCTAGATGGCGAGCTCTCACCTGAGGAACAAAATGTCGTTAAAGAGTTACTGGCAAACGACCGGGCGGCTCTCGACATTTACAATGACTACCGTCAAATGGGAGAGTGGCTCCAAAAAATGCCGCAGATAAGTATCGACACAAACGAGAAAACATTTGGCGAACCACAACTCGGCGAAGTCGCTCAATCAGGGGGCAAAGCCCCGCTTCTTCATTCCGGGAAAACAACTTCTGAAAAGAGCACCTCTGCTGAGTTATCAGACCAACCTTTTCACGAGCGTGTCGTTTCAATGGCGACCAAGCGAAAAGAGTATTTCCAAAGTATTACGACCTCTTCCAATGCTGACAAAGAGGCCAGGCATAAAGAAGATCTTCTATGGTTAAAGACGACCCCTGCCTTGTTGGCTATGGCGGCGACCCTCTTTTTAATGTTCTACTTCCCACTTGACCGACCAGCGGGAAACGATTTCGCACAAAACGAGTCAACTGGAAAAAGTGATCATGTAACGGGGTCGATCGATTCCAAAGGCTCAACAGGTCCTCCAACTCCTGACAATGCTCTCGAAGGGCGACCACAAACAACAAACCTGAAAAAAGGTGAACTCCCCATTAACGAAGAAGGATCTAAACTTCTCGGCCCCGGCTCTGTACCAACGAAAAAAGATGATCCCCGTACTCTTGAGATAGAGAGCCAGAACAAAGGTGGCGACCAAGTTAACAAAGTGATGACCCGCGCCCAAAAAAATAGTAGAGGTGGTAATAAAGAGATTTCCATCCGAGACAATCAGGACGATACCGCCGCTAGAAGTCGTGGTTCGGGTGGCCCTGGCTCGGCTGGACGTCGCTCCGCAGAGGGCGCTCTCGGTGGTGGTGGCCGCATGGGAGGTCGAAACAAAAACAACATGATCGCAACGACAGAAGTAGAAAAGGCCGACGAGAGTGACCGTACCAAGCAAAGCGGTAATAAAAATGAGGAAAGCGGTAATAAAAATGAAGATCGTCACCAAAACTCTGGTGGTCAAGTCGGTGGCCGAAGAGCCGAGAATCAAAAAGTTGACGACCCGGAAATCAACAAGAAAATCAACCAGGAGATCGACAAACAGAGAATGAATAGATTGCGCCTCGGCGCCCAAGGGCGTGCCTTTTCGGCCTTACCACTGGTCACCACCGAGCAGACCTCAGCCCTTTCACCTCTAAAGGTAACTCTCCATCTTCAACGCCAAAATAGTGATCCCATTTTAGACCTTCTCATGCAACAAAATGTACTCTTGGCCGATTCGAACGAGACCCCACTTTCGTCGGTCGAAGTTGTTGCTGTAGAACTCAACGGAAAGGCGGCCGCCTCATTGTTGGCCGAATTGGTTCAGGAAAAAAGTGGTGTTGTTGCCCTCTCCGCTCATTGGCAAGAGGGGAGACAAAATACCCGAGGGGGGCAAAAAGCGACCCACAACGACATAGATAATCAAAGCGTCGATCATACCAATACCGATCGGGACTTTGCCCGTAACAGTGACCATAACAATTTCGGCCAAAACAGGGGTGGTCACGACGAACTTCGGCACAATCATTTTAAACCATACTACGGCATTAAAATTTCAAAACCGACAAGAAAAGAGCTACTCCGATATCGCGACTTTTTTCGGGCCAATATTCAAGCGAAGACTATCGAGGAACAAAGCGTCGATAGTAAAGACCTCGGGGGTGAAAACGCCGAAGGCGAAAGGCTTGACAGTAAAAACATTGAGAAGGCAACGCTGGATGAAAACGTCGGGGGGCAAGACCTTGAAGGGGTAACGTTCGAGAGTGGTTTTTTGGGCACTGTCGATCGAGGTACTGCTATTGGAGAGACTGCTAATCGAAACACTGGCAATCGACGACGACAAGAAGGTATAAACCTCCTTCCCCACATTCTTCACAGAGAGGGCGATCGCCCTGTTGACCTTACCCTTGTTATTGAAAAAATCAGTGGCCAAAACACCCCTGACGTCAATGGGCATATGGATGCTCAAAAGGGGAACGCCACCGACGGCACACCTAAAGTCGAAAATCCTGTCGAAGTATTACCAGAAGGGGGTGAATTCAAAGAGAAAAAGGAGGCAAGCCCCGACAAGGGACAACTCCCAAAAACCGACCTTGGAAAAAATCCTCAAAAGAAAATCGAAGGTCAAGGAATCCCTGAAGGTCCCAAAACCAAAAAACAAGGGAAGGGGTAAGGGCACTTGGCTCAGGCCGCCCCCCAACAAACAAACGAAGCCATAATAACCTAACGAGTATTCTCAACCAACGACATAGAGACCTAAAAAACAACAGACAGAAGGAGCTTTAAAAATCTTCCTACAATGTTGTTTCGGTCTTCTAAAAATTCACCTTGCGGCGATGAGCTTTTCCGGTCCTAACCCGACTGGAGCTCATTGCCAACTGGGTTGACTCTGCCAAGTGGGCAGAGTGTTCTAATGTTGTCTGTCGTTTGGCTCCACTTTTTTTCGTAAAATGGTTGCCCCGTGGCCTGTTCCTGATAGAATGGCAGCTCGATTATTCACGCATTCTTATTTACCGCCCTCTTGCCCAAGTGATCGGTAACTCTTTTTCCCCAAAGGGACCTCTATGTCGACCCTGGAAACGACCTCACAACACTCCAATTCTGCAACAGCTCAAACCGATCATAGCGATGGCCCAATCAGTCCTCAGACAAAAGAGGCCTCGGCGGGGTACATTGGCAAATGGAATGGCCTTATTAGTAGCACCAACTGGGAAAAGGGCAAAATTATCTGCCAATGGCGAGAAGCTTTGGTCGCAACAAAGGCACCGACTGCCGAGTATTCTGACGAAACGTGGGCCCAGTTTGTAGGTGGGGTAACGGGGCAACATGTTGGGCGTCTTCGCCGCGTCTATCAACGTTTTGGGGAATTGGCTCGCGACTTTTCAAATCTTTTTTGGAGCCACTACCTCGTAGCGATCGACTGGGACGACGCCGAAACGTGGCTACGTAGAGCCGATACAGAAAAATTGTCGATTGCCGCCATGCGAAAAGTAAGGTGGCAAGAGACCGACGGTGATCCAGCGACCGAACCAAACGCCAAAAATGCTCCTGTATCTACCGAACTTAACGAAGACCACGACCCCACCCTCCTCCAAGATTCGACCGCACAAAATGTCGCGGGCGAAATCGGTGAAATTTTGGGGCCAGCATCTGAAGGGGCCGACTTTGGTGACCTGGGAGAAGTCCACCTTGGTGGAGAAGAAGGAGAGTTCTCTTCGAATGAAAAAGAGGGCCATGAAGAAGATCAGCTCGTTCGACCATTCGAGCACTTGGGCGACCTGCCTGACGACCTCGCCGAAGCGATGGAAAACTTCAAGCTTGTTATTTTGCACCACAAAGCGGCCAATTGGGATGAAGTCTCCCAAAAAACGATCGGCGACGTTTTAGATTCGCTCAAGAGACTCGCCACGGCACCGGCTGAAGCACCCTTTTAATTTCTAATACGAGGTGAGACCATATTGTTGGCCCAAAACTCAAGCCTCAAAACCAAAGTTTTGCTCTAATTAAAAAAGCGATCACCTAAAACAAAAAGAAGGTGGCACTCCCACAAGTGTCACCTTCTTTGAACCTTCATCCTTTGACGGTTTTCTTTACCTTCTTCCTTGTTCTCTACCACGCCCTAACGTTTAACGGGCCGCTTCTTTGTCTTTTGGGTTGCCTAAGGTAGCGGGGCTATCTAAATCGATACTATCTTCATTAAGGCTGTGTTCAACGATACTGTGCTCCCCAATCGTGTCGACACCTTCTTGAGATTCACAAAGAGATTCAGCCGCCACCAGCGCCCGACCATTATGACTGAACACTTGATTTCGCCCCTCTGACTTGGCACTGTAAAGAGCGGCATCGGCACGCCCCTGCAGCCTTTTGGAATCTTCTCCTTTTTCGATCTCTGCAATACCTATACTCACGGTAACAGGCAACATGGCAGCGACCCTTACACGTACCCTTTCGGCCATGATGGCAGCACCGGAAAGGTCCGTAAACGGAAGCAAAATAATAAATTCTTCTCCTCCAAATCGGGCAACGACATCGGTCTCTCGTGCCGTCTCTTGAAGGATTTTTGAAAACTCTTTTAGAATCTGATCGCCATAAAGGTGACCATGCTCATCGTTGAGCTTTTTAAAGTGATCAATGTCGAGCATTACCAGTGAGTAACCTGAACCATAACGATTATACTGACGCTGCAAATTGTCGAGACAATCTTCAAGGGCACGCCGGTTTCCAACACCCGTTAATGGATCGAGCCGCACCTCGGTAAACGACATGAGCATTGTTGTCTGCTGCCGTATTTCGTCGTAGGCGCTGGCCATTTGAGAAGCGAGCTTCATTGTCGGTGAGACCATCCTCTCGGTCTCCTCAATAAGCTCTCGAACACTTGTCTGACTCGCATCTTGGCCCAATTTACCAAGACGTTCTTTAAAATCTAAAATTGTATGGTGATGGTTCGCTAAACCGATCCGAACGCTATTGGCGATCCCCTCCAGTTCTTTAATGATTGATTGGGCACGGCGAAACTCGTGACCTTCTAACGATTCAGTGGCAAGTTGTTCTTGCCGGCGTCGGTATTGGCCGACAAAATAGGCGACCGCAGCAACGATAGCGAGTGCTACAGGTGTCGGTAAACCAAGGGTCCAAAAAGCCATTTGGGGCGCCAATTATCTCATAAAGGTAAAAAAGGCTGTATCTCTACCCAAAATATAGAACCGACTTTGAAAAGCGGGTCCGTTTGTCCTTAATTTTTATAAAAATTAAGGATAATTACCCCCCTAAATAGAACAGTTTTTTCAAAAGGGGCTTGTTAGAACCCTTTTGAAATACCTTCCCCACGCATGAGGACAAAACCGAGGACTAAAATAATGGCAAAAATAAAGAGCCATTCGTTCATACCGAGCGAGTTCAGTTGACGAAGGCCGTAGCTCCAAAGAGCCCCCACCTTACCGGGCAGATCCACTGCCCCTAACACAACATTATTCCACATCGGTCTTCTCCTCTGGTCAATAACGACGACTTTACTGTCGATCGGTTACAAACAGCCTCTCTTTGCCCCCCATTCTTTCGATCCTTTTGTTTGTTTCATTTCTATAAGGTCGTATCTAAAAGATAGCTTTTTTTCAGCCACAAGAGGGCAAAAAATCTTTTTTTTGCAAAGTCCGACCTTGAAAATTCCCAAGACCGACCTATAATCTCTCGTTACCCACACAGGGGCCTTTCCCCGATTTTTTGGGAAAAGCTATGTGGGTTAGTACGTTGTCGACTATTTGACTCGACAAAAAGTACAAATGGCGCTGTGGCTTAATTGGTTAAAGCACCGGACTGTCACTCCGGAGATTGCGGGTTCAAGTCCCGTCAGCGTCGCTTTATTTCAGGGTTACCTTAATCTCTGCCACTTTTGTGTTTGGCCCGATCGCCCCTGACGGCTTTAGTTAAGTTTGCCCACAATTGTCGCTCTTACTGATTGGCTCTTACCAATTGATTACCAACTAATTCAACTCAGCGGCAAAAATTGCAAAACGATAAGTTACCGAAAAAATCATCAAGAAGCAGTGCCTAACAGCGTTGTTCTTTTTTTCGGACTTTTGTCTAGTTTTATGGCGAAAACTACCCTAACACCACCCAATTTCACCCCTTTTGAGGGGTGCAATGCGTGCGAGACCGAGGCGCAGAAAGAACTCCGAAAAGAGTTCTGTAGATTGCTCAAAGCTGTACCTTGCTTCTGAAAATAACTCGGCTATACTGCAATCAAAAGATTTTATTGGCTTCTAAAATTAACTCAAAGGATTTCACACTATGGCCGATATTACCGCCGATCAAGCCCACCTTGCTATTACCGCCGCTACCAAGAAGGCAGAAGAAATTGGCACCAAAATGGATATTGCTGTCGTCGATGCAGGGGCGAATTTGAAAGCGTTTTTGCGCATGGACGATGCGTGGCTCGGAAGCATTGATATTGCCATTAAAAAAGCAAAGACGGCCCGTTTTTTTAACATGCCGACCGGATCGATTGGACAGCTCTCCCAGCCAGGTGGGGCCCTGTACAATATCGAACACTCCAACGGGGGACTTATTTCATTTCCTGGTGGGATTCCACTAAAAAACAGCAGTGGTCAGATCATTGGCGCCATTGGTGTCTCTGGAAGTAGTGTCGAAAATGACCACGCCGTCGCCGAAGCAGGCGTTGCCGTCGTCGACTAGGTTTCTAGCACGGGGACGTGCGTGTTTTTGGCACGAGTGCGTGCGATGTTTCTAGCACAAGTACGTGTGTGTGTTTGGTAGAGGTAGTTGTGGTGGCTCTGGCACGGGTACGTGCGTGTTTCTAGCGCGAGTACGTGTGATGAATTTTGATTTTGAATTTTCTCACACGAGTCGTGTGCGAGCTCTCTAACACAGCTGTGTGTGATTGCTCTTTTGACACGGTCGTGCAAATGGATCTCTGGCGAAAAGAGTGCCACTTTCTTCTAACGTAATGGGATCTCCCACGAGGAGCAGGAACGCTCAGAGCCAGAAATAGAGCAGTCTGTACAAAGCCCCAATCTGCTCGTCCGCAAAAAGGGAAAGGAGCAAGCCTAGGTCGCTTGTCTACTCTTTATTATGCCGCCGATTCTCTCTTTGAACCTTCTTCACTGGAAAGCTCTTTAACTGTGCTGGAGGAAGAGGCCTCTTCCTGAGGCTTCAAATTCACCCCGTGTAAGATGATATTACGGTACAGATATTGTGCCGGAGGGCAAAGGATTTTTATGAGGTCGTCGACGATCTGACTACCGATCGTCAGTAGGTTTATTGGATTTTTAAAAAGACGGCCCGACAAATACCCGACAGGGACACTAAAAAGTTCGTACGCCTCAAATTGATAACATAAATATTTTCTCAAAAGGCGTAAATCGGCAAAACGAAAAGGGCGCTCATCAACAGTCCGGGCGCGAGGGGTCAAAGCCCGAACGACACGTGCAACAGGGTTAATATCGAGGGGCTCATAAAAGACAAAATTTCCACCGGGGCGCAAAACCCGGACAATCTCTTGACAGGTCGCTTCAAGATCGACATGGTGCAAAATAGCACTACCAAAGACGACATCAAATGAGTTCTCAGGAAAGTCGAGAGATTGAGCATCCATTTGGTGAAAGTTGGGCCGAATCGTCCCTTTTTTAGCGAGCTGATGCCCCTCTTCCAGCTCTGCTTCCGAGATATTAATGCAATCAAGCGATTTTGGATATATTTTTTGTTCGTCGAGCCAATTATGCCATGTTGTCGAGCCTAATTCGAGGACCTCTTTCCCCCGACTGATCTCCATAAGTGCGACCAGCTTTTCCCATTTTTCACGGGAGGTAAATCCTTCACAATGAGAAAGACGGTTTTCATACGTCTCTCTTTGCAAACCTTCGTTGTACTGCTCCCGCTCACGGCGGGCACGTTCGGCCTTATCTGGTGAATCGTTTGTCATTTTGATACTAAAGAAAAAGAATCATCCTCTATGCATCTAACCTTCTGCTCCACGAATACAAACAATAAGCCTCTAACAAGACACCCCCTGATTCTATGTATCCGGCAACAAGGTGTAGTATCCAGTTTTTTACAAAAAAAAGCAACCGCACAAGATTGCGGTTGCTATTATCAATAGAAGGGCAAAAGGGTGGCTCCCTTTGTCGCCTATTTTTTCTCGGTTATCGCCTGAATAAGAGTTGTCGGCGAGACCCGGCCACCATGTCCTTTACTAACATTGGCAAAGGTTACTTTATTCTCTTTGTTAACGACAAAAGTTGCAGGATAGGCCGTTTCGAACTCTTTATCCCAACGAAGGTTATAAAGGTTTGTAAAGTGGTAGTCGCCATCAAGCAACAGCTGATGGCTGGCGGGTAATGTCTCTTTACCAAGTTTTTCACCTGCCATCTCTTTAAGATCTTTTTTATCACCTGGATAGATGTAAACGACCTTGTGAATGCCGGCCTTTTTCAGGTTCTCTGCCTCATTGAGGAACTGCTGAAACTGACGTGTACAAATCGAACAATGGTATCCAGGATAACCTCGCAAAACGACGAGGGCGACATTCCCCCCTTTCGTCAACGAAGAAAAGGTCACCTCCTTATCATCGGTACTTTTCAGGGTAAAGTCCTTTGCTGTATCGCCAACCTTGGGGAAAGTGTCGAGCTGGAGTAGACCTCCCTGCTGGTAACTACCCTGCTGACTCTTACTCTGTTGGTTATCATCCTGGTTATTACCCGACTCGATACTTTGTCCATTCCAGTCCCCACGATGTTCTCCGTGAAGGGCTCCACCATCTATCAACTGGCCACCAACTAAGATGATCAAAGTAATAACACCGACTTGTGCGAATATTTTTCTCATTGTCTTCTCTCCTCTTTCAGAAAAGTATTTACCCTATAGAAGCCCCCACTATCGCCAATCGTCTTCGTCGACAGGGCCGAGTTTTCCCTCGACCTCTTTAAGGAGCTTAGCCGTCTCATAAAGGGTTCCCCCCTTTACAACGAGATGAACATTACGAGTGTTCGAAATTTTTTGCAGCGGGTTTCCTTTCACAACGAACAGGTCGGCATATTTCCCCGGCGCGATCGAACCGAACTTTTCACTAATACCAAGCGCTTTGGCACCGTTGAGGGTTGCAATTTTGAGTGCTTCCCCTTCGGGTATTCCGGCCCGAACAAAGGTCTCGATTTCTCGATGGGCAAAAAAGCCGGCCAAAAAGTTACCTTTACTAGGGTGGTCCGTCCCTAGGGTAATTTGACCACCAGCATCAAAAAACCGTTTGATCGTCTTTTGTTTGACAGCATAGATTTTTTCGAACTGAGTCGGCCCTCTGGGGGCAGGGCGAGCCCTTTCCTTCTCTTCTTTTTCAGCGATCCATTTTTGGACATAAGGTGTAAAGAAGCGGCGCTCGTCGGTCCAGTAAGCAAACTCTTCCCCTTTTGGGGTCTCTGATCCGTAGGTCGTTATGGTCGCATCAAAGTAGACACCGTTGTCAATATACTTTTGTATGACCTCCAATAGTTTTGGATCGTCGGGATCGAGGTTTTGAAGTGAGGCATAAGCCGATCGGCTAGCCGGTAAAAGATCACCTCCGAGAAAATGCTCAACACGATCGATACCCATTTCGATTGCATCTTGTGGATTTACCGAACCACGTCGTCCTGAATCGAGATGGCCAGTAACAGTCAAGCCGTGAAAATGAGCCCGCTCAATAAGTGCCTTAAGAGATTCCGGATCGATCCCCTTTGCCTTAAAGCCACCAACACCACGGAGCGCCCAATAGTCGACCTCGTCGTAAATCTCCTCTTTTGTCGCGTTCCTGTTCCATCCGCGCCGAACAGATCCATAGTAGGGCCCGGTGTTAAAAATTCTGGGGCCGACCCTTCTCCCCTGAATAATATCTCTCTTGAGAAGAAAAATCCTCTCGGGAAAATATTCGCCAGCGGTAAAGGTACTGGTAACACCGTTGGCAAGGTAGACCGCCGGTATGACGTTTGTCTCTTCTTGGCGAGTGCGACCGGCGAGGGTTACGTTGTAATGAGCATGGAGATCAAAAATCCCTGGCAGTATATAGTCCTCTTCTGAAAGCTCGACAACGGTTGCGTTGGGGTACTCTTTTTTGAAATTTGCCAAAGTCTCTTCTTCAGCATTGCGGTCCGAGATACTACCAAAGGTACCACTCGTAATGACAATACCGTGGTTCTTTTTCATCGTAAGGGTCGGTGTGTCAAAGTAATAACCACCGACAACAAGCATGTCTGTGCTATCTGTGCTATTGGCCGATTTTTTTTCGGGAACATTTGTGGTAACACTTTCCGTTGTAGGTGTGCCAGTTCCCTTTTCGGCAGTCGTTTGGGTTGCCTTTACCTTTGCCGCCTGCTTTTGGCCCTGAAGACTACCACTAAGTAACAGCCCGGCAAAAAGTGGTATTAGAAAAAACAGGTGGAAAAGAGGAGGGCGAGAGGCCTTAAAAAAAGTCGGCATGGGAAACTCCAAAACAAAGATACAAAAAATCTCTAATAGAGAGAGGGCAAGAGAGCCTTTACATTGCTAACAATGGTCGTTTCTTTGAGAATCGGTACATTCGATCGCTCTTTGGCCACAAATGCGACGATCTATAAAAGATAACGGGAAACCCAAAGAATAAAAAGAAATTTATGGAAGGTTTTACAGAAGATATCCAAAAAAGAGGTCGATCGGAAGCTGCTTGAGACATCTTCTTACCCCCCCTCTTTCCCCCACCTCGAAAGCCGCCCCAAGGCCGAAACCGGTTGTAACAACAGCGGTAACACCACTTTCCCCAAAAGTGTCGCCTCAGAAGAAATGACCGAACAGAAAGGCTACCTTTAAAAGCGAAAAGAAAGGAGGTATACTGTAGGATGGTGGTTCCTCTTCTTGCCAGAGGCTATTTTTGCCCGATCGTCTTTGGTTCATTGAGCCTGCGACCATTCTCCCTGTAACCGATCGGTTTCGACAAAAAGCTCCTCCTCCTAAAAGGGCCTTCATCGGTTTGATTTTCCGAATTAGGTTTTCGGCTTGAGGCCTTGGGGTTTGCGACCCGGTTTTGGTCAATCTTTTGCCCAAACTGCGGTCTCAGATTCCAGCCCTAAAATTTAAATATTATTAAATACATGGCATCAATACCCCCTCTAAAAATTGGCCCTCATACACTGCAAAGTCGCCTTATCGTCGGCAGCGGAAAGTATCCAAACTATGAGATTATGAGAGAGTCGATATTGGCAAGTGGTGCCGACTGTTTAACGGTCGCTATTCGCCGAGAAAAACTCTACGACGAAACGGGAAAGAACATACTCGACTATATCGACTATGAGAAGTTCCTCCTTCTTCCCAACACATCGGGGTGTTACAACGCCGACGACGCCGTCCGAACGGCACATTTAGGGCGTGAGATATTAAAGGGGCTAGAAAACCCCGGTGCCAATTGGGTCAAGCTAGAGGTTTTGGGTGATCGACGGTCTCTCCTCCCTGATCCGATTGAGACCTTGCGCGCTACCGAAAAGCTGGTAGAAGAAGGTTTTTCGGTTCTCTGCTATACCTCTGACGATCCGATTATGGCGCGTCGGTTAAAAAACGCCGGTGCCGCCGCCGTTATGCCGGCAGGGTCTCCTATCGGTTCGGGGCAAGGCATTTTAAATCCTAATAACATAAAGATTTGTCTAGAGTATCTAAAACAGGACGACCCTCATTACCCTGTAATCCTTGATGCTGGCGTCGGGACGGCAAGCGATGCGGCCAAAGCGATGGAGCTCGGTCTCGATGGCGTTTTGCTCAATACCGCTTTAGCACACGCCAACGATCCAGTCCAAATGGCCTCAAGCATGAAAATGGCCGTCGCAGCAGGTTACCTCGCCCGAAAAAGTGGCAGAATGGAAAAACAACTTTACGCCAATGCCAGCAGTCCATCGGAGGGTCTCCTTCCCACTTCAGAGACACAAAACAGGGCGCGGCCGTCCCGTCTTCATCGATAGTTTTTCAGCCTTATTTTCAAACTCAATAGGACCTTCCGATAGAAGTTGCATTTGAGCAGAGAGGTATCGATAAAGATACTCGTCAATTATCCCCCACCGACAAAGGAGACGATCTCTATGGAATCTCCCTCAATTAAAACGGTTGTGTCGTGTGCTTCGCGTGGTACGAGCTGACTATTTCGCTCTACGGCGACCATAGCCCTCTCCTTTTTCATTTCAGCGAGAAGGTCGGCGACTGTTTTTTCAGAAGTTACTTTGTAATTTTCGCCATTGACGACAATATTCATCGGCCTTGTCCACTTTTGTTTTTTCTGAATTTCTGTCGAAATATACCGACAGATTTGCTTTCGATCCATTCTATCTCACCTGGGGCGATTGGTCGAGGCTTTCATTTTTCTAAAGGGATTCTTGCCACCAGGAAAACGATCTGTTTTTAACCCGCCAAAGATGTCTCTACCACTTTCTGACAATGGGGCTATTCATTTTCGTCGAGAATGTCACCAAAACTATGATCGCCATAGAGGATTGGGCTGGTGACTGTTTTTAAACCTTGGGCGGGGACCCCTGTTTGCACCTCATTAAAATAATCCAGAAGTTTTCCAAGAAGAATTGGTTTTTTTATAAAGTGATCAAACCCCTTGTCTTCATAAGTATCCTTCTCATAGACATCGAAAAAGGCCGAGGTGCCTATAATCTTTCCTGTGCAACCGATTTCGCGAATCCTCTTTGTCGCTTCGATTCCGTCCATAACGGGCATCTTTATATCCATAAAAATATAAGAGAATGGTTCTTTATTTTTCAAAGATTCTTCAACTGCCCGAACGGCATCAAGTCCATTGGCGACTACGGTTACAGTGGCACCAAGAGGCTCGAGAATTTTTTTCAGTATTTTCTGATTATCATCGATATCGTCAGCGACTAAAACGGAGCCGATAGGCTCAATAGGCAGAACCTCTTTTTCTTCTTCATGATCAGAAATGCCTTCGAAAACAGAGTTTGTGGAATAATTTTTAAGCTCTGGCTGATTGATATTAAGATTTCGCCAACAACCAATTTTCTCATACAACTCATTTCGGTTAATCGGTTTGGTCAGATAGTCATCACATCCGGCGTTTAGACATTTATCACGGTCCCCTTGCATTGCATGGGCAGTCAACGCAATAATTGGGCGGGAGAACCCCAGGCCCCTGAGGTTTCTAGCGGCAGTATAACCATCCATAACGGGCATTTGCATATCCATGAGTATTACTTCATAACATTTCTTTTCTTCTTCGGCTTGCAATATTTTTTCTATTGCTATTTTCCCATTTTCAGCGAGGTCGACCGTTGCGCCCGCTTTTTTCAACAACACCGTTAATAGACGCTGGTTATCCGGTCCATCTTCGACGAGTAGTATACGGCAGGCAAGTGCCTCCTGCTGTGATAACTTCCCCTGGTGTCCCTGTATTGAGTCAGGTCCAGCATCAAAGACTTCGGTTACCGTCTCTGAATCGACTGGTTCTGTCGGTAAAAGGACCGAAAAAGAGGTCCCCATCGTTGGTAAGCTTTCGACATGAATCTTCCCCTCCATCTGATCGACGAGCTTACGGGTAATTGCCATTCCCAGGCCGGTACCACCAAACTCTCGTGTCGTTGAAGTATCAGCCTGAGTAAATGGCTGAAAGAGTTTAGCCTGCTGCTTGGCCGTCATGCCAATCCCGGTATCTGAAACCGATACATATAAATAATCGCTACCCTCTCGTGTCATTGTCGATGCGATGAATTGGATTTGACCATTGCTGGTAAACTTTATAGCATTGCTAAGCAGGTTAATTAAAATTTGTCGGAATCGAACTGGATCGGTTACCATGCTTTCAGGCAGGTCTGCATAGTCAAAGACAAAGGATAAATCCTTTTCGGTCGCCCTGTTTTTCATGAGGAGTATGACCTCCTTTATAAGTTGCTTTGGATTACAGATCATCCATTCGGCCTGTAGTTTTCCTGCCTCAATTTTTGAAAGATCGAGTATATCATTAATGAGCTGAGTAAGATAATGGCCATTTCTTCGGATGGTCGCTATTGCATCGCGTCCTTCTTGTGGCGCTTTCTTCATAACCTCCATATTTCCAAGGAGCTCGGTAAATCCCAAAATCGCCGTCATTGGCGATCGTATTTCGTGGCTCATATTCGCAAGAAAGTCGCTTTTTGCCTGGGTAGCCGCCTCAGCACGTTCTTTAGAAGAACGGAGTTCCCTAACCATAAAATAGGCCTCAATAGCACGCATGGCACGAATGCGGACGACCTCATTAAGAAACGGCTTTGTAATATAGTCGACCGCACCGAGTTTGAACCCCTCAATAATCGATCGGTCTCTTTGTGTTGATGTGATAACAACAATTGGTATCTCGGAATACCGATCTATTTGTTTGACCCTGCCAAGAAACTCCATCCCCCCCATGGCAGGCATTTCAAGAGCAAGAAGTATTAGAGCCGGAAGATCGCTCTCCTCCATCTTTTCGAGAAGCTCAAGCCCCTCTTTGCCATTTTCAGATTCAACAATTTCATACCCGTCGGGTGCTAGTGCATCTTTTAGCCCTGTACGGATAAGATGAGAATCATCGATAATTAATACCGTTGCTGTCATCGGTTTATGCCCCTTTTGCCCCCTAGATCGTATCTAGTTCAACAATAAACCTGTTCAGTAAATGGATTGCCTTCTCTTAAGAATAGGTCTGTACTCGGTGCGATAAAACACCAGTAAACCTTTGGAATGCGAGGTTTCCCCTCCCCCTTCTTCACAAACTTTTTTTGGGCCTTCGCTTATACCCTTAAAGTAGTAGAAGGATAATCCAAGGATAGCTCCCTCTTTGAAAATAGGTGACATTATTTCTTTTGGAGAAGGTGTAAATTGTTGGAAATTCTAATGCACAAAACAGCCCTTTTCCAAAACCTTCTGCAATCAATGGTTAAGATCGCTACAGCCCTACCGCGGGCCTCCCCTCCTTGAGAATTTAGGCAGAGAAACAAGCAGGAAGTTCATGCACAATATCCAGAACAAAAGCAACAACACTCCCCCACAAGTTGTGGGTAGATCCCCATTGTTTTGTTTAGTGTACTGTTGTATACTTATTTCATCTTCGCTCCTTCCCCTTTACCACACGCCCGATCTTAATATGCAGACAGAAGGAAGGCTGGTTAAAGGTGAGAAAATAGGTGGTGAACGAGAAAATAAATTTTTTTTAAAACTAGACCACTCGTCCAATAGAATTGTCCTCTGTGGTAATATTACCACACCAGAAAGCCCCACGATTGTATGGATTGTGTGTTTAGATAACAAATTCTGTAAGAATGCAGAATGATAATTGCAGCAATATCAGTATAGGAAATGTTATTGCTGAGAAAGGCAACAACAAATGTTAACTCCAGAGCAGATTGAAAGAATCCTGCGATTGGCAGAAGATGGTGAAAAACAGCGTGCAATTAGCCGTATTACTGGCCACGCACGCGATACAATCAGGTCTATCATTAAGAAAAATAATTTGGGCGAAATATGGGCACGTCGTCCCGAAAGCACAAAAGAGTTTTTCTCCAAAGATAAACCACCCAGACGGTGCAAAAAATGTGGACGAATGGTCCACTTACCTTGTCTTGCCTGTCACCTTGAAGCGATCAAAAAAGAGGAGCGTCTCCGCAAAGCACCAGAGACCCTCTCCGATGAAGAGAAGCGCAGGAGAAAGAATCAAACGATTCAATCGCGCCTTCTACAAAAAGAGAATGACCTACCCACGCCGAAAAATTCCAATCTTTCAAAAACAAACTATCGCTTTGACATCTCATAAGTGTAGATATTTTCTAGTATTACTCTAATTTCCCAGAAATCTCATGGAGGATTCAATGCTTATTTTATCGAGAAAAAAAGGTGAGCAAATTCATCTTGGCAAGGACATCGTTTTGACCGTTTCCAATATTGGGAATAGCCGTGTCTTTATAGGTGTTCAGGCACCCAAAGATCTCCCCATCTTACGATCAGAGCTTCTAACAAGGAAGGAACAAGACGGCTCCTGAAATGAACCCCAATGCACATGGCTATTGTAGTCCATACTGGGTCTGACAAGTAAAGGGTAGCTGGTAAATGACTTCATTAAAGTATGCCGCTACCTTTTTTATATACTAAAACCATTCTTTGGCTTATTAGCCCGCCCCTCTTTGTGTCAGGAAGAATGGTAGATATTTCTACCTTGAGCATGAGAGCGATCGACATATAGCCGATTCAAGATTTATCATGGCTATTATGGATTCTCGTTTTCCTGAAAATATTTTAACAACAACGTTCGCACGACCCCCTTGGCGCCACGCTCAGAGAGTCGCTTATAATAAAATGGTGAGTCGCTAAAGGCCAGTTTTCCTATCTCGCACAAATCTTTTCGACTCATTTTGTCAAGAGTCGCTCCATATTTCTCTTCAAGATTGTTCTGGGCTGATTGTATTTTTTCTCGACGTTTCTCACCTTCAGCCCGATCTGCCAGCGCCTTTTGCAATGTCGCCTTTCGCTTGTTCATCTTCTCAATCGCCAGAAATTCAGGGTTCATTGGAGGCCACCCCTCCTCAATCGGCACCTCGGGATCGATCTTTGCAATTCGCCAGTAAAGGGCACCAGCACGCCATGCGCCGGCATGCTTATGGTAATAATTTAAAAGATCTTCGAGGATCTCATACGTGTAATTTCTCTCAAAAGATTCCTCAAGTAAACTGCGGGCCGTCGTAACTCCTACTTTTGAAAATCTTATACGAAGGTTTTCAAATTTCTCCTCTACGGAGTCTAGATTCTTATCTTTGGTATGTTTTTTATTGTGTAAGTTTTCGGCCTTCTTCTCTCTCTCTTTAAGGTATTTTTCGTACTCTTCCTGCGAATCGATATATTCCTTTTGATCGCGCATCGGCTCTTCGACCGTGTACACTTTTTTTACCGGCCCAAGTGGTGTTAAAGGGGCATCATAACCTTTTCCGTTACCACCCTCTGCCAACCTGGGGTATAAGCGATCAATGTGGTGGTCGCTATCATGAAACATTTCTTCTGAAATTTCGGGAATTTCTGACATTTTCTCCCTTTTTGAGGCGATTTTTTCACGATTTTCTCTCATTTTTCCACCTTTATTTTGTATTTTTTTCTCCATGGTTTTCTACTCTCTCTCTTCACTTCTTAATAAGTTAGTTAGTAGATAATATATTATTAAAGACTCTATTAAATAAAATAGTGTTACTACTACAGGGGGTGACATTTTTTGCCGTCGCTACTGTTATTAAGGCGTCTGTGGTTTTGGTATTTTTCAACACTCCATGTGGCCCCCTTTTTCAGATTTTTTTGAGAGGAGGATTTCCATTCCCTCTTTTTGCTTTCTTCTTCGCTTAAGAGATAAAGTGAAAGAATATCATAGTTTATCTCATACTCATTCGACCTTTGAAATCCTCTGGTGTTCGAGCGATAATATCTGGCTAAAATACCGAATCCCTCGGCCAGACGCAGGTATCGCTGAACCGACCGGCGCGATAAATTCATCTTCTTGCAAAGATACCAAATACCAGGGCGACAAACGGGGCGACTCGTTGCAGAAAGCGCCACCAGAAGGTTTACCAATCGGCCATGACGCTTCTGCGAAAGGCCAAAATCAAGTCGGTCCCACGTATACGAAAATTGAAACTTCCATTGTGGATTTTCGTTTTTATGAGGCCTCTTTTCTTCAAAACTCTCTCGAACAGGAAGAACTTCTCCCTGATGTTTTGCGCTTTCATTCATTTCCTGCCCTCTTTCCTCTCTATCTTTCTACAAAGGTTCCAATACTCGTTTGTAAACACAATTAATGTTGATGAAGTGAAGAGATATTGCAAACAAATGGACTAGAAATTTCTTTCTAAAAATCTTTCAGGGCAGTAATTTTTTTCGAGCAACCTGAAAATGATAAAAAATTTTTAGAATTGGTCCACTTTCCTTGTCTTTTTTCTCAAGATGGTAATGATAGTTTTGTCAGAACAAATTTTTTTTACGAGGAAAACCATGTCTTCAAAAAATAAAAAGCTCAAACAGTCGCAATTTTTAGAAGAGCGAGAATCTCATACACCAGATCGATTAGATAGCATGTCTACTAGTGATGATTCCTCTTTGACAAGAGCGCCGAAAAAATCAGTTTCAGAGGAAAGTGGGGAGGAGGCCCGGTCGGATCAGCCTGCCACAAGTGAAGGTGACCTGGCCTCCTCTATTGGGGAAAACACCACCCCCGAAACGGCCTCTGCAGATCGTCCTGCCGTGTCAGATTCGGCCAACCGTCCTGAAGAGACGGCAGAATCAGCCCAAGGACCAAACCCCGATATATCGCTTGAAATAAGACATAAAATGGCTATCGATTCATTAGATAAATACAACCATCTAACGCCAGAAATTCGCCATACTTTTGAAAAAATGGTCCTCAGTGCAAACAAGGTCGACCCGACTGGCGGCCTTCTCCTTGATCACCGTCAGGTGTTGGGACTGTTAGAGGAATACGGAAAACATCATACAAACGCCCTCTCGACGGCCTATACCGAAGTTCCCCACCAATATGGCAATGCCTTTTATCAAGAAAAGGCACCAGAAAGTGAATCTGAACAAGCGCATAAAATTGCTCAATCCCAATTACAAAAAAGTGGTCATACTCCACTTTCATAACTTTCACATAAAACTCATTTCATTCCAGGAGAAATAAAATGGCAAAGAACGTCTCTGAACTTCTTAACCCGGCAACTGTTTCAGCTTTGGTTCAACAAGCGCAGTTTTCCGGATCCAGCCTCCAACGTCTTTTTGGCTGGGGCTTTAGCGGAACCAACCGTAGAAAAATGACTGGTCGACAATATCGTTATCGGCAACTAAGTCACCCTGGGGAACTTGCCAGTGGTCGCCTACCCGGTACCGAGACCGCTTCACCAGATCCCCAAAGTGGCCCTACTATTTCTGATGACTTTTTACGAGCGGCTGAGACTTCTCATATTAAAGACGAAGATCTCATGCAGGCAAGAATTTTTGTTCCAGATAGCCAGGAAGCCCTTGATGAAGGTATAGAACGGCACATTACACGAAAAGAGATTCAGCTTGCCCAGCGATTTGTAAATTTTCGTGAATATCAAACTGCTGCACTTCTTCACGGTCAATACTCTTATAGTTATGACGAAGATTTTGTAAGATATTCTTACGGTCATTCAGGATCTACCAATATCAGCTATAACATACCGGCATCTCATAGAGATAAACTAGCGATCGAGGGATCGGACATTATCACTGCGAGTTGGGCAACCCCTTCAACCGATATCCCTAAAGAGATATCTGAGGTTAATGCCGCTATGGTTCGATCCTCCGGGATGGGGATTTCGAATATTGTTGTCAACGGTACGATGTGGGAACATATTATTAACAATACCAAAGTTAAAGAACTTGGTGGATCAGAAGGGGTCATTTCCTCAATTTCTGGTGATCAGTCTCATGGTGACTTTTCGGCGAAGCTTCGTGCCTTTCCATGGCTAACCTTCTACGTTGTCGACTATGAAATTCCAGTATGGAATGGCTCTTCTTATGTCTCTGAGAAGGCTATTCCCGACGAAATGGTCGCCTTTATTCCACGTCCTTCTTCAACATGGGCCGAGTATATCGAAGGCTCCGAAGTTGTCGCCAGCAGCAGCGAAGAAAAGCACGAGGCCTTTGGGTTCCATATGTGGGCCAACAGTTCCTTGAATCCAAGTGGCTGGGATTTAAATGGTGTCGATAACGGTGTGGTCGCCCTTTACAATCCGACCGCCCTTGCTGTTGCCGATGTTCTAAATTTTGTATAAGGCTCTATTACATTTCCAGTTTTCTGCCAGCACTTTGTGCACGTGGCAAGCTTTCAACGTATTAGCTTGCCACTTTTTTAAGTAAAGAGGAGATCATGGAGACTCAAATATACTGCACTACTGAAGATATTCAATCGATTCTTTCGTATGACTATTTATTGTTATGCACAGACGACGACCGAGATGGCCAGCTTTCACCCAATGAGAGTAGTTATATCACTTTGGCTATTGAACGAGCCGCAAACTTAATGAATGCCTATTTATCAAGAGTGCTAAAACTGGAAGACCTTCTTTCTAACAGCTGGTGCCGTGATTGTAATTCGGCCTTGGCGGCATATTTCATATCTATTAGAAGAGGAAATCCCCCTCCAAAATCGATCGAAGTTTTATACCATTATTATATCGACCTTATCCAGGATATTCGAAAGGGGCACGCAGTCGTTCCACAAGCTATAGATACAATATCACAGAAGCCTTCGATCGTTGAAAGCCGTAGCTATCGATAGTCAACCCCAAAAGGAGCCCAAGCCATGTTACCATCGATAGTTTACCAGGCTGTCTATTCTCGGCTTACTGATAATCTGCCGTTTGATTCATCGACCTGTGGAGTGACTCTCAATGGCCTGCCTCCGGCAGTCCAAGCGCCTTACTATCTTTGTATTTCAGACAATGGTGCCGATGTCGATTCTGGCGGTAACCTGATTTACACATACCACATGAAAATTGGTCTTTGGTATTCTGTAGAAGGAATCCCAACTGACCGAATATATGATAACCACTTTCTTACTGAAAGATTTTCCACCCTACTCCCCAGTGTCAAAGGTATTGAGCGCGACCTTATAGATCATCTACATGGTGACGACACATTGGCTACTTCGTTAAATGAAATTTCTAACGAAGACGAACAATTCTATAACGCTTTTTACTATAAGAAAAAGAGTCCCTGCTCTATTGAAACACCCAAAAAGCCTACAAATACCGATTCAAAGTGGATTGGATTCACAATGGATTTTTCAGGACTTAGCAGGGTTCACCTTGTAAATTACACCCTCCCTATTTATGAATAGCCATTTGCTTTAATAGAGACTCGTTAGTATGTCAAATCCACGAATTGCAAGCGGCCTCTACACCGCCACGATTAATTATGACAACGCTGTTTTTCCTAGCACTCCGGCAAAGGGGAAAGGGGAAATCAACCTGGGGCCTGTCAAGGGTCTAATGTTTGCCATGCGAACACCAAAGGCGATCCCTATCCGGAGCTCGTGGGGCGCTATGCGCGAGTCAGACGCCCTCGTTGCCGGAAGCGAATTATACCTTGAAATGACCCTTCTCCATTGGAACGACGATATTATTCGTGCATTATGGCCATATTCAACGAACCACGGTGCGGTCGAGACCCCCGGGATAAAATTAGCTGACCTGGCAGGCGAGCTGCGAATTACAGCGATCCCTTCGAATACAGAAAATACAAGTCTGCGACCCCTTACAATTTTTCACAAGGTTGTACCGGCACCCGATAGGGTCATTAAAATAAAAATGGGAAACGAGCCTCGCGAAATTCCAATTACATTTAAGGTTTATCCTCATTATGGATACTGGTTCCAAGAAGTTAATAACGCTTATTAGCAGGATATCTCATTATGTATGATTTTTCTCTTATCGAATACAATGGAATTCGCTTTCCGTCTGAGAACCTTTCGTCGCCTATTTATAAAATCTCCTGTTCGCCAAACTATGACGAAAGTGGACGCAGCGTAAAGTCGGTAACCTATCAGATCGACCTTACCTCGGTCTTAACAAACAGTAATATCGTCGATTTATCAGAGGAAATCAGCACGATAAAAAAAGTGTTGTTAGAACCAAACAAAACCCTCCTTTTATCAAATATCGGCTACATTTTTAACTTTCAAGATCTAGGTGTTCCAGGATTTCCATCATTACAGGAAAAAGTTGTTACCCATCAAGTTACCCCAACGTTTCTAGATATTACCCCCCTTGGCGGTCATATGGCCTTTCAGGTTGATTATAAACTTGAGTTTACCGTCTCTCATACCGATCTTCAGCTTTCCAATGGCGACTGGATTTCGTTCTCCTATCAAGCAGAATATGAGATTAACGCCAAAGGACAAACAAAGAGAACAATCACGGGGACAGCACAAACTGTGCGTCGACAAGATTTGTCTCCTGGACCGATCACCCCAGATACCGCCGACGCAGTACGTGATACGCTAATAATTACCGTCCCTGAAAAATTTAGACGGGAAAAATCTACATGGAAAATATCAAAAGATAAATCTTCTATTCATTTTACCATTATCGACGAGGAGGTACCCTCTGGCTCTTACCTCTCTTCTGTCGTTAATGCCAAAATGGAGATGGCACTTTCGACATCAGAAGACCAAAACAGTGTTGCTCATTTTTCCGGTTTTGTAGAGACCGACCCTACCTTGCCACGGTCTGTGGCGGTTCAACGACTGCTTGAGTATATTCAATCAAAAGTTGGCCACCTCTCATCGGCCAGTGGAAACTTGTTTCTTCCCAAAAGTATGAAAATTTCTCAAGACCTTTTTGAACACAAAGCCTCGATCGAAGCGACCTATCGATCACTTTATTGTTTGTACGATCTTATAGGTAATTCTGGCATATGGTCTCCTGTCAGTCAGGACAGCCCTGAAACATGGAAATCTTCCGTCGCACACCTTTGGGGAAACCGTGGATCTGAAAAACTAACTCCTAATAAGGAGGACGATCTTCTTATTGTCCTCTCAGAAAATATTGTAAACAGCGCAACAATAGAGGACTCCACCTCCTCTCCTCCTTCTGGATCACATACTTTTACCCTTCCCCAAATTATACCTACAATTACCGAAGAAAACAGTTGGCTAGATTTCCAAACCGACCTCACTATTTATCGAAAAGAGAACGCAACGACGCATACTTTATCTGATGAGATTTCCTATTCCTCCTCTACTAATAGTCATTA
>JALCBQ010000011.1:0-16233 GCA_028066335.1 Pirellulaceae bacterium
ACGAGTACTTATGTTCGGGGTGTCCAGCCTAGCCTTGGGAATTTAGGAGTGTATGTTCTTGTAATGGGCCAGGTTTTTGAAGGGTTTAAGCTGGAGATGAGCCCCTTGATGTCTCGTGATCAAAAAACGGTCGATGCCGTTGTTAGTTGTCAGGTTGAGCGTCTTGAGCAATTTGTTCCCGTTTCGATTGAGGTGCCAGGATATAATCGCCAGGTTCAGTCAGTCCAGATTCAAACTCCTCAAATGTCTAGCTGGGCGCTCAAAGAGCGGTTCCGTTGGCCTTCGGACAAAGTTTTGTTATTGAGCCGTGGGGTTGTCGCTTCGCCTGGGCCAACTCAGCAGGGCCTTATGGGGGTTCGTGAACTCTTTACCAGCACTACTGGTCGAGCAGAGGTTTTGTTGTTTCTTGAAAGCCGTGGAAAAGCGAGTGAAAATATTATCTTACCTGGTCGTGAAGGGAGTATTCAGCGAGAGACTAACCCTCGTTATCGCCTTATTAAATAGAGGAGAGCGGGTCTGTTCATTTCTGAACGAGGCTATAGAATGGAGAAAATGTAAGGAGGCCTGCTTTAAGCAGGTTTTCTTTTTAGTTGGATGCTTAAGTGATCGGTGAGAGTCTGTTTTAATGAATAGTGATCGGCGAGTTGTCATTACCGGTATGGGGCAAGTTAGTCCTTTTGGGAATAGTATCGAAGAGTTGGCCGAAGGTTTGCAAGAGCAGAGAAGTGCCGTTGGACCTGTTGATGCGGCATTTCAGGAGGGGCTTTCGGTTCTTTTTGGCGGCACTGCTGAAAAATTCACAGGCCATATAGGTAATTTTGGAGATCTTGAGAAGGCGCAGCTAAGAAGTATCCGAAAAAATTTGAAAGTCATGTGTCGTGAAATTCAAATGGGGGTCGCTGTGGCACAACTCGCCCTACAGGATGCCGGGCTAAAACCTGAGGAATGTGAAGCGACACGGAGTGGGGTTGTCTTTGGTTGTGATCATATCATGACCATCCCTTCTGAAATCAGTACAGGGATTATAGCCTCGCGAAATGAGAATAAAGAGTATGAGTTTTCCCGATGGGCTGAGCATGGGCTTCCTGAGGTCAACCCTCTTTGGTTGTTGAAATATCTTCCAAATATGCCGGCGAGCCACGTTGCAATTTTTAACGATTTCCAGGGGCCGAATAATTCTTTGACGATGCGTGAGGCAGGTGGAAACCTCGCAATTGCTGAATCTGCTGGGTATATTGCTCGGGGTAGTGCCGATTTAATGTTGGCTGGTGCTACAGGGACTTGCCTCCATCCTGTCCGATCTGTCCATGTCTGTTTGCAGCAGCCTCTTGCAAAACATAACGATCCGACCGCTGCTTCACGCCCTTTTGATGTCGACAGAAATGGGGTTGTTTTAGGGGAGGGGGCAGGTGTTGTTTGTTTAGAAAATCTCGACCATGCGGAGAAACGTAATGCCAAAATCTGGGGTGAGGTTGTCGGCAGTGGGAGCTCGATAGCGGCATCCGGCGGAAAGCCTGATATTACCAAGGCATTAGTCAACGCAATAAAGGTCACCTTTGACTCGGCAGGAATTTCTCCTGAAGAAGCATGCGGCGAAATAGGCCATGTCCATGCTCATGGCGTTAGTCATGTCGATTTGGATATCGCTGAAGCAAGGGCAATTGCTGAGGTATTCGGGACGGAAAAGGTGCCACCGGTAACTGCGGCTAAGAGTTATTTTGGTCATTTAGGGGCTGGTGGAGGAGTTGTCGAGCTTATTGGAAGTTTGCTTTCGCTTGATAGTGGTCGTCTTTTTAAGCTCCTTAATTGTGAAAACCTTGACCCAAATTGTCCGATTCGCCCAGCAGTGGAGGGGGATTCGGCCGGCAGTTCGGTTTTGAATCTAAGTGTGACTCCACTTGGCCAGGCAAGCGCTTTATTAGTAAAGAAGTTTGAGTAGATTCACTCAGCAAGGTAAGGAACAAAAGTCGGTCGGAGGTGTTTTGTCCGAAATTCTTCTAAGCCATGTAACGAAAAAGTATGGCCCAAGTGTGGTCGCCCTCGAAGATTTTTCGTTGCAAATTCAGCACGGGGAATGTGTTGTTGTTCTGGGGCCAAGTGGTTGCGGAAAGAGTACGCTGCTTCGAATCATTGCTGGTCTTGAGGAACCGACCTCGGGAGAGGTTTTTCTAAACGGTGCTTTGGCGAGCTCTCTGTTGCCTTCAGAACGGGAACTGGCAATGGTTTTTCAGAATGAGGCAGTCTATCCTCATTTGTCTGTCGGTGAGAACCTAGTGTTGGGTAGCCGTAGCCATATTCTGAGAGGAAGGTCTTGGTGGCAACTGGGGAGAGGAGCTCTTTTTTCACTATTGTCATGGAAGGGTGGTAAAGCAGGGAGTCGAGCAAAGGGGCAGCAAGATTTGTCGGAGCATTTCGAGGACATTGTGGAATTTCTTGAACTTGGTTGTTTGTTGGAAAAAATGCCAGGCCAGCTTTCAGGAGGAGAGCGGCGCCGGGTCGCCTTGGGGCGTGCTTTACTAAAAGGGGGAAAGATCTTGTTATTGGATGAACCTCTTTCTGGATTGGATACAAATCTTCGATCTGGGTTACGCCGGTTATTGGGGGACTTGCCACGTCAATTCGGTCATGGCAAGAAGATAACGACTTTGTACGTTACCCATGATCAGCGAGAAGCCTTTTCGTTGGCTAATCGAGTTGTTGTAATGAACCAGGGCCAAATCGAACAGATTGGAAGGCCAGAAGAGATTTACCAATCTCCTGCAAATCTTTTTGTGGCAAATTTTGTTGGCGATTATGGGATAAGTACTATTTTAGGGAGAGCGGGAGTCGACGGAGAATGTTTTTGGTTCTTGCCCGAAGGTTTATCAACAGAGGGGCGGCGACTCGAGTGGCCACTAAAAAATATTTCGGCTAAGATTCGGCAGCGGTTACAAGGAGTCTCTGGGAAAGTCCTCTTAGGAGGACGTCCAGAAGACTTCCCTCTTTTGCCTGAAAACGAAGAGTGCATTACGGCTACCATGGAAGGAGAGGTTCTTCGAAGTGAGTGTACCGGCCCTTCTTATTGTTTTCAGGTTAGTCTTTTGGGAGGCAAAGCCAGAGTCTGGGGTGGGCTAGGCACTAGCAATAAGTTGGTGGGGGAAAAAATCCGCCTCGCAATCGATTTGGAGAAAATTCTCTTCTTTGATCAAGAATCGGGAGAGAATCGGTCTTTCTAAGGAGAGAAGGCCCTTCTATAGTGGGAAAGTTTTTTGCTGAAATTAGCGGACTCTTTTAAATCTACTCACTTCTGTAATTTTTCAGGTATGTTAGACTAAGATGCTCGGCTCCTTTCTTTTTATGAATTCAGAGGGAGGGGCAGTGGGGGGTTTGTATCGTTTTCTGTCGATATACCGCCAGAGGTGTAGGCTATAAGACTTGGTCTTGCAGACTGTATCCTTAGAGCTGGTGCTGGTCATTGGCTGAGAACATTGGTTTTTATAGAGTGTCCAAACTGCAGGACATTTTTTAGTTGTTAAAAAGACGTAGCGGTTCATTTTATTGAAAGAGAAAATATGAATCCTGGCGAGATAATGCGGATAGTCGATTCTCTTCATCGTGATAAAGAGATTCCAACTGAAATCGTTTTCGAGGCGATCGAATCCGCTTTGGTGACTGCTGCCCGTCGATATTTTGAAGAAGAGGACGAAGTCGTCTTTTTAATTAATCGTGAAAATGGGACGATTTCAGGGACCTTAAATGATAAAGTAATTGAAGACCCTCAGGAATTAATTGGCCGAGTCGGTGCCCAGACGGCCAAGCAAGTTATCATTCAAAAAATTCGGGAAGCCGAGCGAGATCGGTCATATGACGAGTTTATCGATCAGGTCGGCGATTTAGTCAATGGTGTTATTCATCGTGCCGATGGTGGTGGCGCTTCGGTAAACCTTGGTGGCGTTGAGGCTTCGTTACCACGTAGTGAGCAAATTCCTGGTGAGAGTCACCGCCCGAACGACCGTGTTCAAGCAATGATTGTCGATGTGCAAAAGAAAGGGAGCCGGGTTAGTGTTGTTTTGAGCCGTACTCGCCCGCAATTTGTTCAACAATTGTTTGAGCAAGAAATTCCGGAAATTTCGGACGAAGTGATCCATATTCGTGCAATCTCACGTGAGGCTGGCTGTCGTACCAAAATTGCTGTTGATAGTTATGACGAGCGGGTTGATTGTGTAGGGGCTTGCGTTGGTGTTCGGGGAAACCGTATTAAGAATATCATCGATGAGCTTTCGGGTGAACGAATTGATATTGTCCGCTTTGACGAAGATCCGCTGCAGTTAATACCCAACGCTCTCCAGCCAGCCGAAGTTAATGAAGTCATCTTGTGCCAAATGATGGGGCGTGCGATTGTTTTAGTTCGTGAAGATCAACTTTCGTTAGCGATTGGTCGTCGGGGACAGAATGTCCGTTTGGCCAGCAAGCTCTGCGCATGGGATATTGAGATAATGACTCAAACCGAACTCGAAGAGCAGATCAACAACGCCATTGTTGGCTTTAGTAGTCTAGACAATGTTACCGAAGATTTAGCTAACCAGTTGGTTGGTGAAGGGTACCTCTCCTATGACGATTTATCAGTAATTGAGCCAGAGTCGTTAATGGAAATGGGCGATATGTCCGAAGAAACTGCCCTAGCAATAATGGAAGAGGCGGAGAATCGAGCTGAAGAAGCCGAAGTTGCTGCAAAAGCAGGAACAGGTGAAAAAGATGTCAAAGATAAAGAAGAGGCGGCTCAAGGCTCTCAAGAGGTTCCTACTAACGAAGCTAACAGTGGGGCTGAAGTCGAAGAATCGACTGAATCTGACATTGCTCCGGTAGAAGTAGCTCCATCGGAAGAAGTGTCGAACGAGTTAAAGAGCGAGACTGAGCGAGCTGCCGAGGAGCCTGCACCTGAGGGTGGCACAGGTTCTTGAAATTAGTGAAATTCCCTCTTTTCCTCCAAAAGAATGCAAAATGGTCTTTGCATGAGCAGTTTGCACATTGCAGATTTTGGGGTTTTTATTAGTATATTCAGATTCAAGTAGATAATACGCGTTTTAATTTGTTTTCGGCAAGTGTGAATGATTCACAAAATGGAATTGATTGAAAAAGAAAGAGGCAGTGTCAATGGGTTTCCTCGAATTTAAAGGAAACTCCTGCGGTGGTTGGCTATTGTTTTATAGTTTACCCCTTTTACTGCTTGGAGGTTTTGTTATGTAACTTGTACGTAGCACTTTGCCGGCGTGGTTTTTATTAGGAGATGGCTCTTTTGCCCATTCGAATTTACGCCTTAGCCAAGGATTTAAATGTTGACAGTAAAGAACTCGTTACCCTTTGCACACGAGCAGGGATAACGGGTAAAGGCTCTGCGCTGGCTAGTTTGAGCGATGATGAAGTAGCAAAGGTCCGCGCTTTTTTAGAGAAGGAGTCGGCTAGTTCTAAACAAGAGGCTGAAGTTGTCCCTGTAAGGAGGCCTGCGGCTAAACCGCAGCGATCCATTCGCAATATCGAGTCCGGAAAGAGGCCTAAAAAGAGTCGTTCCGACTCTACGCAGGATGACGTTGCTCCCACGCAAGGCGACACGGATATCACTTCTGAAGTTGAACCTCTTGAAGAACAAATTGATAATGAATCTGAGGTAAATACTTCTACTGTTGAAAAATCATCTCTCGGCGAGACGATCGCTGAGAACCCTGAAACGACGGTTGACGCTGAAAAGTCAGGGAATTCCTCGGTGACCGGGAAAGCCCCTTCTAAAGTAAAACCGACCCGTGGTTCTAAGCCGCTGACCGCTGCTTCTGAGCAGAAATCTGCTCTTGGAAGCCGTATCAAAAAGGGTGGCGAGAAAAATGAAGAGCCGCCTGCCCCTGCCAACACTCCGATGCGTCGTCCAACCTCACCTTTGGGGGGTCGGGGAAATATCCGGGTTTTGAAGGGAGCTTCGTCAAAAAAGGGCAATGGTGGCAACGGGGGTGAAGCGGCGACAGGAAAGAAAAAAGAGGCACCAGCGGTTCGATTAGCCGCGATGCCAAAAGTTGCTCAGCCTGATAATAAGGATATTAAAAAACAGTCTCAGGAAAAGACCCAAAAGCCTCTTATGGCAATGACCAAAGAGACTAGCCAGGGGGTTCGCGAAGGGAAGAAAGCTCCTCTAGCTGATTTGACTCGAAATATTAAGAAATCGAAGAATAAGAAAAAGGTCTTGGAAGCGCTTGAAGATCTTGATTTGCCGATGGCTGGAAATTCTGCCGACCGTAAAACACAGGGTAGCAGGAAAAAAACTCAATGGGAAGGTGCTACTGACTTAGCAAAGATGAGTAGCTCTCGCCAACAACGTACCCGTAAGCGGAAGCAACATGAGGTTTCGGATGACCGAAGTTACCGACGTCCTTCGCGAAGACGCAGTTCTGGCAAGACCGTTAACACTGCTGCTCCCAGGAAAGATAAGGTCGCTTTAGAAGTGCCATGTACGATTCGAACCTTCTCGGAAGCTTCGGGGGTTCCAACGGCCCAGATTCTTAAAGCGTGTATGGGACTTGAAATTCCTGTGATGAATGTCAACGCCGAATTAGGAGCTGAGGCGGCCGAGATGTTGGCGATGGACCTTGGGGTTGAGCTTGAGCTCAAACGCCCAGAGACTCTTGAAGATAGTTTGGCAAGTAAATATGTCAACATTGAAGACCGTGCTGAAGACCTTGCTACACGGCCACCGATTGTCACCTTTTTGGGGCATGTTGATCACGGAAAAACGTCTTTGCTCGACGCGATTATTGGGTTAGATGTTGTTAAGGGGGAAGCAGGAGGAATTACACAGCACATTCGAGCCTACTCAGTTCAAAAAGGAGAAAAGTCTGTCTCTTTTGTCGATACGCCAGGTCACGAAGCGTTTACTGAAATGCGTGCCCGTGGTGCTAATGTTACTGATATTGCGGTGTTGGTTGTCGCAGCTGATGATGGTATCATGCCTCAGACAGAAGAGGCTATTAGCCACGCAAAAGCGGCCGGCGTGCCAATAATCGTCGCGTTAAACAAAATCGACCTTCCGGGCGCTGATGTTAATAAAGCAATGCAAGATCTGGCATCTCATGATTTGTTGCCGAGTGAATGGGGTGGCGAAACTGAGGTTGTAAAGACAAGTGCCATTTCGGGAGAAGGGATCGACGAGTTACTAGAAACATTGCTCGTTACAGCTGAGTTGCACGAGTACACAGCGAATAAAGATCGGAATGCGGCTGGTGTCTGCCTTGAGGCAGAGCAGGAGAGTGGCCGAGGGGTTATCGCTAAGCTCATTGTCCAAAATGGTACACTCAATGTTGGTGATATTGTCGTTTGCGGACAATCATATGGGCGTGTTAAAGCTCTGTATGATACTCTCAAACCAAAGAAAAAGCTCAAGAGCGCCACCCCCTCCATACCGGCAAGCGTTACTGGGCTTGATATACCACCTGAAGCAGGAGATTCCTTTTATGTGGTAGAAAATATCGCCGAGGCGCGAGAGCTGGCAACCCAGCGAGAGTTTGCGAAACGGTCGGGTAGTCTTTCTGGCAGAACGACAAAAATTTCGTTTGAGAATTTTCAAGATTTAATAACGACTGGCAATTTAGGCCAAAAAGAGGAACTCGTTACACTGAACCTGATTTTACGAGCAGACGTTCGTGGCTCGATTGAAGCGATTGAAAAAGAATTGAGCAAGATCTCTCATCCTGAAATTCGTATTAACTTCTTACAGAAGAGTGTCGGTGGTATTACTGTTGCTGACGTGACTTTGGCCGACGCCTCCGATGCTGTGATTATCGGTTTTAATGTTATACCTGATGAAGCAGCTCGTTCACTTGCAGATGATCGTCAGGTTGAAATTCGTCGGTATGATATTATTTACAAAGTTAGTGAAGATATTAGAGCGACTCTCGAAGGAAGGCTCAAGCCAGACGAAAAAGTGGTCGAGCTTGGTAATGCAATTGTTTTGAGAACCTTTAGCATTAGTAAAGTAGGTGTGATTGCAGGTTGTCGTGTTATGCGTGGCCAAATCCAGCGAGGCTCGCGAATACGGGTTCATCGTGGTGGAAGGACAATTGGTGATTATCCTCTTGAGTCTCTTCGGCGAGAGAAAGATGATGCCAAAGAGGTCTCACGTGGTATGGAGTGTGGTATCAAGCTGGTTGGCTACAATGATATCAAAGAGGGCGATACTCTCGAATCTTATAAAATTGAGGAAGTTGCCCGAACACTTTAGTTCCGGGCAAGGTTACCTTGACCCTGAGGTTGTTCTTTTTGACTCTTACCCCCGTTGACTATGAGCACACGACGTACATTAAAGGTTGCACAGGCTATTCGGCAAGTCGTCAGTATGGCTGTTTTGACACAACTTAAAGATCCCCGCATCAAAGATGTCACAATTGTTGGGGTTGATGTTACCCCCGATTTGCAATTGGCGAAGGTTCGTATTACCGTAAGAGATGCAAGCGAAACAAAAGAGAACCTATGTTTGCGTGGTTTGCGCAATGCGGCCGGATTTTTGCAACAAAAGGTAGCAGTGCGACTGGATACTCGTTATACTCCAAAGCTCAAGTTTGTCGTTGATAAAGGTATGAAAAACTCGCTTGAAGTCGCTCGTATCTTGGATGAACTTGCTGAAGAAAATGAAGAGTCGAAAGATGTGACAGTCAAGGAGAGTTATGGCGATGAAAACACAGAACGCCAAGAAGAGTAAAAGGACCCAAACTGGGCACATTTAATTATTCTGCAATACGAAGTTTGAGTAGCAACAATGGCAACTTTAAGTCGCGCGGATAAAATTACAAAATCTTATAAAGCACTAAAGAAACGGTATAAGGCGGTCAAACCACCAAAAGACCGTACGCTTGTCGAGACTTTAGTCTTTGCCTGTTGTTATCAGAACACCTCTTACGAAAAGGCAGAAGAGGCGTTTGCCCGGTTGCAACAGCAATATTTTGATTGGAACGAAATTCGAGTTACATCGGTTTCTGAACTAACCGATATTTTTAAGGGTATTGGCTCGCCTGAAAAATCGGCTATAGCAGTTAAAAAAACCCTTCAGATTATCTTTGAGACCCTCTACTCCTTTGACATGGAGTACCTTAAAAAGCTTAGTCAAAACAAACTGCAGAAAGAACTTGAACGTTTTAAGAGGTTGGATTCTTATCACTTTGCATATTGGCAACTTTGCTCGTTTAAAAAGCCATTGATTCCATTGGATCAAGCGACTCTCGCGATCTTCTATATTTTGGGAGTTATCAACGAAAAAGAGCAGAACGAGAAAAAAGTTCCAGGGATTGAACGAAGTATCCCCCAGAACAAGCGTTATGAGTTCAGTTTCTTGGCACATGAATTAGCGGCTGAATTTTTTGCTGCTCCTTTTTCAACAAATGTTCGAAAGTTGGTTACCGATATTTTCCCTGATGCTAAAGAGCGTTTTCCAAAACGTAAAACGAAAGTGACAGTGGCTGCCGAGCCAAAGGATTCTGAAAAAGAGTTAGCTGTGAAAGAGAAAAAGCCAACTGTTCAGAATATAGCTCCAAAAGATCAGGCCAAGGTTACGAAAAAGGGAACAGCGAAAAAAACAACGGACAAAAAAGTTGCTTTAAAAGCATCAGTTAAAAAAAGTGTTAGCAAGAAAGTAGCTTCTCCTAAGCCGACAACAAAAAAGGCAGTCAAAAAAACGATTGCTAAAAAAGTAGCTAAAAAGGTTGTAAAAAAATCGGCCAAACTGGCTGCAAAAAAAAGCGCTTCCAAAAAAGCGACAGCTAAAAAGGTCACTAGAAAGCCAACCAAAAAAGTCGCTACTAAAAAAGCAGCCGAGAAAAAGCTTACTAAAAAAATCGCAAGGAAGGTAACTCAAGGGAAAAAGGTATCTAAAAAGGTAGTGAAGAAGGTTGCCAAGAAACCGACCTCGAAAGTCGCCTTAAAAAAAGGAACAGCGAAAAAAGCAACCAGAAAAGTTGTCAAGAAGTCGGCGCAAAAAGCTGCTCCGAAGAAAGTCGTTAAAAAGGTAGCAAAGAAGTCGGCAAAAAAGGTAGTCGAGAAAGTAGCTAAAAAAGTAGCTAAAAAAGTGGCTAAGAAAACGTCTCGAAAGCGATAGAGAGTTTCTGATCGTTCCAGTGGCACCCAAACAAAAGGTTCGGGATGCCTTCGAAATAGTCTCAATAGCTTTCTAAACAGGCGAACAGAGAATTTTGAAAGAGCAGAAAGGATAGATCGAGCATGGCAGGCCATTCCCATTGGGCTGGAATCAAACACAAGAAGGCGCTCATTGATAACAAACGAGGGAAAATTTGGAGCAAAATCTCCAAGGCACTTATTGTTGCTGCAAAGCTGGGTGGGGGAGACCCCGATAATAACCCGCGTCTCCGTCAGGCAATCTCTGATGCTAAAAGTGCTCGTATGCCTAAAGATACTATCACTCGAGCCATTAAAAAGGGGACAGGAGAGCTTGAAGGGGAAAACTTTGAAGAGTTTCTCTATGAAGGTTATGGCCCTGAAGGGGTTGCCGTTATGTGTGAAATAATGACCGATAACCGTAATCGTACAGCGCCCGAAGTCCGAAAAATTTTTGAGGTTGCTGGTGGGAAGTTAGGGGTAACGGGTTGTGTTAGTTATCTCTTTGAACGAAAAGGGCTTTTTCTGTTCGATACAGATTCTGTCGAGGAAGAACAACTGCTGGAAGTCATTATGGAAGCTGGTGGAGAAGATGTTAAAGAGTCTGGTAAAAATTATGAAGTGACATGTGATCCCGAAATTTATGCCGACCTTGCTCAAGCTTTTGAAGAGGCTAAAATCGAGCCTGTTTCCAAACAAGTTACCATGATCCCTAGTAGTACGATCGATCTTGAGGCTGCTTCGGCGAAAAAAGTTTTTAAACTTATGGAGAGGTTGGATGATCACGACGATGTCCAGTCAGTCTCCGCCAACTGGAATGTCTCCGCAGAAGTGATGGAGCAAATTGCCCAGGAAGTTTCTTAATATTTTTGAGTACAATGTCTTACTGTACCCACAAGATTTGCTTTCATCGCTGTTTGCCCTGTTGAATGGCTGGTGACATCTTCGCTCGATCGGCAAGTTCGGCTAATTCATTAGCGAGATTAGCCCCCCGACAACTAGAAATAGCAAGAGAATTGCAGTAACAATCGCGACAACGATGGTAACAACACCAAGTGCCTTTCCGATGGAGAAAGGCGGGGTCCCTGACGGTTTTCCGTTTTGACCATTAAGAAGAAATCGGTAAACCTTTTTCTCATAGTTGTAGGCCATTATCCAAACAGGGACGAGAACAGGGTAACTTGACATTTCGCGAGTCAAGACGTTAGCGTTCACATTTCGGGATCGACCAGGAATGTACTTTCTGCAAGTATCTCTTTCGAGCCGATTTATTTCTTGATAAGCATGAGGTCGAGCATATTTTCGTGGGACACAAAACTGCTCGATAGTATATTCGGTACTCTCTTCTCCATGAAATGGTCGGCTTTGTAAGAAATCAAATGGAGCGACCGATTTCGTTTCGTATGGAGTCAAGGTGCTACTGGCTCCGACTAGAATTTGATCGTATTCTCCTTGGTGGGTTCCGGCTACGGGGGCCCAGTCACCACTCGAAAAATTGGGTAGCTTGCTGGTATCACCTGTCCAGTTTGTTGAAGTTTTTGCAGAAAAGAGCCAGTACGGGACATAAACAGGGGTTAATTTGGTGATCTCTGCATTAGTGGCGAGGTCACGTGGTCGCCAAAATCCTTTTCCCATCCAGTTTTTCAAGCGGGCAATCGCTTCGCCTTGCGAAATCTGAAAAGGAATGATTCGTTTAGCTGTAATTGTTTTGAGATCTTTTTCTTCAAGCTTTTGTGAACCACAGAAGGGACAGACCAAGTTTTTTGCTGAAGAGCTATAGGTCATCGAGGCACCACAGCCAGTGCAGTTAAATGAGTGGGTAACCTGGGATGCTAACGGTTTGACTGGTCGGGCCATCTTTGGTGATTCGGTTCCACAATTGGAACAAAAAAGGTCTTCTTCGTCGAGAAGGCCTTGGCAGACTTGGCATTTAGAAAGTAGTGAAGTCATCGATTTCTCATGCGATACAAAGTATTCGCAAAAATATTCAGGAGATGTAAAATATAAAAAAGAGATAGATTAGGAACAGGATGGCCGCAATAATCGTCACTAGAATTCCGGTTTTTGCGTACGAATATGGTTTTTGCCCCGCAATCTGGCCCGTTTGGCCATTGATGAGAAAGCGAAAAGTCTTTCCTTGAAAGTGGTAAGTGTGGACATAAACGGGTAAAAGGCAAAGGTCTGAATTTATCTTTGAAAAATCGGTTGCAACTTGTAACTGCGAGTAGGTGTCTCCGGGTAAAAAGAGGCCGATGTTTTTCCGCTCTTGTTGGTAAAAATAATCTTTGGTGGTTTCGACAGCCTCCTTCTTATCGAGAGTCGCTTCTTCTGAAAGCCAGCCTGCAAGAAAATAGGGTTGGTATCGTTTGAGAGCCGGCAGGTTGTAAGGTTGAATGGAGTCGCTCTCTCGTTGACTAATCGATTGGCTTGCGGTGACGAGGTAACCATTGTAGTAACGGTGGTGTTTTCCTTCTAATGGCCACCATTCGGTCTCTCTAACACGTCGGGTATGGGTTGTTGTTTTTCCATTTGAGTCAACCGAGGTGTAGGTTTCGGTTCGGTACCAATACTCGCCAATACGGGCTGCCCAATCACTTTCAGCGAGCATGGAAAACGACCAAAATGGGAGGTAGACTCCTGTGAGTTTCTCCTTAAGTCGTACCTGCTTTAGACTAGACGGCCGAAAAAAGGAGTCCTTTTCAATCCAGGAGCGGAACCTTTTTTGGGCTTCTTCAGGTGATAGGGAAAAGCCAATAATAAATTCAGGCTCCGGTCCACCTTTTAACTCGGTCTCGACGACATAGTTCGAGTCACAAAAGGGGCAGGTATAACTGCGAACACTTCTATCAAGAGTTACTTTACTACCACAGTTTTGGCATTGAAACTTTTTTTGTGGGGTTTCTGCGCTTGCGGAATAACCTGGATTCTCTTTCCCACACCCCGGGCAAAAGTGGTCTTCTTGTTCAATAGGTGAGCCACATTCGTTGCAAGGTTGACCGTGAGGCGAGGGGACCGTTTCATCGACAATCTCAGCAACTGGAATCTCCTGAGGGGGCTCAGGCGACGATTCAAGATCGGTTTCAGATGTTGGTGAAGACATATTGCTTAAAAGTTAAGAGATATAAAAGAGGCGATTGTCAAAGAGGAAAAGGGGCTCAGAGACTCTTTTAAAAAGATGCGAACAAAGAGGATGTGGGGCGCATTTTGGTTTTAAGTTCTTTGGTAAATATACCAAGAAAAAGGAGACCAGACAATTTTCCTTTATTTCAGTGTTTTTCCAAAGAGCTTTATCAAAGATGGCACATATTGGCAGCCTTTATTTTTGACTAATTTCATAAACAGCTTGGAGTAGGCTGTCGACATCGTTGAATTTATTCTTCGTAGCCAGCGCCTCGTCAAGTTGTCTTCGTGCATCGGATTCGCCGTGCCCTAGTGAGCAGAGAATTTGAAAGGTGTCTTCGACGAGATCAATAGGGACTTCGGCGTTGAATTTTTCGCTCCCTTCAATGAGAAGGGCGAATTTAGGCATTTTTCTCCGTAGTTTTGCAATGATTCGTTCGGCCGTAGCAGGGCCAATGCCAGGAAGAGCCGAAAGCCCTTTGGCATCTTGTTTTTCAATTAAGGCTGCGACTTCCTGGACTGGTCGGACCATCGCACGAAGTGCCTTTTTGGTACCCACCCCGTCAACAGAACAAAAGAGATCAAAAAATTCTTGCTCGGCAGCATTGCTAAATCCAATTAACCGTGGGGTTAAGCGACCGTGAGCAGGGTTCCCTTCAAGGTAGTGAATCGTATGGAGACTTACTTCCTGGTGAAGTTTGGCTTGGAGTTGACGGCGGACAAAATCAGGTATAAGGACTTGATACTCAAAAGGAGGGGATAGAAGTTTGACCGAGTCAGTGCCGACAGTGGTGAGAGTTCCAACTATTTTGCTTATCATATTTCTTTGAGTTAAAGAGAGGCTCGTAATTAAGAGGGGAACGAGAGAGCAGGTTGCTGAGAATAATAGTGACATAGGGCAATTGCCAAAGCGTCAGCAACATCATGTGGTTCGGGGACCTTTGTCAGTTGTAAAACTTGACAAACAGCCGTTTGCATCTGATCTTTGGGGGCGCGACCATTTCCTGTAAGCGATTTTTTAATATGTGTCGCTCCGTAGGAGTATATCTTTAGATGTGCCTCTTGTGCGGCAAGACACAACACACCTCGCGCGTGTCCCATAAGGATTGCCGTTTTCGGGCGGGCATAGTGGGAATAAAGCTCTTCTATCGAAACGACTTCGGGGGCGAGGGTTGCAATGACCTCAGAAATACCGCGGTAAATATCTTGAAGACGATCGGGAAGAGAACCTTTATTCTTCCCTTCGACGATCCCGGCCTCAATAATTTTAGGGGCACCGTCTTGGATTTCCAAAATACCATAGCCAGTTATATTGAGCCCAGGGTCAATTCCTAGTATTCGCAAGTTTTTTACCTTCTAGGAGGAATGGAAAATGAATGAAGAGGGAATTTTTGTTTTAAGAAGAGACCCGCCAGATTGTACCACCTTTTCGGTCTTCCAAAGTAATGTTCATGTCGGTTAGACCATCACGAATACGATCGGCAATTGCCCAGTTTTTTTCATCGCGAGCAACGGTACGCAAGTCGATAATCAGATCCATGAGCTTGTTGGTGAGGCCGTCAGTATCCTCTCTTTTCGTCGCCGGCTTGAGAAATAGACCAAGAATCGCCGTTAACTCTCTTAATACAAGAGTCCCTTGAACAAATGTCTCTACTATTTCTGGTTGGGGGGAATCTGTCTCTTCAAGCTGGTTTTGGTCGGCAAATTTGTTGAGTTGTTTAACAATCTCAAAGAGATTTCCGATAGCACCGCCGGTATTAAAATCGTCATCCATTTGTTGAAGGTACCGGTTTCGTAACGTGTTAATCGAGGCAAGGGCAGGGGAGTGTTCGGTTTTTGTCTCTCGCTTTGCCTGAATCGGCAGGCCGTAGAAATTTTGGTTAGTGATCCTCTCGAATCGTTCAAACAGATGGTAAAAGGTGTCGAGAGAAGAGCCCGCTTCGGCAACCGCTTCCTGGCCGAAAATGATCGTACTTCGGTAGTGCGTACGAAGTAAGAAAAAACGTAATTTTTCACCACCGAGTTCGTCAATCAATTTGTGAAGGCCTCCTGCTCCTGCACTGCGGCTAATTTTGGCTTTGACTTTTTCTTCATCTGTCGCTTCGTCGGTTCGGTCACTTTTACCGCCGACTTTGCCAGCACTTTCGGCTCGCATAAGGCCGTTGTGCATCCAATATTTGGCCATTGGTTGATGGTGGCAACTTTCACTTTGGGCGATTTCATTCTCATGGTGTGGAAAGGCGAGATCAAGGCCGCCACCATGGATGTCAAATGTCTTCCCCAAAATGGCGTGACTCATCGCTGAGCACTCGATATGCCATCCTGGTCGTCCCTTGCCCCAAGGGCTTTCCCAAGAAGGTTCTCCTTCTTTTGCCCCTTTCCAGAGAGCAAAATCAGCAAGTGAACGTTTTTTGCCCGCTGCTCCTCCCCCTTCGCCACGCATATCGTCAAGATTTCGATTGCTGAGCTTTCCGTAATCTTGACATTTGGTAACATCAAAGAAGACATCCCCTTCGGAAGGGTAGGCGGCCCCTTTGTCTATAAGTGTTTGAATAAAATCAATGATATGGTCGATATGGTCGGTCGCTTTTGGCATATGGTCGATCTGATCAACCCCGAGAGACTGAAGGTTGCCAAGATAATCTGCGATCATCTCTTGGGCGACCTGTTCCATAGTAATGCCTCGTTCATTTGCCTTATGAATGAGTTTATCATCGACATCTGTGATATTTACAACCCAAGTGACATCATAACCACTGTACGAAAGGTATCGTTTAATGGCATCAAAAATTACGGGGCCAACCATATGGCCAATATGGGATTCAGCGTAGACAGTTGGACCACAGAGGTAAATCCCGACTTTGCCCTCGACAACAGGAATGAATGGTTCTTTTTGGCCACTTAGGGTGTTGTATATTTGGATGGTCATGGTGTAGGGGTGTGTACTAAAAGAGGGGGAATAGGGTATTTATATGGAGAATAGAGAAATCA
>JALCBQ010000011.1:16243-39042 GCA_028066335.1 Pirellulaceae bacterium
TTCTACGCAAAAACAATTTTTCTGTATAGCCGAAAAGAGTCGAGTAAAGAGCTCGATAAAAGGGCTTGTTTCAAAAGGTAAAGGTTATTTTGGAATAAGCAATATGATTGCTTCGGCCTGGATTGCTTCTTCATTTCCGACGGGGCCAACTTTTTCACCCGTTTTGGCTTTGATATTGATTTGGTCCATTTGAATCCCAAGGATTTCGGCGATTCTTTTTTGGATGAGGGGTTTGTACTCTTTGAGCTTTGGCTTCTGAGCAAAGATAATCGTGTCGAGGTTGCCGATTTTCCACCCGGCTTGAAGCACTTTATTGTAAGCGATCAAAAGCATTTCGGCCGAGTCGCGGTCTTTATTTTCGGCGGCATTATCCGGAAAGAGTTCGCCAATGTCGCCCAAGCTGGCACCACCCAAGAGGGCGTCTGTGAGGGCATGGAGCAGAACATCGGCGTCACTATGGCCGAGCGCCTCTTTAGTATGCGGGATTTTTAGACCACCCAGAACAAGCGTGTTCCCAGGTTGTAGTCGGTGTGTGTCGTGTCCTAGGCCAATGCGAACGTTGGAGATATTCATTGGGGAAAAACTATTTTTAAAAAGGGGCGTAAGTCTAAGTGAGCGTTATTTTAGAGTATTTTAGATTCTTGGCAAATCGCCTTTCTTAAACCTATGCTCTAGTCGACTGGGGTAGAGAGTTCTATAATGGCCAGTTATGAGCATTATTGAAATAAAAGATCTGAACAAGACTTACCACGTTCATCAAAAAAAAGAGGGGCTTTGGGGCTCATTAACGGGGTTGTTTCGTAGGGAATATAAAGAGGTCTGTGCGGTTAAAGATTTAAACTTGCAGGTCGAACAAGGGGAATTTGTCGCCTTTTTAGGGCCCAATGGAGCGGGCAAAACGACGACACTTAAACTCCTTTCGGGAGTGATCAATCCGACCTCGGGCTCAGTGAATGTTATGGGGTATGTCCCGTGGGAGAGGAAAAATGAGTACCGGCGGCGTTTTGCGTTAGTGATGGGGCAAAAGAACCAGCTGTGGTGGGATTTGCCAGCACGAGAGTCATTTCGGCTACACCAGCAGATTTATCAGATTGACAATAAAGAATTCAATTACACTCTCACTGAATTATCGGATCTCTTACAAATTGGAAAGCTCCTTGATCAACCGGTACGAGAGCTTTCCCTTGGTGAGAGGATGAAGATGGAACTTACGGCAGCTCTGCTCCATTCACCAGAAATTCTCTTTCTAGACGAGCCGACGATCGGGCTCGATGTGATTGCACAACACAATATTCAGAACTTTTTGAAGTATTATCAAAAAGAGCGAAAGATCACGATCTTGTTGACGAGCCATTACATGAAGGATATTGCAGCGCTTTGCCAGCGGGTCGTTGTGATCGCTCAGGGGCAGCTGAAATACGATGGTTCACTTGGTGAAATCATCGACCAATTTAGCAGCACGAAAGAGATAACCCTTTCATTGGATACAAATGACCAGCCGACCGGGCTTGAAGATCTGGGCGAAGTCCTTGAGGTCAATTTGCCCAGGGTTAAGCTGAGGGTACAACGAAACAAAGTCGCCGCATGTATTAGTCGGATCATGGATCTTTATACGGTCGAAGATATCACCGTTGAAGAGTTACCACTCGAAGAGGTAATTGCTAATGTTTTTGCCCACATGAGTCAACCAAGCGATACCGATAAGCCGAATGAGGAGATCGTTTCTTCTCGCTGATCGGTTTAGACTCCCTTTAGTTTCTTGCCTTTAACAATCACGTTTGTAAGCATGATTGTTCGAATAACGCCTTTTGAGCGGATATTTTATGAGCAATACTGTTGTCGCTACGACCATTTCTCATACCATTGGCCATCGCTTCAAAGTGTGGTGGATGATCTTCAAGATTAGTCTTGAGGAGCGGCTTGCTTATCGGGGTGACTTTGCTCTTGGTACCCTCATGCGATTCTTGCCGATTGTCACCCAGATATTTTTATGGGGTGCAATTTTTAGTGCAGGGATGACCGAAGAGGGGAAGCTTTTTGGCTATAGTTACACTGACATGGTTGCCTACTATTTGTTGACGATGCTTGCCCGTGCGTTTTCCAGTATGCCAGGTTTAGCAACAGGGATCGCTGCCGAGATTCGTAGTGGTGAAATTAAAAAATATCTTATTCAGCCGGTCGATTTATTGGGGTATCTTTTTTTAAGGAGGATAGCCCATAAGGTCGCCTATTATGCGATCGCCTTGCTCCCCTTTGCATTTGTCTTTTTCCTGTGCCGTGGTTATTTTAGTTCCTTTCCTGATCTGCTGACCTTTGGTGCATTTTTGGCATCGTTAGTCATGGGTTTTTTAATCGGTTACTACCTAGAAGCTTGTATTGGGTTGGTTGGATTCTGGTTTTTAGAAGTTGGGTCACTGCTATTTATTTATATGTTGCTGAGTTTCTTCTTGTCAGGTCATATGTTTCCTTTGGATATTTTGCCCACAAGTGTTAAAACGGTTATCGAATTACTACCTCTAAAATATTTAGCCTATTATCCACCGGCAATTTTCTTGGGGAAAATTCAAGGTTGGGCACTTGTTTATGGACTTCTGATTGAGGCAGTATGGCTTCTTTTTTTTGTGGTTCTTAGCCGTGTTATGTTCCACTTTGGTGTAAAAAGGTATAGTGGTTTTGGTGGCTAACTGTTTGGTGTGGGGACTTTATTTTCGAATAGTTTTAAAGGTTCAAAATAGTTTCGTCGTATGTATTGGCTAAAACGGTATCTGAATATTTGGTTTGCCTTTTTACGGAACAGCCTCGTAAGAGATATGTCGTTTCGCAATAATTTTTGGCTAGAGCTGATTGCCGCTAGTTCATGGGTCGTTATGAACTTGGGCTTCTATATATTGGTCTACCAACATACCGAAGAGATTGGGCAAGGTTCAGGGTGGCATTTTCCCGAATTCTTATGTTTTTTGGCAACGACGACTTTAATCACCAGTGTTGTACAGGCCTTTTTTATGCCAAACGCCCAAGAGTTTAGCGAGCTTATTCGAACTGGGGGCCTTGACTTTGTTCTACTAAAGCCGATAGATACCCAGTTTTTGGTCTCGTTTCGTAAAGTCAGCTGGTCCTCGTTGGGGAACTTTGTTTTTGCCTTGGGCCTTCTTGGCTATAGCGTATGGAAAATGACGACAGCAGAAACCGATCCACTCGTCCTTTCACCGATTATCTGCCTTTTGTACCCTCTTTTTGTTTTGCTCGGGATCGTTATGATGTATAGCCTCATGATGATTTTGGCGGCGACAAGCATTTGGCTCGGGCGGAATCAAACCCTCTATGATTTTTGGTTTTATATAACAAATTTCTCTCGCTATCCTAAAGAAATTTACTCGGGAGCTTGGGGCTTACCGCTACAGTATCTCTTTCTTTTTGTCGTTCCTATTTTGTTAGTGGTGAATGTTCCCGCCCGTATGTTAGCTGCCCCATTTCGACACCAAGAGAACCCAGGCCTTTGGTATGTTGAGTGGTACTTGCCAATTTTTATGGTCGGTGCAGCTGTGGTAAGCCTTTCCCTTTCGCGTGCGATTTTTCAGTGGGCGCTACGGAGCTACCGGTCATCAAGTAGCTAGATCGGTTTCTATTTCGTTTTTTCTACTGTGTTCCTAAAATATTTTGTGATCTTCAGTGAGACCTTTCGGGAAAACGGCAATGTTGGCTTATTTACGTTTAATGCGAATTCCGAATGTTTTTACCGCGATGGCCGAAGTTTTAGCCGCTGCCCTATTCGCTGCTGCGTTTTTGGGAGAGGAGGCAGCTCTTTTTCCTCATTGGGCCTCCCTTATGTTGTTGATGGTTGCTTCCGGGATGCTCTATTCAGCTGGGATGGTTCTCAATGACTATTTTGATTTTGAACAAGATTTAAAAAGCCGCCCAAATCGTCCATTACCATTAGAAGAGATCTCTTTGCAGCAGGCTCTTATTTTTGGAGGGGGACTTTTGATTGGTGGCGTTGTTCTGTCTGCTGTTGTCGGCTTTGCCTTTTGCGATGGGCTTGCTAGCTGGAGGCTCGCTGTTGTGGCTGCCCTATTGGCCTTATTGATATTGCTCTATGACAAAACTTTTAAAAAGACTTTGTGGGCACCATTATTTATGGGGCTTTGCCGCATGGCAAATGTGCTTCTAGGAGTTTCGTTGGTCGCTGACTGGCAAGGACCCCTAGCCGGCTTTTCACCGGCTGAAGTTGTGATCGCTTCGGGAATGGGGATTTACGTCGTTGGTCTAACCTATTTAGCCCGTCAGGAGACCGAGGAAAACACCCCAAGCCGTCTTGTTGTTTCTAGTGTTGTTATGTTGGTTGGAATTGCTATGTGGGGTGTTGTCCCTTATCTTGGCATTGAGTATCCTCTTACGGTTTGGGAAAAGGGTGGGAACGTTGGTGGCAAACAGATGTGGCCGATATTGCTTCTTTTTATTAGCCTACCTGTATTGCGACGGTTATTAGTCGCTTGGACGGCGCCGAACCCTGGTAATATTCAGCTTGCTGTAAAGCAGGCGATTTTTAGCCTTCTTTTCTATTACGCCTCTTTGGCGTTAGCCTTTAGTGGGCCGATTCCGGCTGTTTGTATCTTGAGTTTTTTCATTCCAATGTTATTGTTAGGGCGGTATGTCTACAGTACCTAACCGTACATAAATTTTACAAAAACACTATATACAAAGAGGTTTTTAGGGAGTTCCCTGGAGACCCTCAGTATAGGACAGAGAACCGACCGTGGAAAACGACTTAGTGACTTGCCCTCTTTTTTTGTTATCGATTCCAGGGCTTCGAGAAGAAGATTTGGCCAAGATGCCAAACCTCTCGGCCCTTGTTGAAAAGGGGGATCAAGCAACACTGGTGCCTAGCTTTCCAGCTGTAACTTGGCCAGTACAAGCAAATATGCTTACAGGTAAACTCCCTTCTGAACATGGGGTCGTTGCCAATGGTTTTTTTTGGCGAGACGAAAACCGTGTTGAGATGTGGACCGCAAACAACGAAAAGGTTCTGGCTCCTCAGATATGGGATATTCTGAAAAGGAGCCGACCCGATATCAAATCAGCGGTCTGGTTTCCCATGCTTAGCAAAGGGTGCCAGGCAGAATATGTTTGTATGCCAGCACCAATTCATAATCGAGATGGTAGTGAATCCCTTTGGTGTTACACCAAGCCATATGAGTTATATGGTGATCTTAAAGAGGAATTAGACCATTTCCCTCTTCAACATTTTTGGGGGCCATTGGCTAATAGCAAATCGTCACAGTGGATCGCCGATTCCGCGGTTTTGGCTGCCGAAAAATATAAGCCTCAGTTCTTTTATATTTACCTGACCCATTTAGATTACGCGGCCCAGAAAAATGGCCCCGACAGTCCCCAGGCCGACCAGGCAATCACCGAAATGGACACAATCATCGGTGACCTAATTGCTGGAATGAAAAGGGTTTACGGTGATAAAAGTCTGGTGTGGATAGTGGCCAGCGAGTATACGATCGTACCAGTTGATCATGTGACTTATCCGAATAAAGTCCTTCGTAAAGAGGGATTATTGTCGGTTGAAATAATTGATAAAAAGGAACATTTGGACTTCGAAAATTCGGCCGCTTGGGCGATGGTTGATCACCAGTTTTCCCACGTTTTTGTCAAAAATTCAGATCCTCAGGTCATCAAAAAAGTGATCAGGGCCTTTGAAAATATCGAGGGGATTGAGGAGATATTAGACAAATCAGCACAGACCAGATATGGTGTGAGTCACGAAAATAGCGGCGATTTAGTCCTTATTTCGACGAAAAATAGCTGGCAAGCCTATTATTGGTGGCTAGAATCAGACGATGCGCCCGATTTCGCACACTCTGTCGATATCCATCGAAAGCCAGGTTACGATCCGGTCGAACTCCATTTCGACCCGAAAACTCGTTCGATACCCCTCGATGCGACTTTGGTCAAGGGTTCTCATGGTGCTCCATCCGTAAGTCCAATGCAGCAAGGTATTTGCGTCACCTCAAAAGCGGGGGTTCTCCAAGGAAAGGTAATCGCCGACACCGATATTGCAACGGCCGTTTTGGCCCAGTTTGGTGTTAAGGAGTGCTAAAATAGTTCTTTAGGGCTGCATATTACGGCCCGATATCGGTAGAAAAAGGGGGTTGTTTTTACCAATTATGGAGCGATTTCTTTGAAAAAATGAGTCCTTTGTTAGCCGTTTTCACGGTAAAGAGGCTAAAACTGTCACACAAAGGATCACAGAATAGGATGGAGGCGTGAACTATGTTTGATAGGGAGATACGAGTCATCTGCGAGATATAGGTTGTTTTATTTGGTTCTTCAGATGGCAAATTCAGTGGTCAGCCATTTCAAAAAAAGTGGTATTGTTACGATTTTTTGGCCTAAAGATTGACTACGCGTAGATGGGCAGATAAGAGCCTTGGATATTTAAAATACATTTTATTTTTGTCGATATCGTTCTGCAAACTGATGGATATGGCTGATCATTGCTCTTAGTCCGTTTGAGCGTGAGCGACTTAGGTTTTGGCCAAAACCGAGCTTGTGAAAAAGATTCTCAAAATCAAAATCTAAAATGTATTCTGGGCTTTGCCCGTTGTAGGTCGCCATAAGAACGGCGACGAGACCCTGAACGATTGCTGCATCAGATTCGGCCTCAAGGTAGAGTTTCCCCTCCTTATCTGCGTATCGACATAATAGCCAGACATTACTCAGACAACCTTCGACTTTGTATTCATCTGTTTTGACTTCTTGGGGAAGAGGGGCCAACTCAGTACCGAGTTCAATGAGATACCGATACCGTTCTTCCCATTCGTCAAGGTATCCAAATGTCTCTAGTATTTCATCTAGGGAGGAGAGGTCGTTCATCGTCGCCTGTTATACTTAAAAGGTTTCAGTGAGCAAAGGTATCGTGTGAATCTCCGTTGTCTTTACAACTCGCCTTTCCGGTTTGAAGGACGGCTTTTTATTGGTTCCCGGGACTGTTCATTCTACCTCCAAAACCAGTTAATGACGTGGGGTGAAATGGAAATTTGGACTTTTAGAGAAGAAGTCGATCGGGTTTTCATAAACGACCTTTCGAATGGTCGCTTCACTGTGTCCCCTTTTCCTCATTTCAAAAATCAAGTCAGGAATAGCTGTCGGCTTTGAAGGGCCCCAATCACCTGCCGAGTTGGGCATTAGGCGGTCAGTCCCATAACGCTCGATCATATCGACGGCCCGGCTTGGGGTACATTTTGAAATTGGGTAAAGGGTCATGCCGGCCCAGAACCCTTTTTCTAGAACGGGGCCGATTGTGTGTTCTTCGACATGGTCGATCAAAACGTGGGAAGGCTCGATCCTTTTGTCATCGCAGAGCATATCTAGGATCATTTTGGTCCCTTGATATTTATCTTCGAGATGAGGGGTATGGATAAGGATCAGCTGGTTATGCTCAATAGCTAGCTCTAAATGTTCAAGAAAGATAATCGCCTCGTTTTTTGTATTTTTATTAAGGCCAATTTCTCCGATTCCCAAGACGTTCGATTTTTCAAGAAATTCAGGAATCATGGCGATCACCTCTCGGGAGAGTTCGACATTTTCGGCCTCTTTGGCATTGATACATAGCCAGGTGAAATGTTGGATTCCGTATTGAGCAGCTCGCTGGGGCTCGGTTTCTGTGAGTTGGCGGAAATAATCGCGAAACGAATCAGCACTCCCTCTGTCAAAACCGGCCCAAAAAGCAGGTTCGCTCATAGCGACACACCCCATTCGTGCGAGGGTGGCGTAGTCGTCTGTCGTACGAGAGACCATATGGATATGAGGATCAAAATAGTCCATGGAGAAGACCTTCTTTGGAAAATCGTAAGTGAGAGGGAGGCCGGGTTAAGAGAGGTTTCGTAAAGGGAGACAACAAGTGGAAGGTGAGGTGGGAAGAGGTCTGGTTAAATGTCGTACTCTTTTCGCCACGATTCGTTATAAATTCGAGAAAAATGAAGTTGGATTTTTTCGGCACGTCTGGCTTGGGCTTTTCCATCTGGCAGATTTTTTCCGTTGGAACTCTCGTCGTTGGTATCTTCTGATAACCCCTCCGGAATGAGAAGTTTGATCGCCTGAAGAAGTTGGAGTACCTTGGGGTTCTTTGAAAAGTTGGTGTCAGCCAGTTCAAGCCTGTCGAGGGCAGCTCCAAGTTCGAGTATTTTGGCCCGTAGAGGCAGGTACTCTTCTTCGAGGATTTTGCTAACTTGTGATTTTTGAGGAGTTGGTTTGGAACTCATAACGATAGCAGAAAAAGAGGGAATGGGATAAAGAGAGTACTGACCTAAGAGTAACAAATGGCTGGTGTGCCCGTTTGTCGAACGCTATTTTACCGGAAAAAGGGATATTAAAAAGGGATTGTACCGGTTTTCTCGTTTTTTTAGGAACCCCTTTTAGAAAGGGGGTAGGAATCGCCTTCTTTTGGTAAGAGTCCCTTCTGTAATATCCTATAGTTTTCCTACAGTTTACTGGCTTATTGGTGCTCGGGTTATTTCACCGAGGGCCAACGTAAGGTCCTGATAAAAATATTAGAAGAGCTTTGGTGTCGACGTGACAAACGGTTTAGAAGTTACTCTTGCATTTTTGGCAAAAACACGCACTCCGGCTGCCCTTGAGGTTTTACGGGCTGCTCTAGACTCTCCTGAGGAGAAGGTGCGTCATGGTGTGTTGAATGTCTTGATTCAGCAAGCTAACAATATCAAAGCACAACATATTATCCTTAAGGCGTGGAACGATTTGGACGATTGTGAGCGGGAAAAGCTATTCGAATCGGGGGTCTCATTGCCGGCCTTGAGTGAAATGATTCTACAAGAAAAATCAGAAGCTCGTTGTGCAGAACTATGCAGTATTGCCCAAAAATTACGGCAGCACATATTGATTCCTGATTTAGTCTATGCATTGGAAGGAAAGGGGCTGGCTCATCGGCAGCTGTTAGTTGAATTATTACAAGACTTGTTGCTTGATCTAAAAAAGCAACGAAAAGATGAGGCCAATAAGGAAAAAGAGCCTCATACTCCCGCAGATAAATTACGAAAAGGGAAAGAGTACAATCGTTTATTGAATAACTATTTTCGAAAAGCGATCGTATCGCTGCAAAAAAGTGTCGATCAGTTTGAAGTACATGGTCAAAAACCATTGCTTGAACTGTTTTTACTTATGGCAACGTATGAAAACCCCGTTCTTCGAAAAATTTTAAGAGAGAAACAACATCCTTGTCATCAGTGGGTTGGCGAGCAGCTAAGAGAGAGCCAACAAGATTATATCTTTGATCTATTGGTTAACTTTCTAGAAGATCCTCATATTATTTCGCCGATGCTCGACCTGATAAAAAACCGGCGTGATGAAAAGTTTGCCAGTTATTTACTCGATTCATTATCGAGTCGAATGACCCTTGAGGTGAGATCGAACCTCCGAAAAATCGACCGAATGGATTGGCTACTCGACGATAATTCTTGGATAAGCCACCTAAAAGACCATCAGCAAGGTGAGCTTGTGGCAGTTGTTGCCTTAACCTCTTTGCCACGGGAACAGGTTCAAGAAGTATTGGTTTATCTTTTAAAGAACGGTAGTGTTGCCGGCCGCCGAGCAGCCGCCGAAGCGATAAAAGAGTTTCCTTCCAAAGCGCTGAATCCGGTCGTGCTTGAGGCGCTCGATGATGATGACCAGCACGTAGTCGTTTCAGTAATCCATCAACTACGTTGGCGAAATCTGCCAGGGGCAATGATCAAGCTATTCTCTTTTTTGGATTCACCACAGGTGAAAATTTGCCAGGCGGCTCAAGAGATATTGTGCGAGTTCCGGTTTGAAAAATTCCAGGAAATCTATGAGTTTCTCGATGAAAAGTCACTCGGTCAAATGGCCAGGATGGTTAAAAAAGCTGACCCCGAATTAAAGACCAAATTGGTTCAAGAGATAGGAATACCAGTTACCGTCCGGCAGATTCGTGCTATGGAGATGGCCCGCTTGCTCAATGCGGTCGATTGGATTGAGGAACAGGTGCTCACCTTGTTAAAGAGTGATGACCATCTTGTGCGGACCGAGGCGGCTAGCTCGCTGGGTGATTCAAGTAATGTTGAGGCGCAATCCGAACTTCGAACAGCACTTTTCGATACAAGCCCGACCGTCCAGGCAGCAGCCGAAAAAAGTCTGCAAAAAATCGCTAGTCGTCAAATGGGCTAAACATGCTACTGCCAAAATTTACGTCGTTAGCAAAATGAGAGTGATCTACCAAAGGGTAAAACGATGAATATTAGTACCGATGTTACGAACAAACGACTGAGAAAAAGAGGAAAAGGGGGGGTGGCGCCCCTATTAAGAGGTTTTGTTTCCAAGGTAAACGCCATTGAAATAGGTACAGGCGTTATCATTGCCAGCTTGTTACCGACAGTGGTATTGGCGCAGAAGAGCCGATTCGAAATGATGGCTGGTGGTTTACAAAAAAAATCTCCGGATGAGCATCTCAGCCAGTTGAGTACCTACTTTTGGATTTTTTGTATTCTTGTTGTTCTCGGCTTAGTTATTTGGGGGCTCTGCTATTATTACCGCCGAAGTTTGCGGAAATACTTTAGTAGTAAGGATTACCTTTTTTACGAGCTCTGTAAAACACACAAACTTTCAAAACCTGAGCAAAGTGTTCTCCTTTCGATTGTCAAAGGAACACAATTGGCTCAACCGGCATCGATCTTTTTAGAGCCTCATCGTTTGGCCGTCGCCCAGACGAGTGACAAATGGAAAAGTAAGAAAAGGGTTATAGAGCTTTTACAACAAAAAATTTATCAAACTACCGAATAAACCAGGTCGAGCAGGAAGAGGGGTGACAACTCAAAGGATATAGCCTCAATAGGTCGCCAATTTGTTTCGTCTTCACCCATAAAAAAAGAGAGCCCAAGAGCTCTCTTTTTTTATCTACCTTTGCCGCACAGAGAAAAAGGGAAAAGGAGAAAGATTCAGTTAGATGAAAAATTGATTTTCGTATTCCTGATAAAGGAAAAATCGGTTAGTTGATTTTAATGTCACCGACAAGGGTTCGAAGGTCGGTCGCTTTTTCCTCACCACGGTAACTGATTTTTTCAAGGAACCGTTTCACGGTAAGGTTTTCAATCCCTTGGTCTTTAGCTGCCTCGGTTAGTGCCATCAGTTTTGAGCTAAAACCTTCAGACCCTTTGCCAACATCGCCTCGAAGGACGTAGCTGGTATCGACCGAGATCGCCCCTTCCTGTTCCCCATTGGAGTGAAGGACAACATCGATTTTACCGTTATGTAGTTCAATTATCTTCTTAAGAGTAGAGAGATCGCTGTTGCCGTCATTGTCAAAATCGACTTCGCCGACAATTGCAAAACGTAGGAAGCGTCCGGGCGCCCAAATTGGGGTATGGGTTATATCACCGACCATAATAGGTTGAGTTGATGAGGTAAGGTTGATAATGCGGGCTTCGGCGCTGTGATCATCGAGAATTTTAGTAACCTCGATCACTGCTTTCTTTTCGTTGGCGATAAAACTGTTAACACTTTGGTCGTAGACGTTAAACAACATTTGTCGTTGCAGGCCATCTGCTCGTCCGACGTTAAGCCATACTGTTTTGGTTCGTTCGTTGACCCAACTGATTTGGGCATCGGGTTGAATGATAAGGCCAGGCTTGCCCCCGAGTTCATCCAGCTTTTTCTGAAGACTTGAGTTCCGGCTTTGAAGTCCGGTAATCTGTTGATCTTTCTCCAGGATCACCTCATTATGGGCCTGGACAAGGGCCGTCATTTTTTGACCAGCTTCGACAGCCTGCTCCTGAAAGAGTGTCGCCTTCTTTTCGTAGTCAGCAAGGTCGGTGTTGAAATTGGCACGTTGTTCTTTGAGATCGTCGCTGGCCTGCTTTTGTCCTGCTTGAGCCGTAGCGATTTCTGCTTTGAGAGCACTCTCAAGGTTCGTTTTGTCTGTGACAAGTTGTTTTTCACGTGCCTGTGACTCAAAGAGCGATTTTTTCAAATTAGTGACCTGTCCCTCAAGATGAGCAACAAGTTTTGGGAAATTTTTGGCCCCTGTTGCATTTGCATTACCGAATAGTTGCATTTGGGTATCGAATGTCTTTTCGAGGTTTTCCACAACATCGTGTTCGCCTCCCTTGCCATTGCTGCGGAGCGAAGCAATGTTTCCTTCGGCCTCGGTTTCATCACCGGCCATATACTTTAGGCGGAGAAGAAGGTTTTCGAGGTCACCGTTACTCTGCTGGGTTTCTCGCAGTGAGGCACTTTTTTTAGCTAACTCCTCGGCTGCACCGGAATACCAGGTGGCACAAAGCACCGTCGAAACCAAAAGGCCGACTGTTAACAATAAGGAAAGGATTAAACCAATTTGCAAGCCTTGATGTTCACGCATACTTAAAAATCTCCGTTTTTTGCACACCTGCTAATCTAGTAAGGGCAGATAAGGGTTATGCTCAAGTTGTTTTGTTCTCTGTACGGTCGGTAGTTTGGATAAAGCAAAGGGCAGGCCAAAGTGATGAGGGCATTACTTGGGGCCTTATAGTAAAATGGGCTTGTTTGTTACCTAGCGGCCACTGGAGATGACCAACTTTTAAAATTGATATTATGGGAGGAACTTACAAAAATCGCTGGTATATAGCCTTATTTGTCTTTTGTCGGTTCTCTTTGTCCTCGACAGGCGTCAAGGTTTACCGGTATCCAAAGGGCCGTTTTCCCCCTATTTTGGCACGAACCAGAAGGGACAAAATCTAGTCTGGAACACTTGCTGACTGTCGCAAAAAGCAACAATCAGTGTTGTTTTTCGTCGACCTCTGTTGTTTTTTGGAAAAGGGGAGTGTTGCAAAAGGTCAACCGATGCACAAACGAACGATTTTTCGTCTCCTCTTGAGCCCTTCGATCTCCCTGTTACCTTTTCTCACAGCTTTTGCGGGGTTTTTGGTGGACCATTCAGTCCTACGGCGCACCCCTGCTGCAGAAGTTCGCGAACGCTCATTGTAATTGGCGGTATCGAAAAAAACCAGAATTTCTTCCTTTTTTAGGTGATTCTCCCGAAATTTTATAGAGAATTGTTGCCACCCGTTGCCACGAGAACAGTTTTTCCTCATTGGCTAAGCTACTGGCCCTTTTGTTTCTTTTTGTCGTCGCAAAACCGTTGACAAACGGGATGGGCAGCCATACAACGAACGACCTATCGTTCATTCATTTAAGCTTTTTAAAACATTATGAAATACTGAAATGTCCCCATTGGAACCGAACCCTATGCGACTTCGTGACAAAACGGTCTATGTTCTTGACGCGTTTTCACTGATTTTTCGAGAATTTCATGGGATGCACCAGGCGGCCTTTGTCTCTCCGAAGGGGTTGCCGACCGGGGCGATTATGGGCTTTGTCCGTGCGATTTTAAGCTTACGTAAAAAAAGGAATCCTGATTACCTCATTTGTGCTTTCGACTCACCCGGTAAGACCTTTCGTCATGAGTTCGAAACTGGTTATAAAGCCGACCGTGCCGAAATGCCGGCCGATTTACGACTGCAGATACCTGAAATAAAGCGTGTACTAAAAGCTTTTGATATATTGGTATTGGAAAAAGAGGGATACGAAGCCGATGATATCCTGGCCTTTTTAGCCAAAGAGATTAGTGCTGAAGGGGGTAGTGGGTATTTAGTCACTGGTGATAAAGATTGCCGGCAGCTCATTACCGAAAAAATAGCTATCTATGACATTTATAAAGACCTCGACTACACAGCAAATGAGCTGCTGGAGAGTTGGGGAATTACTCCTGAACAGGTAATCGACTATCAGGCCCTCGTCGGTGATAAAGCAGATTGTATTCAAGGGGTCCCTTTGATCGGTCCTAAAATGGCTAAAGAGCTCATTTTGGAACATGGGACCTTAGACGAAATTTTGTTTTACGCCCAGAATGAGGTCGATCGTCTCAAAGCATCGGGCAAAAAAATTCCGAAAAAACTAGGGAATCTGGTTGAATACAAAGATCAGGCTCTCATTAGTAAAAAATTGGTTCGCCTAGAGAGCGATTTAGGAATGGCCATCGATTGGGAGCAAGCAGAGTTTGGGAACTTTGATACGGTATCTTTGGTCGAGATTTTTGATGAATACAACTACGGCTTTCATCAATTCAAAGAAGAAGTTTCCAAGCTTGGCGACGGTGGTGGGCCACCTCTTTGGCAGGCCAACTACCAAAATATCGATACTCCCGAAAAATTTGAGACTTTCTACAACGATCTCAAACAACAAAAGAACTTTTCCTTCGATACCGAAACGACTTCGGTTTTGCCCCGTTTTGCCAACCTTGTCGGTCTTTCGTTTTGTTGGGAAGAGGGGAAGGGATACTACATACCAGTAAAGGGACCACTTGGTGAAAAAGTTCTCGAAGTCAAGCTAGTTCTAGAAAAACTAAAGCCTATTTTTGAAAATCCAAATGTTCTGAAAACGGGGCAGAATCTGAAATACGACTGTGTCGTTTTAAAAAACTATAACGTTGATGTTCAAGGGCTAGCCTTCGATACGATGTTGGCGAGCTACCTTTTGGAGGCAGGCCGGCAGAGTCATGGCCTCAACGCCCTCTCTTCTCGATATCTTGGCCATGAACCGGTCAAGATCGAGGAACTCATTGGCAAGGGGAAAAATGAGATCAGCATGGACCTCGTCCCTGTCGACAAGGTCGCCTACTATGCGGCTGAAGATGCCGACATCCCACAGCGGTTACGTCCGATTTTGGCCGATCGCCTTGCCAAAGAAGGGCTTGAGCCACTCTTTGAAAAATTGGAGATGCCATTGATTGAGGTTTTGATTGAGCTTGAGCATAATGGGATTCACCTAGATGCCGCCCTCTTAAAGAAACAATCGACACTCTACGAAGGGAAGCTCGAAGTTCTCGAACAAGAGATTTACCAACTCGCTCATAAAAACTTTAATATTGCTTCGCCAAAACAGCTTCAGGTCGTCCTTTTTGATGAGCTCGGTTTACCTGTCATCAAGAAGACGAAAACGGGGGCCTCAACCGATGCCGAAGTGTTAGAGCAGTTGGCCAAACAACACGATCTCCCACGGAAAATTATTGAGTATCGTCAACTTGCCAAGTTAAAAAGTACCTATCTTGATTCCCTGCCCAAACTCATTCATCCTGAAACAAGGCGGGTCCATACCTCGTTCAATCAAGTCGTTGCGGCGACTGGTCGCCTGAGTTCGAACGATCCTAACTTGCAAAATATACCGATTCGAACCGAAGAAGGGCGAGAAATACGGCGTGCTTTTTTGCCCGGTAGTGACGATTGGCAGCTTCTCTCGGCCGACTATTCTCAAATTGAACTTCGTGTATTGGCACATTTCTGTGGTGATGAAGCGTTGCAAAAAGCCTTTGCCAACGATGAAGATATTCACGCACGTGTTGCCAGTGAAGTCTACAAGGTCGAGCTAGAAGAGGTTACCAAAGAGATGCGCCGAAATGCCAAGGCGGTGAATTTTGGAATTATTTATGGACAAAGTGCCTTTGGGCTGGCAAAAGGGCTCGATATTTCTCAGGGTGAGGCGGCCGATTTTATTGAGGCCTATTTTGATACGTATCCGAGAGTCGAGGCCTTTATGGACCAGGTTCTGGTCGAATGTCGTGAACAAGGCTTTGTGACGACCATCACAGGCAGAAAACGTGAAATTGCAGGAGTGCGTGAGCCAGCCGTATTTCGAAAGTCACCTCAGAAGAACATGGCAGAGCGGACGGCAATTAACACTGTTATCCAAGGCTCGGCGGCCGATATTATTAAGCAAGCAATGTTAGATGTTCATAGTGCCCTCAGTAACAGCGACCTCCATGCCAACATGCTTTTACAAATACACGACGAGCTGCTTTTTGAATCTCCAATTATTGAACTGCCTGCCTTAAGTGGCCTTGTTGAGAAAAATATGATCCAGGTCGAAAAGGCAAAGATGATTGGTAAGCTGAGTGTCCCCCTAAAAGTTGATATTAAGGTCGGCAAGAACTGGGCCGACTGTGAGTAGCACTGGTCTATGTCACATGGCGATTTATAGGGATAGGTCGTTGTCGATGGTATCGTCGATCACATTTGGGTTGGAAGAGAGAGAATTATAAGAGAAAGAAGATGAAAATAATCGGTGTATTGGGAGGGATCGCCTCGGGAAAGAGTCGTTTCTGTGAAGCCCTCGGGGAGCTTGGGGCGCGCATTCTTTCGGCAGACAAAATTGCCCACGCTCAACTAGAGAAAAAAGATGTCCTAGAAGCAGTTGTCCAAAAATGGGGAACCAAAATTCTCAATCAAGAGGGGGAAATCGACCGGAAGAAGTTGGCGGCCTCGGTTTTTAATGATTCGGATCGCCTTGCTGAACTTGAAACGATACTCCATCCTTTGGTGAAAGAGGAGATCGATAAGAAAATCGCCGAGTATGCAGCAGCAGGGATCGAAGTCGTCGTTTTAGACGTACCACTTCTTTTAGAGGTCGGCTGGTGTCGTATCGGCGATGAAAAGGTTCCTCACGAAAACGATCAAAAGATCGGTTGTGACGAAATTGTCTTTATCGAGACACCGTTAGAAGATCGGCGGCAGCGCAGTAGGGTCAGGGGGTGGGATCAATACGAGTTAACACGACGAGAGGCACAGCAGGCCCCTCTAGAAGAAAAGAAAAGGATCGCTACATTTATCGCTGATGGGGGGGGAAGCCTCAGAGATTTAAACGAAAGTGCCAAAACTCTCTGGGAGAGAGTGACAGCTAAATAAAGAGGTGTTTTATAACGGGAGTGCTGTTTTTTTAAGCTCTACTTTCTCTGTATTGACATCTGAGTTTTTTATCGCATTCTCTAAGGAATTGTGTTAAACTAAGTTCTATCTCCAAAGTTGATCGTCGTTTTTGCAAGCTTGATCTTCGGGTGCTGTCGTTGATTTAGTAGCTTGATGGGACCGGTCTTCTTTGGTGAGCCTACCTTGAACTTCCTATCGTTTGTTTATCTTCGATTCCTATTTCACTCATTCCTTTTCCCTCCTCCTCTCCACATTTTTTGTGTGCCGGATTGATTGATGGACCAGATGATTTGGTCATTGTATTGATCTCCCTACCTCTTAGGGGCATGTCGAGCATACATTTTGTTGGTCGTTATAAAGGCTAGCGATCTATCGGTAGAAAGGTAGGAACAGGCGTAAAAAATCCTCACAGAGAATAACAACTCTGTAGGAGTCACTTTCTTTGCAACTAGCAAAGGCGGACAGAGAACAACAGAGAACAGAGACCCTTTCCTACCTTTTCGTGTGCAGTTCTTGCGCACAACTTGATGGAGCCTTCTTGTTATGAATGAGGCTAATAAACGTCCGGCACCAGCGGATGACTCTCCGAAGAAAAAAGTTGGCGAGCAAACGGGTGGCAACGGTAATAACCGAGAGCCAAGCACCCGGGCTGACCGCGGAAGCGCAGTTAAAAATTCGAGCCGTTTCCAGGGAAACAATTCTCGCAGTCGAGAACCCCTTTCCCTTGCAGAAGAAGTTGTCAGTGAAAAAGGCCATGTTGGTCGCCCCAATAAAACATTCAATCCTGACGAAAAACCAAAATCTGGGGGTGAAATTCATGCCGCTTCGCTGCAACAAATGGACATGGCCGAGCTTTTGAGGATAGCTAACTCTGAAAAAATCGAATTAGAAAAAGACCTTAAAAAACAGGAGCTTATTTACCGAATTTTAAAAGCTCGTGTCAGCAATAATGGCCTTATGTTTGGGGAAGGGACGCTCGAAATATTGCCCGATGGTTTTGGTTTTTTGCGTTCGGTCGATTATCACTACCTTTCGTGCCCTGACGATATTTATGTTTCACCAAGCCAAATCCGTCGTTTTGGCCTCAGTACCGGTATGACCGTATCGGGGCAGATTCGCCCACCGAAGGAAAATGAACGTTACTTTGCCCTTTTGCGTGTCGAAGCGATCGATTACCAAGATCCGAACATTGCGTCGAAGCGTCTCTCTTTCGATGATCTGACCCCTCTTCATCCCCGTGAACGGATCCACATGGAACACGATTCGGCAGAGATCAGTACACGAGTGATCGACATGATGACTCCAATCGGGTTTGGACAGCGTGGCTTGATCGTAAGTCCTCCCCGCGCTGGGAAAACGATCTTAATGCAGAAAATGGCCAGGGCTGTTTTGGCAAACTTTCCCGAAGCCTATGTCATTATCCTTTTGATTGATGAACGACCAGAAGAAGTAACTGATATGGAGCGGGAGGTCAAAGGTCCCAACTGCGAAGTCGTTAGCTCGACCTTTGACGAGCCACCTTCTCGTCATATTCAGGTCTCTGAAATGATCCTTGAAAAAGCAAAACGAATGGTCGAGTGTGGCCGTGATGTTGTCCTCTTTCTAGACAGTATTACCCGTTTGGCACGTGCCTACAATTCAGAGGTTCCGACTAGTGGAAAACTACTCTCGGGAGGGCTTGAGGCTTCGGCGTTGCAACATCCAAAACGATTTTTTGGTTCAGCTCGAAAAGTGGAGGAGGGGGGGTCGTTGACCATTCTGGCGACCGCCTTGGTTGAAACAGGGAGCAAAATGGACGACGTCATTTTTGAAGAGTTTAAGGGGACGGGGAATCTTGAAATTGTCCTCGATCGAACCCTTGTTGACAAGCGCATTTGGCCGGCTATCGATATTAATCGGAGTGGTACACGAAAAGAAGAGATGCTCATGGATGCAGAGGAATATCGACGAATTTGTATGCTTCGGCGCGTTTTTGGTGATTTGAGCTGTTCCGAAGCGATGGACCGTCTGGTTGGCCGGCTTGAAAAATCGAAAACAAATGCTGATTTTTTAATGGGCCTTAATACCTGACAGATACAAACAGGGACCTTAGCAGGTACAAATGGGCCTTATATTCCTTGAAGGTATTCTTTAAGAGACGGCTCTTGAAAAACTTCTACTGGTTTGATCTTAGGTACTTTTCGATTTGGCTAAAGGCTCTAAGATAAAGACGCAACGGCTGGCATAAACCAAGCCGATTTACCGAGATTTTTATGAGTTTCTCTTAAGGGTTGCCTTGTCGTATGCCAAATATTTTTGAAGGTACCGAAGAACCACTTTTCGTCTCTGGCAGGGTGGGGATCGTCGTCTCTCGATTTAACCAAGTTATAACCGAAAACCTTCTTACAGGGGCTGTAGAGACTTTTGTAGACAAAGGTTTTCCTGACGAAAAAATCGATGTTTTCCACGTTCCGGGTGCTTGGGAGCTTTCCCTTATAGCGAGGCGGCTCTCAGTTCTAAAGGTAGATGGTAAGCCAAAATATGGGGCAATTGTTTGTCTTGGTGCAGTCGTTAAGGGTGAGACGACTCACGACGAACATATTAACCGCCAGGTGAGTCTCTCACTCGGTCAGATCTCTCTCGATTCAGGGATACCTGTTGTTTTTGGGTTACTGACCTGCAACAGTATGGAGCAGGCGATTCATCGATCGGGTGGTAATGTTGGTAACAAGGGAGTTGACTGTGCTCTGTGTGCCTTGGAAATGATGCAACTTCTAGAAAAAATCGACTAGGTAGCTCGTCCCAAAACCTGATGCCCCACAAAACCTTGAGAGCAGAGCCCTAGGCAAGCATAGAAACAACGCAGCTTTATTTGAGAAAATATTTAGCAGGAACCGAATGGACAAAAAAAAATCACTCCGTAGTGTTGGCCGAGAGGCGGTTCTACAAGTTTTGTATCAACAAGATTTGAATCCTCAGAGCGACCAGACGTTGCACGAGTTGTTGGTTCAACTTGAGCTTGCCGAAAATCAGTCGGTTGTCACCTTTGCAAAAGGACTCCTTGAAGGGATTGAACAACACAAAGAGGCGATCGATGCCCACCTTATGAAACATGCTTCCAATTGGTCAATAACCCGTATGGCAGTTATTGATCGGAACATCTTAAGGATAGCGACCTATGAAATTGAGTATAGTGATACTCCGGGTCGAGTAGCGATCAATGAAGCTCTCGAATTAGCAAAGGAGTATGGTACCAGCCAGTCGAGCCAATTTGTCAACGGCGTCGTCGACAAGATATTTCAAGATTCGGGTTCTGCCTCATAAAATATTTTGTAACGTATAAAAAGAAGAGTTCCTCTTTTTGGAAGCAACGAATCGTACAAAGCTAGCAAGCGATAAAAGGGTTGTTATGGGTGTTTTCAAACGGTTTTTTGGTGCTAAAGAAAATTCAGAGGCGGAGACCTCACAGGATCAGACGATCAACGAGCGAGAGTCCGAAACCTCTTCAGGCCCTCCGTTATCTAAAGGGGAAAAAGAGACATTGGAAGAAATCCTTGAAAAAGGGGAGGGGATGTCTGAGTTGATCGGAGCGAGCACTGAGGAGCGTGAGGAAGAGGCCGAGAGCCAGCGAGCAGAGGAGGCCGAAGTCCCTCAAAAAATGGCAGGACAAGTTGAGAGAGATGCCGCACAGGAGCCGAAAAAAGGGTTTTTTTCTCGTGTTCGTGCTGGCCTGAAAAAGACAGCCAATGTTCTTAATACCGACCTTCGTGATCTTTTCAAAAAAGAAGGTCGTCTTATCGATGACGAATTTTTGTCCGAACTGTTTGCGATTTTGGTTAAAACGGATATGGGAGCCGGGCCGGCAAACACAATACGTAATCGATTGCGAAAGGATTTTCGTGGTCGGGTGGTAGAGATGGAGGAGCTTCTCGGGGTTGTTCGTGAAGAGTTAAAAATATTACTCGAACAGCCTGAGACGCCAATCGAGCTCGTTTCCGAGGGGCCGACTGTGATATTGGTCGTCGGTGTCAATGGTTCGGGAAAGACGACTTCGATTGCTAAGTTGAGCCAGATGTTTATTGATCGGGGGAAGAAGGTCGTCCTTGGCGCTGGTGACACTTTCCGCGCAGCCGCTGTCGAGCAACTTACAATTTGGGCCGATCGGGCCGGTTGTGATATCGTCAAGGGAAAAGAGGGGGCCGATCCGGCAAGTGTCGCCTATGGAGCGGTCGCCAAAGCGATCGAAACTGAGGCTGATGTTTGTATTATTGATACGGCTGGTCGCCTTCAGACTCAAACGAATTTAATGGAAGAGCTTAACAAAATTCATCGGGTCATTGGCAAGCAGATCGAGGTCGCTCCTCACGAAGTTTTACTCGTGCTTGACGCTACTGCGGGACAAAATGCTATTAGCCAGGCAAAAGGTTTTTCTGATGCAGCCGAGTGTACAGGGATTGTTCTTACTAAGCTTGACGGTTCGGCCAAGGGAGGCGTCGTTGTTCCGATCCGCCAACAATTTAACTTGCCGGTGAAGTATATCGGAGTCGGCGAGGGGAACCGAGACCTTTTGGTCTTTCAATCGAATGAATTTGTCGATGCCCTCTTTGAAGAAATCGCTGGTAAATAAACCTAGGCTTTCGGGCTTTCCGTGATAGTTCCAGTACGCAGCTGGTCTATCAACCGACTCTAAAAAGGGAACCTTCGTGTTCCTTTTTCTTTAGCGACTCTTTTTTTAACGAGTGTTCTAGAATTTTGGTTTGATGAGCCATCGCTGATGATTTATGCGTGGTTAAGTCGGTAAAATGCCAGAAAATAAGAGGCGAACAGTAGGTTTACCGGTTCTTGCAGGACGATAGACAAAACCGGCAATCTTTCGCAGAAAACGAAAAAAATTAGAGACAAGTTACGAATTCTTTAGAAAAATCAAAGGTTTTTTCTCAATTTTAGGCCCGATAAAGGAACCTAGCAAATTGTCTTTTCGCCACATTACGGGCGATGATATTTTCAAAAGAAGTATTCTAACTTAGCGTGTTAAAGCACACATTTTCTTGTCTTGACAAGGTCTAACCTTGTTTGTTTTCTGGGGGGAGAACAGAAATTATGAAACGAATCCAATGGGCACTCGGAGCTGCCCTGGCTTCCCTGCTGACAGTGACTACCGTTTTCGCTCAAGATTCCAGCCAACTCGTCGTCGACCCAATCAGTGCCGACTACTACCAGCTGGAAACACAAGGCGCCGCTGCTGCTGTGCCAGTTTCGGGCCAAAATAATCTTGCCGAAGGGGAAGTGATCGAAATCCTCGATTTGACCTCTTGTGATGGTTGTGGTAATCGCCGTGGCTGTTGGGATCCTTGCACCGAATGGAAATTATTTGAAGGCAAAACCTGCCATGGAATTGAAGTTGGTGGTTGGGTTAGCGCCGGTATTACCTGGAATGCACATGGTAATACAAACATTAATGGGAACTCCCCTATGGGCTTTAACAATACCCATAGTGAGTTCATGCTCAATCAGCTCTGGATTTATGCCGAAAAGGCCGTAGATACTGGTGGTTGTGGTACCGATTGGGGTTTTCGAATTGATTATGTTTTTGGTGCTGATGGACCAGATACCCAAGCCTTTGGCGACCAAGGTTGGGATTTTGACTGGAACACTGGTGGCCAATATGGATCAGCGATTCCACAAATCTATTTTGAGTATGGTTATAACGACCTCAAGGTCAAGTTTGGTCACTTTTATACCTTAATTGGGAACGAAGTCGTCCAGGCTCCGGATAACTTTTTCTACTCACATGCTTACACCATGTATTATGGCGAGCCTTTTACCCATACTGGTTTCTTGGCCGAGTACGCTTATGCAGACGATATTACCCTTTACGGTGGTTGGTCTATGGGCTGGGATAGTGGTTTTGATAACCATGGAGATGGTTCGACCTTTATTGGTGGTGTCTCGTGGCAGCTAAACGATTGCACTAGCATCGCTTGGATGACAACTTTTGGAGACTTTGGTGACGGCTCGGTTCTGCAAAATGGCGGGAACGCAGCCAGT
>JALCBQ010000193.1 GCA_028066335.1 Pirellulaceae bacterium
GATCATATACATTAGGCTTTTCACTAGGGCGTTTAAGCTCCACAATAACGTGAGCCCCAGACACCTTTTTGTAAGCTATATCCACCCGGGCTAACTTCTCTTCTTTAGATAAACTAGAAACGTCCTTTTCCCAAAGGTCTTTTAATTTTTTTTCTATTTCGGCGGAACCGTCAGTGGCCCGCTCCCAAGAAGGATCTAGAAGCCAAAGATGCTGGAATAAATGATGTTGGATCACGTTTTCTAACGCATTTTCATCAACTGATTTGTTTAACACATTGATAACTTCAAGTCGCTCTTTCGCTATATCGTAGTATGCTGTAGCCTCAAGCAAGTCGATGTTCTGAAATATTTGGGCTAAATTTTTGAGGCTCTCTGGCGACAAGTCTTCCAAACTCGAAAGTAACTCACGGTGCACTAAATTTTCAATTGCTAAAACAGCATATGCGTAAAAGCTAGGTTTGTCTTCTTCAGCAATTTTAATCCGGTTAATCTGACCAAAAAGTGATTCAGCAATTTTCTTACGATCCGGCCCGATTTTTTCAAACCACTCTTTTATTGCAAGGTTTTCTCTCGCTTTTTCTAAGCCGGCTTTACCTCTATTGCTCCCCCATTCACTACTGACTCTACTCACTGACGTTTTGAGAAACTTTTTGAGCCCTTGGTACCGCGAGGCATTTTCGCTGATTTTTTGCCGGCTGCTAGTAGCAATATCATCTTGGTCGTCTTCATCAAGAAAATCTGCATGAATCTCACCAATTATGTATGTCGCAGCAATAGTGTTATTCCCTAACTCGCTAAGGATATCATCTTGAGCCAGCTTACCCCTTACAAAAAGTGATATTGTATTCAGATCTTCAGAGTCTGAGCCCTTAGTAGCTCCTGATTCTTTGAATGTACCTACCCACCCAGTGATTTCGACATTACTCCCGTCAATTTCAAAGGTGTTTTCAAGGCTCATTATTTTCTCCGCTTTTTTAGCACATTTTAAAGCCTTTTCTGACCCATCTCCTAGCCCCCATAAATATTGTAAATCCTTAAAATATTCCCGGTCTTCGTGAGAGATTGGCTTACCATCAATTTTTATTTTAAAGCTATCTAAGTTTGAGAATCTTCTCGCTAGGTTCTTTCTTATTGATCCTAATTGGCCTTTTTTGTTCAGCTCTCGGAGGATAATCCTAGTCCCTTTTTTAATTTCAATTTTACTTTTATCTATTTCTTGAAGGGGGAGTTCAGAGGTTTTGTCATCGTTGCTCTCCTCGTTTAATTTATCTTTAATTTCTTTGACATCCAGAATAAATCCGGATTTTATTTCGTTCTTTACTGAATGGACTTCTATAACATCTGCGATTGAAAGAAGTGACAATTTTCCAATCCCTTTTCGCCCCATGACTTTTCGCTTTTTATTTTCAGAAAGGCCTTCACTCTCTTCTTTCCTACGTTGGTACCCTACTCGAAGAAATTTTTTGTTGATGTCTTCTTCGGTCATGCCATTGCCATTATCAGTAATAACAATAATCTCAGGGTCTTCTCCGTTTGAGTTGTTAATCTGAATATCAACTTCTTCGGCATCTGCATCCCAAGCGTTTGCGACAATTTCGGATAATACTGCCGGGGTGCTGCTATACAGGTTTATCCCTAAATGGTTCAAGACATTTAGGCTGAGGCTCATTTTAAATTTTGGCTGTTTTTCGCTCATTATTGTTTTCCACGTGCTTTAAAGTACTCTCCCCGATGACTTCACCTAAAACCACTGGGACGGCATTCCCGATCATGCGACCAAGATTTTTTTTACCAATGGGTTTCCCGGGTTTAGAAAACTTATAGCTTTTCGGAAAGCTTTGCAGTATTGCACCTTCTCGTAAAGATATAGCTCGGTTCTGCTCTGGATGGCCAAACCTTCCGTTTCCGAAGCCGAAAAACTGAGTGGTTATAGTTGGAGAAGGTTTATCCCAACTCATCCTGCCATATACCCCCGGGTAAGTTTTTCCACTCTTTTTTTGGTGACATTTTGCAACAAGCTTCTTAGGCCAATCTCGCCAAGTTCCGCCTTGTTTTGAGGCAACAATACGCTTGTAGTTTAGTTCAGAAAGGCTAGAACATTGATGCAGAGAATCTTTAGCGTGAATCTCTCCTGCTTCTATCTCAGGTAATCGCCCGATTGCTTGCTTAACAGTCTTCGGTTTTCGATTAAACTCTTTAGGAGAAAGCAGGGTTATAGGCCCTAATTTTGACGCCAAAAGTACAAGCCTGTTTCGGTGCTGAGGCAAGCCGTAATCGTCACATTTTACGATTTGGTAACTGGTGTAATAGCCTTGCTCTTTAAGTCCAGAAACGAACTGATTAAAGACATCTTGTTCGGTAAGCCCCGGCACGTTTTCCATCGTTACTAGCTCGGGCTTAACTTCTTGAATTAGACGTGAAAATTGCAGAAGGAGCCACCAGCGTTTATCTGAAGAGTCAGCTTTTTGATTGTAAGAAGAGAATGTTTGACAAGGGGCACAACCAGCGAGGAGCTTAAATTTCGCCCCTTCAAACGCGTTATTAACTTCCTCAGATTTAAGATCGTCGACAGACTTGAGTAGAAAATCAGCTTGGTTGTTCTGCGTATAGGGGTACTCACAAGCATGATCGACATCGACTCCAAGTTTGACATTGACCCCAGACTTCTCAAGACCTTTTGTTAAGCCGCCTGCACCGCAAAAAAGATCGACAGCGGTAATCTTTGCGTTTGAGTTTATTTTTCTCATTTTAAATTCCTTCTAAAAGAGAACTACATCGGTTCTTATTCGGTCATTTAGCCCCGGAAGTAGAAGAATTTTAAGATGAATACAACCTGTCTTCGATAGGAGGGTTGACTCAAAAGGGACGAGAAAGCAATTTACCAAACGCTAGAATGGAGAACAAGGAGATATCTGTCCAAAATCACTTATTTTGCATCGCCTGAATGAGCTTGTCGTTTCGCTTGTCCGCTGCTTTGGCCGATACGATGAGAATGGCGTGGAAGCAAGAGCTTGCCAATAATCGTAGAACCATCCTAGTGTTTTGTTTGGCTTAACTGCCTCCCTGCCGTTGGTCATTGCTCCCCTGCTGTATCCGTTTCCATGTAGTACACCTATAGTGGTGTTTATCTTGATTTTCCGCGAAAAAAATCCCTGCTGTAGAGTGCAGGGTAAGAATATTTATGGGC
>JALCBQ010000194.1 GCA_028066335.1 Pirellulaceae bacterium
CTTATAAAAAAACTTAGAAAGGACCAAAGGTGCTACTTCTCTCAATGATTGCGAGTTTCTCAAATTATCAACAAGAGTTTTAGAGGCTCTGTAAAAATGAAGTCCTTGTTTTTCCTGTCTCTTTTTTGTTGTGGATTACTTCCTTGGATATTCAGGAATTGGAGGAAAAAGGATTTTTTTAATCAGCTTAAGCTCTACACTGGAACTATCGTAGGCAATACCCCATATGGGGAAGTAGGTTGCGGGACTTGGTCCGTTCTTGGGGGGGTTAATTTTACAGTGCAACCTTACCGCAAGCATTTGATCCTCCCCCTTTTCACGCAACTTTTTTCTACCTCCTCGACCGGCATATCTCTCCACAATATTCCTCCATCTTTGTGTTTTCCAGGAGTGTATAGTCGGAAGGCACTTGCATCCTCTGGATGAGTATCAATGACTGCCACAACAAAAGCATCTTCAGCGGTGAAGTCTACCATCGCATTCCCATAGTAAACAAGGCGATGAACATCGTTAATATGGGTCGCTCCTTCTACTTGAAAACCTGCGGCACGATATTGATCTTCGAGAGAGTCTTGAACGTCGTTCACTTTGGTTTCTTTCACCTCTTTTTCTGACGTGGTTTTTTTCTCCCCACAACCTGAGAGAGAAATAACGACCAGCAAGGTCAAAAACAGTGTAATTGATGTCTTAAAAAAGGGCTCACTTTTGTCCCAACATTTTTTACTCATTTTCATTACCTTTCTTTGAGAGCTTTAGAGGCTCTGTAAATTATTTCGTTTAGTGCTTTGGAGGCTTTCTTAAGCCCCTCTAGCAAGGCGCACAGATAACACAGTAAAGTGTCGTGGTAAAATCGTTGAGTCGTTGGGCAAACTCCTTGCTCGTAGGATCGATTTTTACCTTCATCGGCGATCCACGCCTATTGGCATGAATAAACGATCCATCTGCTTGACGAAATCCAAAATCATAGTTAGTCCACTTTGGATCGCCAGCTTTTTGCTCTCGGGGTTCCATTATTTCGTTCCAATAAACTGAATAAAATTCATCATTAAACCTTAATTAAATATCAGTTTTCGGGCTTTTGCAATGTATTGATACAGAATACTTTCCCCAAACTTTGTTGGTAAATCATAATCAAGAAGGGTTGCAGTATGTACCTGAAGCCAAACATCTTGACTGAGTTTACTCGGTATACGACTAAAACCATACCCTAATCTCCTGTACCTTACTATCTCTCTTAGTTCATGAAAATAGTAAAGCAAATCGATTAAACTTGCTGATAGTTTGTCACTGGAGATCTGGTACAATCGATTAATCATTATAGTGTTAGAAGGACTACGGCGTGATCCAAATTGTAATTTCAGCTGATTCTCGATTAAAGAAATAGCTTTAGGTGTAACTTTAATTCTATGAACTGTAGGGTTCCTAATTGGTCCTCCGGCAGCTATTTCGTTGGATCTGTTCCAAGGCAAATTAGGTCCCGCGCCTCCCTGGATTCTTATTTCTCTTACTGCTTTTCCAGCCCTAGAAACGCACCGTGGACCGCTGCCAATTTTCCCCATCCCTACTGTTAGGACGTCAAGAAAAATCTCCCCATAAATTCATTTTGCACCTTCATGGCAATAGTTCATTCTCCTCACAAAAAACATCGTTTGAATAATCTGAATAATCAAAATCTACGATATTCTTCCCTGTAAATGCTGTATAGAGACTTGAATTGACTGCCGTGTCGAACAAGCCTCTAATAGTGTCATAGCAGGTAATAGCAGGGAAACCTGTTTGCCTAGGGAGAGCGACCCTCCACGTGACCGACTTCGTTGAACATCTTAAAGCTTTGTGATTTCTGTATTTGGATTTCTTACTGCCGCAAGAGAGAGGTCAACAACGTCACAGGTGGTGTGGCGGTTCCTTGGTCTTTGCCTGCAAATCACACTTGGCTTTCTGGGGAACATCTCCAACGGTTTTCCTGCTGTTTTTTTTAATGTATCTCGTAAGATGTGTTTGGAACGCTCTCATGTTTTCTGCTACAATGACGTGAAAGTCCTCTACAAAAGGGGAAGGAGTCCTCTGGAAAGCTGTAAGGGATTTTAAAAACGGGTTCCAAGAAGACAGTGCGCTGCCATTGTGTGGCGAGACTGCTATGACGCTTTGTTGACGGAGTGGCAAGACATAAAGCAAGACGACATAAAGCGAGACAAGGCGTTTGGCTGATAGTACTTGGTGTAGGCGACTGAAACAATCGCTGTCATTCGTCGCTTAACCTTATCAATGCTTTATTATAGAAGGCCTTGTAAAACAATCAGAGAGTTGGCAGTGTCTTTGCAAGCGGTGTCTTTGCAACCAGTTTGACATTATCATCTCTACTTTAATGAAAAAATTTTAAAAAAACTACTTTATGGATCAGTTCTTGGCTCGGCAAACCTGTCTAATTAAACTTACTAAAATAGAAGGACTAAAAATGAGATACCTCTTTTTAATCGTTTCACTACTGGCCTGTACGAATCTTTTTGCTCAAGATAATCGTCGAGAACCGGGTGTATGGAAAGACATACCACTTACCCCAGCAGTTGGAAGAGTTGTTGACGTCGAATTTGATCCCAACGACGGTGATAGAATGTATGCCGCTCCTGATGCCAATGGGATCTGGTATACCGAAGATCAGGGAAAACACTGGGAATGTATTACGGATAATATCCCTGAAGTAGATGCGAGAATTTCCAATAGTGAGATTATGGTCGATCCCGATAATTTCAATAAAATTTATTATGTTGGTGAATTCGGCCATTACTATAAAACGGAAGACAGAGGCCAAAACTGGACAAGGGTAAAAGACAAAAATGGCGATCCTATTTTCTTAACGGATTTTAAAAGGTCGTTAGTGGCTCGTGATCAAGCGGGTGATTTGCTCATGGTCTGTACTACTATTGGTCGGGATCATGGAAAGAATTCCACTTGGGTTAAAGGGCTGCATGTCAGTCATGATGAAGGGATTACTTGGAAACATTTCCCCAACCCCTCCCGAGAAGAAGAGTATCTGGAGATTGCAATCCATCCGACAAATACCAATATTATCTACGCC
>JALCBQ010000195.1 GCA_028066335.1 Pirellulaceae bacterium
GCCGTACACAATTCCTTAGGATCTGTCTTCGTGACAGGTCCTTTTTTTGTTGGTTTAAACCACTTCGGTCAAACAGCAGGCTTGCCGTGGAGTAAGAGAGAGTGTTAAATTAAAATCTTCTCCTATTCTTCAAAAAATACCCGACCTCTACTGCAAACCGACTCAAAATCATGACCAACGCAACAAATACTCAAAAAAGCAAGCCCATGGATATGGATAAACTCGTCTCTCTTGCCAAGAGAAGAGGGTTTTTATTTCAATCTTCTGAAATCTATGGCGGTCAAAATGGTTTCTGGGATTACGGCCCGTTGGGAGTCGAATTAAAACGCAATATTAAGAATGCGTGGTGGCAGGATATGGTAAGCGCCCACGATGACCTTTCGACCCTTTCGGGGGCACCTGCCCCATTTCAAATGACTGGTATCGACAGCACAATTATCCTCCATCCACAGGTTTGGAAAGCCTCAGGACACTATGATCTTTTCCACGACTTTATGGTCGATTGCCGTCAGTCTAAAAAAAGATACCGATACGATCAGATTGTTGGAAGGTACGTCTCTTATAACGAGCAAACCGTTTTCATAACGACGGAAAGCTCTGCCGCGGCCGAGGCAGAAATCGAGGAAAAGGCACTCCAATTTTTTAAATTAAAAAGTAAGCACCGTGAGAAAATCACCTACGAAGGAGGGATTGTCAATCTAACGACCATTGCACAAAAAGAGAACATCGTCGCACCTCACGCGAAAGAGGCCGGGACATTGACCGAGCCCCGTGAGTTCAATCTTATGTTTAAGACGACCGTCGGTGCCCTTTCTGGCGAAGAAGGAACCGCCTTTTTACGACCTGAAACGGCTCAGGGGATATTTATTAATTTTAAAAATGTCGTCGACAGTTCTCGTGTCCGTGTCCCTTTTGGTATTGCCCAAATCGGTAAGAGTTTTCGCAACGAAATCACCCCTCGGAATTTTACCTTCCGCTCTCGTGAATTTGAGCAAATGGAGATCGAGTTTTTCTGCCATCCAGACCAATCAGCCGACTGGTATGCTTTTTGGCGCCAACGGCGGTTTGCCTGGTACCAAAGGCTAGGGCTCAGCCAAGAGCGTCTGATCATGCGAGAGCACGAAGCCGACGAGTTAAGCCACTATTCAACGGGCACAGCTGATATCGAGTACGCCTTTCCATTCCTCCCTGAGGGTGAATATGGTGAACTAGAGGGAATTGCTCACCGTGGTGATTTTGATTTGCGAAGCCATATGGAAGGAAAACTAGACCCAAACTCAAACCCTCTAGAGGTTGAAAAAGGAGAAGATGGTAAACCACGACATCGCGGTAGTGGTAAAGATCTAACCTATCGAGACGAAGTCACTAACGAAAAATTCCTCCCACACGTGATCGAGCCATCGGCCGGTGCCGATCGGGCTACCCTTGCCTTCCTCTGTGAGGCCTACGACGAAGATACCCAACCTGACGAAAAAGGAAAGCCTCAAACCCGTACTGTCATGCGATTCCATCCTCGAATTGCTCCGATAAAGGCGGCAATCTTTCCACTTGTTAAAAAAGATGGGATGCCTGAAATTGCCAAGGAGCTTTATCGAACACTCAAAAAGAAAATGAATGTCTTTTACGACGAAAAAGGAGCTGTCGGCCGACGTTATCGACGTCAAGACGAAGCGGGAACCCCCTATTGTATTACTATCGACGGACAAACCCTCACCGATCAAACGGTCACTATTCGTGACCGAGATACCCTGGAACAATACAGGATAAAGATCGACAACTGTGCCGCTGAAATCACAGGAAAAATCGAGGGCTAATGTCTAAAAGAACGACTCTCGGTATGCTGAAACGAACACGCTCTTGTCGGTTGATTTCTCTTTAACTTATCAAAGTTTCCTTGTGCTTCAGGCGGCCCTTGGGACTTTTTTGCGCACTGGACTTGCTTTTTTCCTGAAAATTTTAGATAATGCCGGTAGGGATGGATTGGTATTTTTGTGCTCTCAAAGCAGATAATTAAGGAGTTCGCCATGAACAAGGTGACTATTCTTCTGGTCGCTTGTGGCCTATTTGTCGTTATCATTCTTTCCCCAAGTTTTGTATTTGGCCAAACGACGGCCCAGAAACGAAACAAAATCGTCAAAGACCATTTTCAAAATCGTAAAAAGGTCCAAACCCAAACGGCCCAAAGGCGGAGCAACCAACGGAGTACTAATAAGCGGAGTACTAACAGGAGTACTAATAACCGTCATGTTGGCAACAAGAGCAATAGCCTTCGGGGAATCAATTATACAACTAACGGTATCCATTTTGGGGTCCGCAGCGGGAACATTAGCTTTGACTATTACAAAGACTACCCTCGCCGCAACTACTCGACCTACCATTCTTTAAATTGGCCCTACCACAACGATTATAACTATCGCCGTTACTCTTCGTTTGGCCCAGTTTATCAACGCCAGTATTACACTTACCCACAGGTGAACTATTCCCCACTCTACGTGCAGCCATTGACAAGCTATTATACCTCTCCTCTCGTGACGCCCCCCAAACCGAATGTCAATATCATCATTGCCCCCAAACCTAAAGAGACTCAAATAGAAGAGCTCGAATCGGCTCTCCATCTCTTTAACAATAAGGAAGGGTCACGTAAGCAGGTCGTAAACAAACCAAACCTTACCGAGGCTGACCGCACCAACATTAAAAATAACCTCCAAATTGCCGATGACAATTTTCAGAAGCAAGAATGGTCTACCGCACAAAAATATTATGGCAAGGCATTAAAAATTGACCCTAGTAATCCCGATCTCTTTCTGAAACAGTTTTTCGCCTACCTTGCCTATGGAAAGTACGAGAAGGCACAAGCTCTCCTGAAGAACTTTTCCGATAGTGGAAATTCTTTTCGAAGTGACAGCTACTCGCTCACTGAACACTACGGCGACATGAACATTGCCAAAAACTCGCACCTTGATCGACTTGCAGGTGCAACTTTAGATTCACCTGATGATCCATTTAAACTAACCTTTGTCGGTCTTTTTCTCTTCTACGA
>JALCBQ010000012.1 GCA_028066335.1 Pirellulaceae bacterium
ATTGTCTCCATTCTTTTCGGCGGCCTTAAATTTTTCTAGATAAGAGTTTTCTTGATAAATAGTTAACTCCTTACGTGCCTGGTCGAGTTGATCTTCTTCATAAATCCAAATCGCGTAACCATTTTTGTATCGCTCTGATTGCGCCTTAATGTCGACCGAATAAAGGTAGTCAATAAAGAGGTCGGCATCGTCAGAAGTCGTTGTAATAATGCCCGCACGTCGCATAGATTTAGTTTACTTGGTTAGTGGTTAAATTGTGAAAATGTAAAAAGGAGCCTTTGAATTTTTTAACATGGAATACTCAAATTAAGGGAGGGGGGTATTGTCCGAGGAAAAGATTTCTAGCTGTTTTTGGGCCGCTTCAGCTTCGTGATAATATTTTTTTCGGGCCAATTTTTCAGCCGCCTCCTCATCAAGAAAAACGACTGTCTGAGGATGTAGTTGTAAAGCTGAGGCAGTTACCTGAGAGGTGATAGGGCCTTCGATCATTTCCATAACCGCTTTTGATTTAGCACTGCCAAAGGCAAGTAAAAGGCAGGTTTTCGCCTTGAGAATGGAGCCAACCCCCATCGTAATGGCGAGGTGAGGAACCTGTTCTTTGGTGTTAAAAAAACGGGCATTGTCAGAGATCGTTTCTGAAGTGAGCGCCTTAACGCGGGTAAGACTTCCAAGAGAGGACCCGGGCTCGTTAAACCCAATATGGCCGTCACGTCCGATGCCTAAAATTTGAAGATCAATCCCTCCTGCTGAGTCAATTTGTGCTTCATATTTTGCCCCATAGTTTTCTACATCACTCGTAAGGCCATTTGGCACAAATGTTTGGCTACTCGGAATATTAATTTGCGAAAAAAAATATTCTTGCATGAATGAGCGGTAACTTTGTGGATGTTCAGGCCGAAGGCCAAAATACTCATCAAGGTTAAAGGTTGTTACCTCGGAAAAGTCGATTTTATTTTCTCGATATTTTTCAATAAGTTGCTTATAAAGTTTTTTGGGGGTATCTCCCGTTGCCAGGCCGAGGACGCTATTCGCCTTTTTTTGTAGCTGTTTTGCAACCATGTTGGCTGCTTGTCGACTCGCCTCCTCGGCAGAAGGACAGATAATTACGCGCACTGTTAGAAGGCCTCTGTTTGGATGTTTCTAGGTAACCAAGTGTTCATCAGGAAATTCCTTCCATTTTAGAGAGAGGCGAGCTGTTCGCCGAGTGGAAAATAGTAGAGTTTCCCCGAAATCATCGACTTTTTAAGAGGAGATAAAGCTTGATTTCCCCCTTTTTTATCTGAGTGAATTTTTTGGATCGACCTTCTCAAGGTTCCTCTTTTTTGTCATAGTAGGCCCCTATTTAAATAGAAAAGAGTTTCTCATCAGGTGAATAGTGTTGTGACCCCAATGGTGAGTCTCGGTTTGGTCCATCAATAAAAAAATAAAACGAAACAAGGAGAGCCAGTTTGCAAACGCGTATGCTCGCAGTGATGAATCAAAAGGGAGGAGTTGGTAAAACAACGACTGCTGTTAATTTAGCTGCTGCTCTGGCCCTAGCTGGAAAAAAAGTCTGTCTAATCGATCTTGATCCTCAAGCCCACGCCTCGCTCCATCTTGGTGTCACTCCTAAACATTCCGGAGAGACCATTTACGAAGTGCTTGTCGGCGAAATACCGGTGTGTCAGGTTATCTCGGAAGTCTCTGAAAACCTCAGTATTGTTCCGGCCCACATTGACCTTGCTGCAAGTGAGCTCGAATTGGCGAACGAAATCGGCCGTGAAATGATTCTAAGAGATGCGTTGGCTTCTCTCGGTGGTCAGTATGATTATATTCTTTTTGACTGTCCACCTTCTCTGGGCGTGCTGACTTTAAATGCGCTCACCGCAGCAGACGAGGTTTTGCTCCCTCTTCAGCCACATTTTTTGGCACTGCATGGTTTTAGTAAATTACTTCACTCAATAGAACTTGTTGCCGCCCGTCTGAATCCAACGCTCCGATTATGTGGGATCGTACTCTGTATGTATGATAGAACAACCAAGCTCGCTTTAGAGGTCGAATCCGATTTGAAGGTGTTCCTGAAAGAGCAGCGACAACAAAATGTTCCATGGCAAGAAGCTGTTCTCTTTAAGGCAAAAATCCGACGAAATATCCGATTAGCTGAAGCCCCCAGTTTTGGAACCTCAATTTTTGAGTATGATAAACGCTCTAACGGTGCCGCCGATTATTTAGCCTTTAGAGAAGAGTTTCTTTCAATCCAACAGAGCACTCAAGACAACGTTACAGACCACAACTCGGGCAAAGTGTTATCAACCGATACAGAAAACACACACACAGAGGCTCACCGCGATAAGAAGGCCTCTTTCGCAGAAACACTTTTGAAAAAAGCAACTGCCTAGCCTAAGCAGCAAATGGGGGCCTGGGAGAAGCCTTGGCTGAATCTTTCGGTGAGAGCAAAAGATCGGTTATCTTTTGGGCATTTTCTCGCAGCTGAAACTGACTCGCTCTCTGGCAGCTGGCGAAAGACATTTTTTGCCGCTCGGTCTGTGAGAGGCCTGTAAAGTGATTAATCTTGGCAACAAGCTCTTCAACGGCGTTCCCGTCCCGGATTGTGTAACCGTTCTTTCCTTCTTGTACAAGGTCTTTGCCACCACAAGTACGACTCGTAATAATAGGGGTGCCACTTGCCATTGCCTCAAGATTGACATTCGGAAAGGGCTCATAGAGTGTCGGAAAGACAAAAAGGTCACCGGCTGCGTAAAAGTGTTGGATGTTTCGTTGACGACGTCGAAAAATAACTCGATCGACGACACCCAGTTTCTTAGCCAATGAGGTGAATTTTCGGAGGTTTCCATTTCCTAAAACGGCGAGGTGGAGAGTTTTGTCGTGGCATTGGGAGAGGGCTTTTAAAACGGTTTTTAACCCTTTGTTTTCAAAGTCACATGTGGCAGCAAAGAGACAAAGGAGTGCGTTGTGTGGAGTACCAAGGTCGTGGCGAATTTGCCACGCATCTTCAGAATGATGGGGAGAGAAAGTCGTTTGGTCAACACCGTTGTAAATAACCCGAATTTTTTCAGCTGGAACTTGGTAGTATTGAACGAGAAGTTCTTTTTCCAAGGTCGACTGGGCGATGTACCAACGTGTATTGGGATTGGTAAAGGTTCTTTTCTCCAGATTCAGAATTGCTCGATGGCGTGGATTGAGACGTTGTAGTTGATGATGCCACCTATTGGTATAGCGTAACCCCATCCAGTGGGCGTGGATACGTCCTGTCACCCGGACAAGGTCGGCATGAGGAGTATTACAGAGTCCAACAATATGTTCAAAGTGGTGTTGTTTGAGTAACTTTTGCGTATTTTCGTCAAAACTTTGAATTCTTTTCCAAGAGGAAATTCGGTTGACCTTAACCGGAAGGAACTCATTTTCCCCCTTGAGTTCGGCATCAATGCTTTGAGCCAAAACAGAAACACGATGGCCGGCTTGCGCAAGGGTGCGTGCTAGGTTCACACAGTACCTTTCTGCACCACCTTTTTTCAGCGTATAGTGATTAGCAATTAAAGCGATATGCATAAGAGTGTATTTCCGGTTTCACTTTCGCCGAATGGTCTCTCAAACAAAAACAATGTTAAAACGAAAAAGGGCTCTTTGAAGATGCGACGTGCTGGGTAATTCGACGTTGTACTTGTTGAGGGTTGTAAGAATAGATATGAACATAGTGGGCAGAGCCATTTTGATTTGGGGCGATCTCCGTCTCCAGCTGGCAATAAGTCTGGGCAAATGAGAGCCATGCAGGATTGTAATTTTCTGAAGCCCCTAGGTCGAATACAAAATAACGTTTTTCTGTGTCGTCAGGAGTCCGCCAGCTCGGCCACTGGCAGATTTCATTTTGGATATCTTCACTTGTGGCTAACTCTTTTCCAAAACGATAGGCATAGAAATGAAAAATAGGTGAATTATTCAAAAGTATTGCCTGGGGTGAAGTGTTTTTTTGAATCCATTGAGCAGCGCGGTATTGTGAAAAGGCCGGCCGGTTCAGCGGACGAAGGGTACGAGGCAAGTAAACAAGAATTCCTATAAGACAGACAGTCGCTGCAATAATCGATGGGGTCGATAAAACTTTCGAGAGCAAAGAAGATCCTTGTTGAGAAAAAGCTCCTGACAGGTGGGGTGTTAACGCAAGGCGGAGGCGATAGCCGAGTTTCCAGCACCCATAGCCGGCCCAGGGGAGCCCTAAAAAGAGAATTGGTAGTACATGTCGCCGGTCAAGATAGCCTGCTGTTATTACAAGACCAAAACACAATAAGGCATGAAAAATAACGACCAGATAAACAAGCGAAGATGTTCTTTTTCGTGAAGAGAGGAATTGGCTTGACCCCAAAAATGCAAAAGCCATAGGAATAAGGAAAAGTTGCAGACTTTCAACGTAGAGTGTCCCTAGTCGCCTTAGGCCATTCATTGCCAGGAAGAGAAGAGAGTCATTTTTTTGAGAAGGGGGGGGAGTTTGAAGACGACTCTCTTTTTCGCTCTCTATTGGTTTTGCAAAGGCAACTGTGTGAAACGGTGTCCATGAGTTCAGCCAATGTTCCATATGCAAGGCAGACGGTTGATTGGCAAACTTATCAGTGATTTTCGCAGAGAGCTTACCACTGGTCGTCGTGTAGAAAAGGAGGCAAGCCAAGGCTGGAAGCCATAGTGCCAAAAGGGCGGGGGCAAGGCGAACACCTGTTTTTTGGAGGTCTTTGGGTGACAATGAAATTCTTTTAGCAAATGAGACCAACAGGTACCGTGGGAGAAATGAAAAAAGTGCAAAGAGACAAAATGTTCCAACAAGTGCAATTGAAATTCCCTCAGGACGAAAGAGGAAGGCGAGCCCACTGCAACTTCCCGAAAGGGGCAACCATCTATAACTCGTCGCAGAGTGGTGAGTCGAATGAGAAATTTTTAGAAATTTGCATAGGCAGAAAACAGCACCGAGGTAGAAAAAAAGATGTGGGGTGTCACCGAGGGCATCCGAGCTGGTTTGGATAAAAAGTGGTAAAGCCGCTCCGATGAAAATCGTTAAGTTTGCAACCCTTCTCTGAAAAAGGAGTTTGGCGAAGTACCAAAGGAGAAGGAGAGAGGCACCGCCGAAAGTAATACTTGTTATGCGAGCCGAAAAGATCCACCATCCTTGGTCGAGGGCAAACTGTTTGAGAAGTTCGGGGTGTTTCTCGGTAGGTAGAGTGATAACTTCTTGTTCGTAGAAAACAGGAGACGATTGAAAAAGGGCAGTAGTGCGGCGTACTAAAACAATCAGCGCAGGATAGCCAGGATGTTGTGAATGAGCAGTAAGGGTTGCTATGGGGTCGGTCGCCAACGATTTCGCCATGAAAATATAGGCGGTACCATCTTTAGCAATAACGGGCGATTGCTGGTAGAGATAAATTTGAAAAAAGGTAAAAAGAAGAAGCCCTAAAAGGAGGTATCTCTGACGTCCAAATTGGTCGGCAATAGAACGTCTCCTTTTTTCCAAAGACGAATCGTTTGAGAGGTCGGCTTCTGAGTTAATGGGCATTTTTTGCGAGAAAAACTTCCCAGGGAGTTTTGAGGAAAATATAGAAGTCGAGTTTAAACGACCAGTTTTTGACATAAGCGATGTCTTGCTCTAGCCGTTTTTCAATAGAGGTATTTCCACGGCATCCTCGAATTTGGGCAAGTCCTGTTAAGCCAGGTAGAACTTGATGGCGTTGATGATAAGCAGGGAACTGCTTGCTAAACTGTTTAACGAAAAAAGGGCGTTCTGGTCGTGGGCCGATCAGGCTCATTTCACCACGAAGAACGTTCCACAGTTGTGGTAATTCGTCGAGGCTCGTTCTCCTCAAAAAACCACCGATAAACGTTTGTCGAGAGTCATTTTTTGACGACCAGACTGGGCCGGAGGCCTCTTCTGCATCTTGTCGCATTGAGCGAAATTTATAGATAAAAAATAGTGTGCCATTTTTACCGACCCGTTGTTGACTATAAATAACAGGGCCTCGGCTTGTTAGTTTTATCGCGAAACTAATAAGTAACATTGGAACGGCTGTAACACTCAAAATTATGAGGGAAAGGCCAATATCAAATGTTCTTTTAAGCATAGCACTACGACGGGGGATTGCCTCAGGCAATACTTGTGCAGTCGTATGAGAAGGGAGGTCTTGATAAAGCTCTTTGCCTGGTAATGCTATGCGGCTACTAGGCAAAGAGTTCGCTCTCTTCTTGGGGGAAACGACAGCAGGTGACTTCGAATCCATTCGGCATCACGTCTTTAAAAAAGGCGGAAAAAGGGGATAGATAAAGCTTAGCTTACTTTACGGAATGGGTTCATTTTTGACCAAACTGACTTGGGTGCAGCGACACTCTCCTGTTCTTTCGAAGGAAGGCCCGATGCAGGCATAGGAACTTTGGCGAGGGTGTCTTCTTCGGTGTGGACAGGTGCTTCATCAACAACAACTGCCTTGTTGCCAAACCTGGGAAAGGTCATTTTTGTCGTCTTGGCCAAACTCATGGTGTACCAGAACCAGTGTCCCCACATGGTAAAGTAGTCTTGCCCGACAAGTCGTTCCATCTCGACAAGTTTCTCGGGAGCATCGGTATAGAATTCATGCAAACTCTCTTCAACGGAGAAAAAGGGCATGTTGTTGCGGTTCGCAAAATCGGTAATCGAGAGGGCCTGACCGACTTTTGTGTTAATGTGACCGATGAAATAATCAGTGTCGACGGCGTTTTCGCCTTTCCATAAACCGAGATCACCATATTCTCGGGAGCAATCATTGTAACGGGTGTCGGTCATGTCGTGCATGAGGACTCGGTGTTCACGATTTTGAAGGTGGGGCATAATTCCTCCAAGGGCACATTCAGCGATTTCGAACCCATGAGCGTCCCAGAAAACGAGAACTCTTCGGGCTTCGCCGATCATTGCTTTGAAATCTTGTTCCAAGATATTGCAGATTTTGTAATCACCTGGTTCAAAAAAGTCATTAGAGACGATCTTTTCGACTTGGGGGCGAGTCCGTTTTTGAAAGCCGTTATTAAGGCACAAACTTTCAAGGCGGCATGCCTCTTTGCCACCCATTTGTTCAATCGCTTTGAGGAAGCAACAAGTTGAGTTGCCGTATCCTCGGCCAAGCTCGATAATAAGGTCTGGTTTGAAGTCGTAGGTCATTACAAATATTTGTGCCCATTGGCTTGGTCCTAGGTCACCTGGCCAGTCGACAGCTTTTCGTAACTGATCGAGTTCAGGACGCAGGTCGGCCAACAGTTGACGATGGTTCCAGTAGGCTTCTGCCGGAGTATTGACTTGGTTCATAAGAAAGTTTCCTTGCAAAGGATTGTTATAAGGTAGGGTGTCCTCTTGAAAAGAGAGGCAGGGTAGCTAGGCTGCTTTTTGGGCTGCCACAAGTCGAGGATTTACCCACGACTGGACACCATCAACAAAGTTTATGACTCCATAGGGGGTCTCTTGTTCCTCGTGGCAACTATAGTCGTGGATATTCTCCCAGCCTTGCTTGTGGAAGAATTTACGTAACCCTTCTTCAATATAGCGACCGTGGGTACCAATGTGGACACGTTTTACTTTTTCATTGAGAAGTTCCGGGGACGAGCTAAGGATTTTGAGTTCGCTCCCCTGTACATCAAGATCGATGAGATCGACGACCTCAAGTGGTTTTAAAACAGTCGTTAAGCTAACGGCTGGAATTTGTACGCTGTAGTGGTCCTCACTGTCAGAGTGGAACCAGCGAGAATAAAAGTGTTTGGCACGATTTGCCAACCTCGTTTTCCAGGAGAGACTTGGATTATCAATGATACTTTGGCCATACCATTTTTTTGACTGACCATTGGTAAACCAGACATAGTTATCGTGGTCGGTAATTGCGTTTTTATAGAGTTTGCATTTTGGGAGCATTTCATTCTCGGCAAGTGTTTGCTTGAGCCACCGATAATGAGTCGGTTCAGGCTCGACGGCAATGAATTGAGAAGAAATTTCCTGGCTAGTATGTTGGCAGTATCTTTGAAGTGCCCCAAAAGCGTTAGTGATCCACCGGCCGTAACCAGCACCAAGCTCGATCATTACATAACGATCTTGGGCACTGCGAACGGACTCAAGAACATCTAGCCATTCAAAATACTCTTCGTCAAAAACGGGAAGAGGAGGGGTTTCGTGCCGGGTTGTGTGCCATATTTCAAAATCATCCCAATCTACCATTTCAAGATTGGTCATAGCGCCGACCCAGTTGATACAATAGCCTGCGGGGACAATCCCTTCCCAACGGGGAAAATCGCCGAGTATCGGGGCATGAAGAGCAAGTTCTTGATCGGTCATTATTTACCTGGTTCCCAAAGGAAATGTGGAGGACAAAGCAAAATGTTACGCGGCGCTGCGTGTCATCTTTTGAGGCGCTAATTGTTTATCGGGTAAATCTTCATCTACCATGCCCCATGAACTTTCGTTAAAAAGAATGGTTGGATTGTCTTGAATCCATTTCATGTGTTGTGTAAGGTCTTCGTTGGTTAAGTAAGGTATATCTCTTTTAGTGAGACGTTCCCATAGTTTTTGTTCTTGTTCGGGGCTCCAGCCGCCACCATGTTCGATGTGATAGACAGGGTCATTAAAGACAATTTCCTGAAAGCCGAAACCACGGGCGTGATGGATAAGGATAGAGTCAAGATGCCAAGAGTACATTTTGTACTCAGGATAGGCTCGTAGTTTTTCCCAGTCACTTTTTGCTAAAAGGGTAAAGTCACCGCAGGCGTTGGTATGTGGTTTTCGTTTAATTTCACCGTCGAAATAGACGTCGAGGTAGAGGTTGTAAACCCCTATAAATGGCTTTGTGAGTGTGTGATATAGGAACCGAATGTGTCGTAAAGGGTTGACTTTTGAAGTTAGAGGGGCTGTTTTTAGAACATGTTTTCGTTCACGAAGGTACTCTAAAGCAAAATGTTTTACCTTAGAGATAAATAACCGATACTTTTTTGAGGAAAAGCTCTCGAACTGTTTTAGGGTCTCCGCCGGGAATGTCCCCAGTCGTGCATTGACCCGTAGAAGATTCTTGCTGTTATTACAATAGGCGAGCTGCTCTTCAATATCGTCATATTCCATCACATCGGCTGGTACATCAAAACGGTCAGCACGATAGTAGTGTCCAGCTTGCAAGTTACCATTAGCAATGGTTTTCATGAGTCCGTCGGAGAAGATCAAATCGATATTGGTCGCCAAGACAAAGTCGCCTTTTGCCCGAAGTATCCCGACATTTTTACCAATCATTTGGTAAAGGGGGATTCGGTCAGCGACTTCGAGCTGATTGTGAACTTCACGAGGAACAGTAACAACCCGATAGGTCAGGTAACCGTCTGAAGAAGGCCACTGGAGTTCTTCTTCGAGAGAGGGTCGATCGGCGGGCGGATTCCATTCAACCATAATTAATTCAGCACGGAGTTCATGCCTTTTGCACATGGCAGCCAGACTATTGATGAAAGTCTGTGTACGGGTGTTGAGGTCGCCACCGTGGTTGTCATTTCGTGAGACAGCAACGATGCTCAGATAAGGTTTCGTTGTCGAATCGCTCATGAAGAAATCTGTTTTTATAGGGAGGAATGTGAGGATAAACGAAGAGTGTTGCCGGAAAAGGAGAGTCTCCGGCAACACAATAGCAAAGCTAGGCTGCCTGTTTTTGGCTAGCCAGTTGAGCACGGACCTGGTCTTCAATCCAAGCGTAGGTTGATTCTAGACCTTTGCGGAGGGTGATGGCCGGCTCCCAACCAAGGACGTCGCGAAGGCGGTCATTGTTAGAGTTTCGACCACGGACCCCTTGGGGACCATCGATATGTTTTTTCTCAATTTGATAGCCTGCGATATCAGCGACGAGATCGGCAAGGTCGTTAATCGAGATGAGATAGTCTTGACCAAGATTCAGTGGTTGGTTGTAATCTGAATTCAGGAGCTTATAGATGCCCGTAACGCAGTCATCGATATAACAGAAAGAACGGGTTTGCTCACCGTCTCCCCAAATTTCGACAGTCGGGTTCTTCGTTAGCTTGGCATAGGCAACTTTTCGACACATTGCGGCAGGGGCTTTTTCACGGCCACCTTCCCACGTTCCAAGTGGTCCGAAAATGTTGTGAAATCGGACAATTTTGGTGTCAAAGCCATGGTCAAGGTGGTAGTACTCGCAGATTTTTTCTGTGATGAGCTTTTCCCAACCGTAGGCATCTTGAGGTTGAGCTGGATAAGCATCCTCTTCTTTGAGTGGAGTGACCTCGGCTTCGGTCTGTAAATATTCAGGATAAATACAGGCCGAAGAAGTATAGAGATACCGTTTCACCTTGTTCATTCGTGAGGCTTCGGCGGTATGAAGGTTAATCAGGGCGTTGTTATGGAGGATTTGCGAATGGTTCGCCGAGATAAAGCCCATGCCACCCATGTCGGCCGCAAGTGCATAGACCTGGTCGATTTCCCGGGTTGCCTGGAGGCAATTATCCCAACGACGTAGATCGAGTAACTCGAACTCGTCAGCATCGGTTGTTGAAAACTCGGGCTCTTTAATATCGACCCCGCGGACCCAGTATCCTCGCTCTTTTAGAAAAGTCACTAGATGGTGGCCAATAAAACCACCTGCACCGGTCACCAAGACTCTGGTTTGATCGGACATATTTTCATCCTTGAGTAGTAATAGATAAAAGTGTAAATGACTCTCCAGTGCCAACGGTGTCACCGAAGAGTTACTGTTTTGACAAGATGCCGTTAGGCAGCCTTTGCTGACAAATTCTCAGCATCTTGTTGAACCCGCAGAACATCATCGGTACCAACACCGACATAGTTACATAGTGGCTCTAATTGTGATCGGTCCAAAATCCTCCAACAATCAACGATGGTTTTACCCTGGATATTCTTTAGTGAGAGCTCTTTGTACTCGTTAATTGGTGTTGTAATTACAAGGAGATCAACCTGACTTAAGCAGTCGTCTGCTGATGCTGCCAACTGCAAGGCCCCTTTTGTTTTTTCCTGTGCATTTTCCATTGCGGCTGGATCGTAGGCGACGACAGTCGTCCCTCGGTCAAGTAAAGCTTCTGCGAGCTCGACCCCCTGAGACCGTTCAATGACATCAGTATCTGGTTTATAAGCGAGGCCCAAAATGCCGACGGTTCCCCCTTGAGGTAGAGCTTGGTCGATAAGGTTGAGCATACGAGGGATCTGAAGTTTGTTCACTTGATCGGTTGCAATTGGTAATCTGGTTTCGACGTTTAAGGTCCGCCCCAACTGAGCAACCGCTTCGCAGTCTCTTGGAAAGCATGGGCCAGCGTAACCTGTTGCCCCTTTGAGGTATTTACGACCAATACGACTATCAAGACCGATCGCGTTAGTGACGTCATCGATATTTCCACCGTCGAGTTTCTCACATATTTCGGCCAAGGTGTTTGCGTATGAGATTTTCATCGTAACATAGGCGTTAAGAGATAGCTTTGTTAACTCGGCATTGACAAAGTTCATCCTTGCTACAGGTGGATCATTTTCACAAATAGTGCCGTAGAAATCTTCTAATATTTTGCCCGCTTTCTCATCCGATTGACCGACAAGGGTGAAATCTGGCCTTAGATAGTCGTTAATGACACTTCCCAGCGAGATAAACTCAGGACTGTAACAAAGGCCAAAATCTTTACCACAGGTTTTACCAGAGGCATCTTCGAGAGCTTTGCGAATATGGACGCCGGTGTCACCTGGCATAACGGTACTGGTTAACACGACAAGGTGATAGCGGTCGTTTTCTTTGAGTGCTGCCCCGATCGTTTGGCACGCAATTTTTGTATAGTCAAGCGAGAAGGCACCATCGGCTTTACTTGGTGTTGGAACGATGATAAAGGTCGCTTCGCACTGCTTGACTGCATCATGAAGGTCAGTCGTGGCGGTGAGTCGATCGTCACATTTTTCGATTAGTTCTTGCAAACCGGGTTCAAAAACAGGGGCCTTCTTGGCGTTCACGTCGGCGACGAATTGCTCATTAAGATCGACCCCAATGACTTTATGACCCTTTGCGGCGAAACAAGCAGCCATGGGTGATCCTAGTTTTCCAAGTCCAATTACAGCGATGTCCAATTTGAAACTCCTTCTTCAAAAGGTAGGAAATATGTGCAGAGCTTTCAATTTTTCCGAAAGTCTGAGGTGAAATTAATTGGAAAGTACAACAGTATCGATCAGCGTATGTTCCTAGATTAGCCGAACCGACGAACAGACCATTACGATCCAGTTGGCTTGCTAGGCGACACGCGCCCGATCTTGTTTTGAGTTTTCTTTTGTAGAAAAGGTCACAACCTTTTCTTGGTTGACATTTAAGGGGCTGCCTTGAGCAGTTTGCGAAGGCCTGGAAGGTGTTGGGCGCTCTTTCTCACGCCAATGCCCCAGTGAGCGTCTAAAGTTTCTAAAAGTACGAATATACGGTTTTGCCAAACTTGTCCAATTTCGCCGGAGTTTTAGAGAAGAGGGTCTTTGCTCTGGCGATTGGACTGTTTTCCAGCTTGCGTCGTAATGGCTGTACCAATGACCGGCAGGGCACCATAACGAATTTATGCTTGCTTCATAGGTGTGTCGTTCGTTTTGATTTTGATAGTCAAAAATATGTTGGTAGTTGTGGTTTTGATGAATAGCCTTCACCGACTCGGTGACATCGATTACTTTGGCACGCTGTTTTTTGGCTTTATAAACGAGCCAGTTGTCCCAGTAAAATCGCCCTAAAGCATAGGGTGGTATGTTTTGATAGAGCCCTTTGGTAAAGACAAAATAGTCCATGCCGGCCGGCTTTTGATAGTTTCCCTCGGCTTGAGCCCTTTCAAGAAGTTCTGTTTGCCATGTTGGAGAGTCGGTGAATAGTTCCTGGTCGTAGTCGAAGTCAATCCGCTGTCCAATAAGTAAAAAAGCATGGGCACGAACTTTTTGAACGACTTCAATAAAATCGTTCATTAGCAAAATATCAGCATTGACATAGGCCAATATTTCATGGCAGGCATGTTTCTGGGCTTTGGCAAAAATCGAACTTATCAACGGAGTACCATAGTCGTTAACGGAAACTTCCGGAAGGTGTTCAAGGCCAAGCTCTTGAGCAACCTCGGCCGATCCCTCCTCATTACCAATTAACAAAATTTGGCAATCATTGGAAAGCTGACTCCAACTCTTTAGCGCATTACGCTGGATTCGACCGATGTGGCCAAGGAATGGCTTTGGAGTTGTAAAGAGTGTGAGCATTTAGTGAGCCAAAAATGAAAAAGGGGAGTACTAAAACGTTCTGATCTCTTCTCAAAGATAAAGGTCAGTAATCGACCATTACCGATTGGATTTCGAGAGTGTGGCCAAGATAGTAATTTTTACAAATCGAGTCAACATCAGTTTTCATGAAGGGGCCTTTTTAAGAGTACCTTCTTGGTAAGAAGGGGAGGGATGCTTGTTTTCAAGGGATAAAAGGCGAATTTTGATAGAACGATTTTTTAAAAATCTTTATGAAAAAGAGTCGAGGATTGATTGAGAATCGGTGGTGAAATCCTCGCTAACGGTTACCTTTTGTAAAACTTACAGGATTCTGTGAGGGGAGGTTTTGCAAGGCTTTAGTGAAGTTAAGCAGCAATTTTTGGCTCGTTAAAAAAGAGTTCCCTTTGTTGCTTGTTTAGGGGGTGAATGCAGTAGACATTTGGGTCGATCAATGGAAATTGACTGTGGGTAAGGGGAGCTTTATGAGGAGTGTAGAGCTCATAGCCTAAGGTAGTAAGAAGGTCAAAAACCTTTTCAGTTTGCCACTGAAGTTCAAGCATACAGCTGGGGCGGTGTTCCTGGAGAAGTCGTTTGGCTCCATTTAGGATTGCCAGCTCACTCCCCTCTGCATCGATTTTAATAAAGTGTGGAAAGATCTCGTGTTGGTAACAAAAAGAGTCGAGTGAAACGACAGGAACGAGCCGTTGCTGAGGGTGTGTTAACTGAAAATGGTCGTTCGAAGCGATGTAATCGGCGAGATATTCAGGATCAAAAGAATTGACCTGCCCAGACTGGTTTTCAAGATGAATAACCAGACTACCATCTGCGGCGTGGACCCCCTCTTCGACGAGGTGAATATTCGTATGCCCAGCGGTATTTTCGCGAATGTAGCTTAGGTTATTTTCACCCGGCTCAAAGGTGTAGACCTGCCCCGATTCCCTAACCAATTTTGAAAAATAGAGTGCTAAATATCCGATATGTCCGCCGATGTCAAAAACCGTTTGCCCTTTTTGGATGAGTTTGGCAAACTGGAGCATCGTTGCTTTTTCTCGATTCTTGCCGAAATACCAATACCCTTTGTGACGGGCCGAATGGAGGAGGAATCGGCTACCTGTCCAGTGGTGCCGAATGCGAATGTCGCCCAGGTGAACTCGCCTGAGTAAATGGTTCGCCCAACGACGAAGAGAAGGGATTTTATGCAACGCCATAACAAGGCCCAGTCGCTATTTTGGGTAAATAAACAAAAAAGGCGCTGAGGATCTGATCCAGTAAAAGAAAGAGAGTAGACGAAGGCTTACTATACCCAAACATATTGGTAGAGTAAATTCCAATTGCCTTCTCTTTTTATGTGAAGATACCAAGAATGAGTAAAGTTGAAGGGGGATTAAAGGGCTGTTTTTGAGGTTATTTCGGTGAAAGAGTTTTTTTTCTATTATAGCGTTTGGTGCGTGCCGATGAGAAGGCTGAGTAGGCTTCGCTGCGAGGTTGTGGCTTGCCCTGCTCTGAGCCAAAAGACCAACACGAGTAGAACACAATGACAGGCTCACTGGTTTCCAAGGGTTCTACTGGAGAGTCGGGTATGTATATTAATACGTCACGTTTTGGGCAGATTTCTATCGTCGCAGAAGATGTTATCATCTTCCCCAAGGGGGTTGTTGGTTTTGAAGATTGCCGCCATTGGATCGTTTTAGCGAGTGAAGAGGGGAACTCGGTCGGATGGCTGCAAAGTGTGTCTCAGCCAACGGTTGCCTTGCCAGTCATTAGCCCCAGGCGAATTGACCCTGGTTATGAGATAAAACTCGCTCAGGAAGATCTCGACGATTTATCTCTCAGTTCGCCATCTTTAGCCTATACGTTGGTCGTTTTAAGCCGTCACGAAGAAACCCAGCTTTCGGCAAATCTTCGAGCCCCGGTTCTTATTAATTTAGATGATCGTCTTGGCAAACAGGTCATTACCCTGAATCGGCAACCACTTCAACGGATCGTTTTGCCTCTATCAGAAGAGTGGAAACGGGCAGCCTAGAGGGCTTTAAGTTTCCCACGCAAGAAGTGTTTTTAGGGCTTGTGTCGGTACAGAAACAGCTGGTAAATAAAAAAGAGAGCCCGAATTTCGCCTCCCCTTAAAGCTTATTCAAACTCTCTTTTAATGGGCTCTTTAAGTTATTTGTCTAGAACAACTTACGTCTTTTTATTCGTCCAGCTTTTTAATATCTTTGGGCTCAATAGAGGCCGCTCTTTCATTCTCTTCTCGAATGGCGTCATAGATTTCCTGACGATGAACAGAAATGTCTTTGGGTGCGTCGATTCCAATTCGCACTTTGTCCCCTCGGACATCAACAACCGTAATGACGATGTTGTCACCGATTATGATGCTCTCGTCACGATGGCGAGATAAAACTAACATAGGGGGCTCCTTCCACTCTAAGTCGTGGAACAGTAGTAATTTAAAAAAATAACCCAAGGGCTTACCTGGGTCTTGAAACGCCCAAAGTTCCGTAGGAAGCTTTTTTTGCTATGGAGATTTATCGGCCATGGTTATCGAAACTATTTGACAACCCCCAAAAAGTTTCTGATATGCCGGTTATGCCAAATGAACCCCCAGTTTTCACTTTGCCTGAGGTCAATTATTTCGAATTGTACCAATAAATCAGTCGTCATTGATGTTATGGCCAGGCTAAAACTAGCCTGTATGGAAATATCGGATACCTGATATGGGTAGAAAAACAGGGCAAAAAGTAACAAAAAATACCACTGTTTCAATCAAAAGTGGGCAGTTTGAAGGAAATTAAGCCTCAAATGGTTACGAAACGGCTACTTAAGGAGAGACCACCTCTAGAGATGTAGGCAATATGAAAAGGCAGGAGGAAAGAGTGCAGAATAGGGCGTCTGCTAAAGATTTAGAAACAGAAGAAAATGAAAGGCCAAAGTAAAGGACACAGACTTCGATCTTCTTGGGGCTCAAGACGCCAAACACAGATAGCTTGTTTGGGTCTTATCTCTTTCAAAATTTTACTGTCGGGTTGTTTTTTGTTGCTAGGTTCGTTGTGGCTAGCTCTTTGTCTCAAGGCCCTCCTGATTCGATAACCCCAGATTGAGCTGATCCTTTTTTTGTTCATCTGTTTCAAGGGATTCCTGCTCCAAGGATTCCTGGTGCTGGGTCAACTCCAAATCACTTGAGAGAGGATCCCCCATAGGGACGGCGTGTGTCTCACCAAGGAGGAGGCCAGAGGGGCTTTTTTGTGAAGAGTTTATTAAAGGGCAGGCGGTGGCCGGAGGGTCCTGCGAGTCGACAACACCATCTTGAGGCTGCACCCCCACGCCGACTGCCGATACAGATAAGAAGACGAGAAAGATAACGAGCTTGTTCAAGCTATTCATAGGGCTGAATATCCTTAGTTCGATGAGTATCCTAATGGTGCGCGTTCACTCGCTCAAGGGATAAAACAGCCTTGTCCTGGCCGTCTGCCAAACTTCTGATTACTGAGAAAGGATTCAAGTTTGTGGTTGCCAATGTGAAAATGGCATCGATGAGTAGCCCTCACTATAGTCGTCCCCTACTGAGTTGTCAAACAAATTACACGGAATTGAGTAACTTCGTAAAGTTAGAGGCACTTTTCTATCGCAAACGATAAAAACCTGTATATGCGACCACTTTTACTGAGATGGAAGGAATGTTGAAGGAGGCTTGAATTACAACGGGAGGCACAATTTACGAGAAGCTCAGGATAAAAGGTGCCAAAGAGTCGCGCAAGAGAGAGTTAGAGTCGGGGTGAGTCTGGTTTATTTCAGCTTAAGTGTACAAAAACGCCATGTCGTCAAACTTAAACAAGTCGACAACATGGCGCACAAAAGCAATCTTACATGGGAAGTTCAATTGCCTGTTTGTCTTTAGTTAACCCAAAAAATGTTCCCTATAAGGCCCCCTCGCCCAAAGGCTCGGTTGACCCTGTCAAAGACATCAACATTCGGAAAATACCCCTTTTTAACGAACTTTTCCGGGATATAACCATCAATCCACAGAATAATATTTATGTCTTCTGGCTCGGTAAAGATCGTTTTTAGATTCAGGCCAAGATGTTCCTTATGGGCATCTCTTGTTCTTGTATTTGTCCAGAGAGAGGGGACGATTCGCTCCCCTTCGAGTGTTAGTCTGATCTCCTCAAGCCCTTCTTGCCATGTTTCGATCGCCTCTCGGTCAAAGGTCTGTTCCGAAACGACTGAGGTTTGATCGAGGGCTGGGATCCACTCTCGGTCGTTATCGGTTTCGTCTCGGTAAAGGTTCCACATTTCGTGAGAGCACCGAAGAGTCGTTAAAAAATGTTCGTGAGCCGACTGCATATACTTTGCATCGTTAAGTTCATGTGTATTACCAACCAGGTAAACTAAAGCGAGAAAAGACCTATACATTCTCCAATTATCGAGCTCTGACCCTTTTTCAGGTTCTACGACTCCCTTGCTAAGAGCATTTTTAAAAAAGCCGCCGGAATAGGCTTCAAAGAGTTCTTCTATATCATAGGCGAGGAGGCAATCACTTGTTCCCATGAAAAAATTGATATAGCCACGGAGCCAGTAGACATCGCCGTAGTCAAAGTGAACGATCAGTCCATCTTTCTTGTTGGTGAGTTGATCGTCGCCACTGATCGTACGGTAAATGTAAAAGATATTTTCGAGTTTATGGGCCTTGGGATCGCCATCGTACTCAAGGCGGATAACTGAGAGATTAAGAGGGAGTTTAACCTCTGGATCGTCTACTTTTTTCAACGTTTCATCTGCTGCTTGGAGCTGATCGTGGAGTTCGATAAAGATATCGCGGAATTTTGCATAATCGATTTCTTCGGGCTTGTCATTTGAGATGATCGGAATCTGGGCGAAAGTCGTGGTCCCATCGCGTGGTTGATATTTATAAAATTTATGACAAGCATTATTGGCCGCCTCCATGACCTGAAGAAAACCGAGGGCAAAGAGTGCATTGTCGTCGTCAGGGTTTGCCTTGACAAATTCGGTGAAAGCGGCCACCCCTTCGGTGATCTTTCCTTCTTTCATAAACTCGTTAACGGTCGGCTGAAACAGACCGTCGACCTTGGCAACACTTGCAAAGGGTGAGGTATTGGTAGATTTGGCAACACTTGCCGGTTGCCCCGAAGATTTCGCAGATTTATCGTCGATAGATGTTTTGTGTAGAGGGGCCGATTGAGTCGTTTTTTTGTTTTTGTCCTTGTGAGGGTTGGCAGTTACCAAAGAGGGGGTGGCAGAGACTACCAAAACGAGTACCGAAGCAGCCAATGAGGTGGCTAATATCCACGGAGATAACGCATGCAGGGTTGTTTGTCGAGCCATTGGAATATCCTTTCACCGTACAGAGAGTAGGAAAAGTCAAGTCGGGCAACAATTCAAGAAATACAGATTAAGAAACACAGAAGTTGAATTTAAATAAAAAAGAGGAGCCACCTAAAGAGGGTTACCACTTGATATGGAGAGAAGATTCAAGAAAAAAAGTTTTTCTCAAAAAATAAAAAAGAGGGGGCTTTGTGGAAGCCCCCTCTTTGGATAGGTGAGATTTGAAATCTTTAGCCCAGGGTTATGTCGCCACTTCGGGGCCTTTCGAGGATTGGTATGGTTTCGGGCCACTTTCAGTATCGAAATAGGAACAATTGCCACCTTTTTCGACGGCGACTTCGAGAGCTGAATGAGCACTTTTCCAGATGCTGTCAAAGGTACTTTCAAGTCCAGCTTCGGCGACTCCAACACTAACGGTAAAGCTGAGCTTTTCACCTTTATGAGGCAGTTTGCAGTTGGCGATTGCCTTTCGAAGGCGCTCAGCGATCATTTTGGCCTCCTGGAGAGTAGCCGTTGGTACCATAAGCCCAAAATCGTTGTTATTGAATTGAGAGAGGTGGTCCATATCCCGTTTGGTCGTTTTGAGGAACTGTTTGACGGCACGGTGGACCTTGGCAGTGTATTGCTCTCCATGTTTTTCAAAGGACTCCTTCATTTTATCAATCCGGAAAATGAGGATCGACACGGGGACCCGCGTCCGTTTCTGTTCTGCAATTCGCCGAACGAGGTCGGCCTTGAAGACATTTTCGGTACAGAAGTCGATATCATCGATAGAGTCGGGACTCGTAACGGGTTCATTTTCGTCTGCCGTGCGATCTTCGGCTCGGTGTTTTTCTGTCTTGGTTTCATGAAGGATCTCTTGGGCCTGTTCTTTCAGTTCGGTGAGAGTCTCTTCTTCGGTCATTTGTGAAGGTTGTGCCGTTTCCTGAGTGACAATCTCGGCTTCCAGGTCGTCAGCTTCTGTAATCGTTGGTAATTCTTCCAAAAGTGGGAAGAAGGCCTTCCCATCGTGCATATAGCCACGGTTACGACCTGCCTCTTTTGATTGATAAAGAGCTTTGTCGGCTCGTGAAACGAGGGTCTTGGTCGTCTCGGTGAGAAGAAGCTGGGCCAAGCCACCACTCGCGTCGACTCTAAGAGTCTCTTCCTTCCAGGGAACACGAACCTCAGAAATTGCTGCACGAGCCGCTTCGGCCTGCTCGCGTGCTTCGGCAAGGGTCGTGCCGCGGAAGATAATGGCGAATTCTTCACCTCCATAGCGGGCGACAAGATGTTCTCTTTTAACGGCATTGGTTAATGCCTGGGCGACCTCGATCAGGACTTGGTCGCCGGCAAGGTGGCCGTAAGTGTCGTTGAACTTTTTGAAATAGTCGACATCAACCATAAGGACCGACATGGGGCGACCACGGTATTGATACTCGTCTTGTCCACGGGCTAATTCAAGATCGAAAGCGCGTCGGTTTGCGATCTTTGTAAGGGAATCGGTCCGTGCCTCCTCGACATGGTCGGCGAGCTCTTTTGCCTGATGTTCAATCCGTTTTTCGGCCGATTCAAGTTGTAGGCCCATCTCTTCGTTTGCAATAATCAATTCAGAGACGATCGAGATAACAGCCTCAGGGTCATTTTTGACTTGGGTCAATTCGGAATTAAACCCACGCATTTTTTCAGTGTGACCACCGGTACTTTGAGTCAAGGTTACAACCAACCCCTGGAGTTGTTCGAGTGTTTCCTGGGATTTTGCGTAAGTTTCTCGTTCTTCGTCAAGTTCTTTTAGTTGATCTTGATAGTCACTTTGAACTGCATCTAAGCGACTTTGTGCCTCAGCAAGTGTTTTCCACTGTTGTTTGAGGTCCGTCTCATTTTTCCGGAACTCAGATAGTTGTTTATCGAGCTGGGCACGTTTTTCGGCAAGCTCGATTTGTTGTTTTTGATATTTTTCTTCTGCTTCCATGCCACGTCGGGACGATGGGAACGTCGATTCGAGTGACTCGGGACCTTCTTCAGAAGAAGGAGTGTATGAACCTGTTTTGGTTACGTTTCCTTTTCGGAAATAACCAATCAACCAGCCAATGGCAACACCAGCGCCAGAAGCGGTGAGGGTGAAAAATAAGTCCAGAAAACTAATGGGCATGAGAGTAAGACCTTTTAGGGTATAACATTAATGTATTACCTCATACCTATTTATGTGGGAGAGTAGATACCTCCCCTAAATAGGTATGACCCACAAATATGGACTATCATTAGCCAGCTGGTCGGTAGGAATTTCGAATTTCTTTGTGGAATACGTGGCAGGATATCTTTTGATTCCTCTTTTTTTGGTGTAATCGCTACAGGTGGAAGGGGTGGTGGTTTTTGTTGGCTATTTGACTTGAACCCAATACTCACTGAAGTAAACTTCCTGGACATAGGGTTCAGGAAAAGCAAGGTTAATGCTCGTTTTAAGTCGGTCGGTGAGAACCTCAAGGTTCGGAGATTCGAGCTCACCAGGGGTTGACTCGCGAATAATCGTCAGGGCATTTTCTCGAATTTGGTGATGTTTCGTTTCATAAAGGTGCCTAAAGAGATCGCTATCTGTGTCGTAAACACCGACATACAAATGGATGCGAACTTGCAAATTCGTATTGTTGGCGAGCTGAAATACCCGAAAGTCAAACCGATCGAGCTCAATTTCGACGATTTCCTTGGCAACCTCTTCAGTCGACTCGTTTCCCTCAGCCATCTCTTCCGAACAACCTGTCAGGCAAAGCAAAAGAGCACTAAGAAACAAGTTTCCCAGTATATATGAGGCGTCCGATCTATTCCAAAGGTCATTTTTCATAAGATATTACATAGCCAGAAAGTAGTTGGCCTGTTTAGAGCATTAAAAGATAAATTGCGCAAGGGTAGCTTATTTCTAAAAACTAGGTGAAAAAATCGATTTCCGAAAAAACAAAACTATCAATGTAGGTATTTTCAAAGAGAAGTTCGACCATCTCCTTCATTTTGGATCGAATGACAGTCAGGTTTGGGTCTCGTAAGTCGGGGAGTTTGGTGTCACGGCAGATTGCAATGACTCTGTCGTCGAAGGTGCCCTTTCGTTGCAGAATTAATTTTTCAAGTCGTTTTCTATTTTTTTCATCGACAGTAGCAAAAAGAGAGAAACTGAGTTGACCATTGAGGAGGATTTTCCTGCCTTCGAATTCTGAATCGATATCGACCGTTACGTTGTAATCGCCGAGATGGACTTCGGTGAGTTCCACAGCTCCCTCTTGGGCAAATTCGTCGTTCGCCGCTTTACTACCACATCCACCAAGTAGTATAAGAAAGAAGAGTGATAGCCATTTTTGCGAGTTTATGCCCATTCGTTGATTTTTCCCACTCTTTCAACAAATCGTTGTTGGTGATTATCGCTACGTGAATTGAGAGAAAACCAGGTCAAAGGGAAGTTTTTTACTCTCACTTAACCATAGAACATTCTATTCTTTGGTTGAGTTGAAAATTCAGCGTGATACAAAGGAAGATTTTTCCAGTATCTGTTTCCTACACTTGTGCCGATTATGTGGATAACCTAGGCGTGCAAACAAATCCGACAAAAAATCGATCGCTCAACCTGCTTTACGCAGGTATGTTGTTGGTATCTGTTAGCACGGCAGGATGTGGAGAGCCTCTTCAGGAAGAAAAACCGATTCACTACGTTGATGAACTAGGGAATATCCTGAGAATTGAGGAGCCCGAAGGTGAGGCGACAATCAAGGAGATCGATCTGGGGCAGTTCACCATTACAATCACGCGGAGCGAAAGCGACGCTGTTTTGGATGTCGAGATCCATCTTTTTGGAGTTGTAAAAACCGAACATGTCGAGGAGTTCGAAGAAATCTTGGAAAAGAAAAGATTTCGCCTTCGCCACGCCGTGACCCTTGCTATTCGGAACATGGAACGAGACGATCTTTCGGATCCCGATCTTACCTATGTGAAAACAGAGCTTACCCGAAAAATAAACGAAGTTTTCGTCGAGCCGACGATCCAGCGGGTCGGCTTTTTTAAGTTCTCGTTTATCGACAGCTAATAGTTTGTGACGGCTTTTCCCATGAAATGGTTTGAAAACGTTTTCGGGTTATGCCGTTTTTTTGAATTAGTGTGGCAGTCGTTCACTTTGATCTCCCCGTTTGGGCCGTTTTAAAAATTATCGTTGGGGCAAATTCTACAAACGTCGATAAAGCCTGTATCGTCTTCTTGGCCATCTCTGTGGCTTTTGCCGCCGTGGGAAAATTTTTATGCCGTTTGTACCCGACTTCTCGTTATCGGCTATCGTGTTAGCTGGTGGTCGTGGAACCCGCCTTGAGCCATTAACGAGCCAACGCGCCAAGCCAGCCGTCCCCTTTGGTGGGGGTTATCGGCTTATCGACTTTACCCTTTCCAATTGTCTCAATAGCGGGATTCGAAATCTCTTTGTTGTGAGCCAGTACAAGTCGAGAAGTCTCGAAAGGCACCTTAACCTCGGTTGGCGACCACTGTTTGCACCTCATCGGGGAGAGCACTTTGAGATTTTGCCCCCCCAGCAGCGAATTAATAACGAATGGTATCAAGGGACGGCCGATGCCGTTTACCAGAACATCTATTCGCTTGAACGTTTTGCTTCTGACTATACATTGGTTTTAGGGGGAGACCATATTTACCAGATGGACTATCGTAAAATGGTCGCCTTTCATCAAGAAAAAGGGGCAGACCTCACGATTGCCACGTTGCCGGTTCCTGTCAAAGAGGCGAGCCAGTTTGGTGTCATGGCGATCGACAACAACTCAAGGATTTGTCAGTTTCAAGAGAAGCCCGAGTATCCGGCAACACTCCCCAACGACAAGCAGACGGCGCTCGTTTCTATGGGGATATATATTTTTGGTAGTAACGACCTTTACACACGTTTGTGTCAAGATGCTCTCAACAGCCAAAGTCATCATGATTTTGGAAAGAATATTATCCCTGAAATGGTCCAAACGGCAAACGTCTACGCCTACCCCTTCACAAATGAACTACCAAAAGTTAGTAATTCGACAACAGAAGGGTATCGTCGCCACCATATCGGGCCTGCAGAGCCACGTATGGCAGATCCAAGTCAGTCTCAAAAAACGACTGCCGGTTACTGGCGTGATGTCGGAACTTTAGACGCCTATTACGAGGCGAACATGGATTTGCTTCGTCCATACAGTGCTATCGATTTGGCGAGTGCCGATTGGCCCCTCTATACTCATGCCCCCTGCTCATTACCGAGTTATGTCTCTCCTGCAAGCGAGGTCGGTGCCCTTCGGCAGTCTCTCCTTTCTCCAGGATGTAGGATTCAAAACGCGCTTATTGAGAACTCGATTATTGGCCCTAATGTTACGATTGAGCCTGGTGCCCACGTAAGTGACTCTATTCTTTGTGACGGTGCTCATGTAAAGGAAGGTAGCCGAGTCCATCGTGCGATCTTAGATCGCCAGACGATCGTTGATGAGGGGGCTGAGTTCCATGCAGCAACATTGCAAATGGATTCCGCGTGTACCATTAGTGACCTTGGTATCGCCGTTTTAGCGAAAAATCAAGTCTACCGAAAAACTTCATGTAATTTCTCTTTGAATTTTGAAATTCCTCTTCCCGAAGAAAAGGGCTTGCAGTCGGAGGCCAAGACTACCACAAAAACGATCAGCTCTAAGGACATGGAGAAACCAGTTGTGGAAAGACCGGCTGGAAATCGGGAAAATTTCATCAATCTTGCCTTTACAGGGCAGCGCTGATATTGCCATCTTCCGATGAAGTAGGTCGGCCTTCGCCTATTTACTTTATCCATGCAGATTTTGTCTATACAGAGAATGAAAAGGCTACAAGACGACTTCTTACGATTCTCGTTGTTATGGCTGAAGTTATCGGTTGCCATCTGGATAGAGGACGATTTTACCGTGAAGAGTTCCAGAGAGTTCAAGGGTATTCGCTTCTTGAAGAGTGTGTGCCTCGGCCGCTTGTGAAAGAGGAAACCGTTGGGCGATATTTGCCTTGAGTTGTCCACTGGCGAGCCAACGATTTATATCAACCGAGCAATCTCTTAGCTGCTTTGGAGTCGTGTCAAACATAACAAAACTATGGATGGAACACCCTTTGACGTAGAACGGGCCGACAGGAAATTCGGGGCGGGCATCTCGTCCTGCCATTAAGATCAGTCGTCCCCGTCGTGCCAACAGGTCGACAATTTGGTCAAAATTTGGTTCTCGACCCGTTTCCCAGAAAAGATCAAAACCGGCAGGCGAAAATTTCTTTGCCTCGGTTAAGACGTCGTCGGTTTTGTAATTGACGACTTTGTCTGCCCCTAGTTCGTAGCAGAGAGCGGCCTTCTCATCGCTCGAAGCCGTTGTAAAAACAGTCGCTCCGGCTATTTTGGCCATTTGTAAAACGGTTGAACCGACCCCCCCTGATCCACCTTGAAGAAAGAGGGTCTCCCCTTCCTTGAGATCTCCTTCCTGAAAAAGGCCAAGGTGGGCTGTAACGCCGACAAGAGCCAGAGCGGCCACCTCTTCAAAATCGACCCCATCGGGAATCAGATAGAGCCAATCTTCGGCAACGGCGACACGGTCTGCAAAAACCCCTTGGCGGCCACAGAGCCCTTGATTGGTTCCCCAGACTCGATCGCCTACTTTGAGGGTCGTTACCTCGCCGCCAATTTTTTCAACGGTACCAGCAATATCTGAACCGACAATGAAGGGCTTGGGAAGGTCCCAAAAATCGGCTCCGGCCCGTAGATAGGTGTCGATCGGATTGAGCGAGACGGCCTCTGTTTTGACGAGAACTTCGCCGGGGGCGAGGTCTGGTATTGGCAGATCACCATAAATGAGGGTCGATGGAGGGCCTGGTTTTTCAAAGTAGACCGCTTTTCGTTGTTGAGGCATTGTTTTGCTTTGATAAGTGTTTAAATGGATTGTGGAGGAAGGCAAACAGTAATTATCGTTGGAGCATTTTGAAGGCGATATTGCTTCCATACCCTTCGCAAACGGCGAGGTGAATGTAGAGCATGGCAAACGGCTCAAGATAGCGGGCATTGGCCAGAGGGCCACTATCGACAGGATCGAGCCCAACGTCTTTGGCGAGTTTTTCGACGGTTTTTTTGCTTTCAGGGCGATCGCCACAGTAGAACATCGCCGCCTTCTCTTGGCCAAAGTTGGGGTCGGCCATAATATTGGCGCCAACGGTGTTAAAAGCTTTGACGATATGTGCCTCGGGAACTGCCTGGGCAATTTGTTCGGCGGCCGAGGTGTCAAAACCGAAGGCGAGCCCTTTAAAATCGTCTGAAAGTGGATTGGTCGCGTCGATAATCGTTTTGTTTTCAAGATTTTCCAAGTTCGAGAGAGTCTCGATAACGACGGGCCATGGGATGGCCAGTAGAATGACTTCCGAGTCAGTAACCACCTCTTGTTGAGTCGTTATAGTATAAGAATCAGGGGTTATTTGTTCATTGACCAATGTCTGGGCTAGTCCTTGAGCTTTTGCCCCTTGGGGGTCGCGTGAGCCAATGGCAACCTGGTGGCCAGCTTTTAAAAGTGAGGTTGCCAGAGCAGTAGCGACATAGCCCGTTCCAAGGAGTGCAACTTTCATATTCTCTTTCAACTTTTAGGTAAACTGGTATTGATTTGAAAACCGTAAGGTAGCAGGATAGAGCCATTCTTTCAATGAAGTCATACCGATTGGTCGGCACAAAATCGAAATTTGCCCAAGGGAAAACTGATTTGTACTTGTTCAAAATAGTTATTTACGGAATAATTGGCACTTCGATTTTTGAATAAGGGCAATTTTGGAAGACTATTCGGGGAATTGTTCTGCGATATCCTATGTTTGACAGTCGCTTTTCTGTATTGCTATGCTGAAGGTTATTTGATCCTAGTCGCAGCGGAGAAGTGGTTTTCCCTATGTTTGGAGGGTCGTTAAGGCAGGCTATCTTTTACGTTGTCATTTGGGCAAAGAGTAGTAATGAACGAATTGCATAATAACGGTAATGGTAATGGTAACGGCAGATCAGGAGTGGTCATCGACTTCTTGTTTGAGAACTCGTTATTCTTAATCGGTGGGACCATATTGGCGTTGGTTTGGGCCAATACGAATCCAGACTCTTACAAAGACTTTGTCAAGTATGAAATTGTCGCCTCGAGTGAGGGAGACAAGGAAGAGAGAGACAAAGCACACCACCAACACCACCACAATGTTGGGGAAGAGCATAGCCATGATTTTGAAAAAAATGGCGACAAAGATCACACCCACGACAAAAAAGAGGAAAAAAGATCTACAGAGGAGAGAAGAAGTGGCCCAAGTGAAGAACCCAATACTCAAGAGGGTGAGAAGGCCAAAGAAGATGGAGCTGAAAAGAATGGGCGCTCTGGCGACAACGACCATCATAAAGAGAGCGAAAGAGATCACTCAGAAGAGACCTCACATGGTTCGGGTGGGCACGGTGAAAATGAACACGGTGAAGATGGGCACGGTGCGGGTGGTCACGCTCATCCCTTTGATATTCAATATCTTATTAACGACGTATTAATGGCCCTTTTCTTTGCCATTGCTGCAAAGGAAATCTGGGAAGCGATGTTGCCTCGTGGTGCCCTCTCCGATCCGAAAAAGGCGGCGACACCGTTGTTTGCAACAGTAGGTGGTATTGTTGGCCCTGCCGGTTTTTACTATCTGGGAGCGATGTTTCTCGGTCAGACGGAGGCTTTGGGTAAAGGGTGGGCCATTCCATGTGCGACAGATATCGCTTTTAGCTATCTTATAGCGAGAATTATTTTTGGTGCCAGGCATCCTGCGATAGCCTTTTTGTTGCTCCTTGCCATTGCAGACGATGCGGCAGGACTAGTGATCATTGCCGTTTTCTATCCTAAGGAGGCTGTCGATCCGACTTGGTTCTTGCTAACTGTTGCAGCGATGGGGATCGCCTACGGGATGGCAAAGGCACGTTTGCATAGTTTTTGGTGGTATATTTTGATTCCTGGAGTTTTGAGTTGGTACTCCTTTACCCAGGCTCATATTCATCCTGCCCTGGGGTTAATCCCGATTATCCCTTTCTTGCCTCATGCCCATACTGACGTTGGTATTTTTGCAAAAGAGGAACTTGGTCGGCACGATACTCTTAACGAGTTCGAGCATTGGTTTGAAAAACCGGTCGAAATTATTTTGGGCCTTTTTGGGTTGGTCAACGCGGGCGTTTTATTAAGCAGTGTCGGCCATGGAACGACCCTTGTATTGGTCGGCTTGTTTGTTGGAAAGCCCGTTGGTATCGCTTTGTTTACTCTTTTAGGTGAAAAAGCTTTTGGACTTAAATTACCTGTCGGCATGAATTATCGACATATCATTACGATCGGTTGTATTGCAGGGATTGGATTCACGGTCGCCCTTTTTGTTACAGGAGCCGCATTCGACGCCAAACACCCAAACCTTGATGAGCTGAAAATGGGGGCTTTGTTAAGCTTTGGTGCCTCGGTCATTTCCTTGGTCGTTGCGAAAGCTCTTGGAGTGAAGCAATGGACGGACGAAGACCAAAAAGCAGCCAACGCAGCCGCTAAAGCCGAAGCATCATAAAAGTAGAGAAGGGTAGATCATTACCTTCTAAACTGACAGTTCTTATAAAAGAGAAGGCCAAGCAATGCTTGGCCTTCTCTTTTTGTTGACTTCTAAAACAAAACCTCTAATAAGTGTTTTCGAATGCGTCTGTTACCGCCTTAGTGTTTTGCGGAGCCTTGTTTCGGTCGTTGTTCCCGAGGCCGGTTTTCTTTGACGGAGGTTTGTGGTCTCTTTTACGACGAGTGGTTTGGCCGACTGAACTTTTGGTAAAAGAGGAGGGGTTTTTAGCATGACGCCTGATTCGTCTGCTGGCAAAACTGCCGAAATTCTTTGGATAACCGAGGGAAGCTTTTGAGGGCTCATTGCCTGGTTTTGAATGAGGCGATTTTCCTGTTGTCTGTTATCAAAAGAAGTGCTGGCTTTTACAAACTCTTCTTCAATAGCGACGTTGTAGGTAAAAAGAGAGACCGGTTCGTGCAAATCGGCATGCCAGGGGTAGTCAAAAAGGTTTCGGTAGTTGTATGGTTTACGGTAATAGGTACCGTGAAAGGCTGGGTATCGGTGAATTTCACGGCTATTTCCTGGGTAACACCCAAAGGTCGGTGAGTAGCAGGTCTGTGGCATGGGCCCCAATTTTTTCATCCGATTTGGGTTGCGACCACGCAGCCCTTGCCGGCCACACTTTTCTTCACACGTGTTGCAGCCACAGCTTGTCTCTTGGAGAGTTTCTCCGGAATCCGAGAGGGTGATCGTCTGAGTGTAGACACCTTGTTGGCCATAGAGAACCGTGTTCGTTGAAAGGCTGCCGCCGAAAAAAGCGACCAAACAAATAGCAGATAAAGCGAAAAATGATTTTCTTGACATAGTATTTCTTGACATGGTAAACGCCTTTATGGAGGGTAGCAGGCTTAAGGTGTCGGAGGATATCTTTGGGAGAATACGCTAAAAAGAGAAAAAGCCCCTGCAATTGAAAGTCTGTAAAGAACGGGCTGCCCTCACAAAAACAATTGGAACTTAAAGGAGCAAGAGAGGTTCGATCAAAACTCTCCCTCCCTTCTATCGGCCCATTGTCAAAGAGTGGGCTAGGATCTTGCCTATCTATAGTATATCTGACCCAGAGCCCCTGTTTTTTGCAGAATATGGAGTCTCTTTATTTTGTTGAGACCTCCTTTTTTCTGTAAGATACGAATAAAATGTGGTTTTCGGCTTGCATCCAGATACCTGTTTCTGCTAGTATCCCAGAATGGGTGGGGCTTTTTAGAGGTCGGTTCTTTGCCTACATTGTAGGTTCTGACCTTAACCGGATTTGCCTGACAGGCCAAAATATACCAAACAAAATCAAGGTTTCTTTGTTTTTTTGTGGGAAGTTTTTGGATGTTTAACTATAGTGTCAGGTAAAACGGGAGAGATGTTAGAGGTAATAGATTTTAAGGATCGGTCCAAATGGGCCAAGCCAAGTAGAGTCTTGGTTAAAAGCAGGATTGTAGCTGGTCGTATTTTTAGTTGGCTTGTCTAGTTGGCGAAACGAGGGTTTGCCTCCAGAAATTTATTTTGTAACCGAAATTTGCTCTTTAAGCAAATTCAACTTTGATGTTCCCCTTTCTTTGATTTTCTTTTTTAAGAAGGAATTGTGTAATGAAGCTTTCGAAGCTTAGAAAAAGTGAAAAAGGTGTCCTCACTTTTGAGTGGGTACTCCTTGTAACTTTGCTTACTATTGGTATTGTTAGTGGTGTTGCTGCTGCACGTGACGCTATCATCGACGAATTAGGTGACGTTTCCCAGGCGATGGTTGCACTCGATCAAAGCTATCGTATCGATCTACCACTTGCAGTTACTGTGCATACTCGTAGCTTCAGTGGTGCATCCAATAGTGCATTTGTTGATGCTGCTATCTACGAAGATTGTGGCCGTGTTGGATTTATAACCCATCGCTTCCAACCTGGTGAGCGCGATATCGATTCTTAAGCGATGATTCCTCTTGGCAACAAGAGAGACTCTTACGCTTTCTAAGATGGAATAGGCCCCGCTGTTCTCTATTTGAGATCGGTGGGGTTTTTTTATTTTGTTCTGAAAATAAAGGCGAATTTAGTTGTCGGGGAATCGCTTCTGAATTAGAGTGGTAGGGGTAGTTTTTACTCAGTTTTCCAAACGGTAGCCGTGCGAGGCTAAAAAATGGAAAAGGTGAGGAACCGGCATGGAATCGTAGCCCGTTATTGGTCACTTGAAAAATTACAGCTAGAGTTTCAACAACTTTTTGGAGTCTTTACCTTAGACCCTTCTTACCTAGGATTCATTGTATGCCAATAAAAAGTAGAAAGCGAAATCGGGCAACTCGACGAGGGCTTTTGACGTTTGAATGGATTTTGTTGTTAACCTTATTGACCTTAGGGGTTATTGCTGGTGTTTCTGCTGTGCGAGATGCCCTTGTTAGTGAAATGGGTGACGTTGCCGAAGCGGCCGTCTCTTTTGACCAGTCGTATACCTTGGCCGAGCATGAGGTCCGTGATAGTTCTGGAGCGGTAATTTTTACCATTCCGGCGAGTTCTTTCACTGATACCAAGCCGACAATAACCATTGAACGTGATGGGCCTGCAGGTCAGCTGTCGGAATTGGATGACGACTCCTAGTTAATAACCTAGTGCTACTAGTACTAAAGGTTTATTTCCAGGACTGCCTCAGGGATGTGGCACACCTTGTGGTCACTGGTACCTTGGTCCTTTATTTTGGGGCCTCCTTGTTTTTTGCAGAGAGAGTGTTTTTTGCAGGGAGAATTTCACCGTCTGCTCTTTGGAATCTTCCATTTCAGGGCAAGCCTACCCGTGAAGTTTGTTAGGGTGTGTGAAATGGAGGGTCTCGGATGTGTGGGGGCATGGCGTAGATTTCGGGATATAGGAGATGTGTGTTTGCTTTGCGGGCCGTCTTTTTGGATTGCGCCGCCGTTTGCGATTCTGTCGATAGTCCGATAGGGCCTATTCTTTATCTAGGAGAGGTTCTTGGTATCCCTTAAGCCGTATTAAAAATAGGTGGCTATCGAGAGAGTAGAAATATTCCAGTTCGTCGGTCAAGGAAAGGGCTGATTATAAAGCTCGGGGATAAAGAACAAGGCTTTCATATAGGTTCGATATGTATATTTCTCAGACGAAGAAAAATGCAAATAATGCCCCTCCTCAGGGAAGGGTTTTGAGGTTTATATATTCTCGAAAGGGAGGAATCCAGCCGAGCAGATCGTCGCTGGGTCGGTGTCGTGCTGGAGTTACTTTTTCCCTCGAGATGGTTTTGATACTACCAATTTTGGTTTTGGTGTTACTTGCGTTGACCGAATTTGGCATGCACCTCCTTGTTAGTCAGCAGCTTCATTCGATCAGTGGTGAGACAGCCCGATATGCCGCCTCGCCGGCAGCAACGAAAACTTCGATTGAAAGTTTTGCAGAGAGGCAATTGGCCAATTACTCGTGGGGGAACCGAGTCGATCTTGAACTGAATGCTTCGACTCTACAAAACCAACAGTTGTCGTGGGAAGACCTTGAAACAGGTGACTTTGTTACTGTCAAGATGTCACTGCCAGTGACGGTTGCAGTTCCCGATTTTTTAGCGATTATCGGCTATTCCTACCAAGGAGAAAGCTTTACTGCTCGTCACCTTGCTCAACGTCAGTGACGGAAAAAGACTTGTTAAATAGAGAAAATAGAGAGTCGCTAGAAAAAAACCTTGTCGAAAGAGGCAATACAACACACAAGAGTAATAGTGATTACCAAAGATTGTTTTGCAAATTTTTGACACAAACCGTTTAATATAAATCACTTAATAAATCATTTAGATTTTCCTCAGTAACGGGGAAGTATTTTAAAGAGAGGGATTGTCAGTGAAAACGATTAGTCCACTTGTCGTCACCTTTGGTGTGGTTGCCGTCGCCATGGCGTTGGTTGCTGCCTACATTGTCAAGCAAAGTTTAACACCTCCGATTGTGGCAGGCCCACCACCTCAAACACCCGAAGTCGAGCCACCTCCCGAGCCACCATTAGTCCGGATTGTCTATGCCCGGAAAAATATCGCCTCGGGGGATCTTGTCGAACTCGAAGACGTTGATGTCAAATCGATTCCTGAAAAAGATTATCAAGAGAAGAAAAGGGACGATGTCAGTTATTTCAGCCATCCTGGTGTCGCCGTTGGGAGGATCGCCAAAGTGCCAATCAAGGCAGGTCGCCTCCTTGCCGAAGAGATGTTTGAGCCAATCGGACAATTACCGACGACTTCTGGAAAAATTCCGGAAGGGCGCGTTGCAGTAACCGTTTCGGTCGCTGGGAGCCATCTTGACCTCGGTCTTCTTGACGAAGGCTCTTTTGTGAATCTTGCCTATACCGTTTCGGGCGAACACCCTGATTTGGGTGGAACAGCGACCAAAACAATTTTGGAACGAGTTCCAGTAATTACCGCTGCTGTTGGGGACTCTCAGGGAGAGCAGACCAATTCCCTAACAGTTGCTGTCAAGCCGGCCGATGCGAATATGCTCATTACAGCGGCACAATCGGGGCTCCTCAGCGCTACCCTTGTTAGCGCACATTCTGCCGAGTCGCCAGCTGTTACTGAGAACATGTTTACCGAGGCGAGTATTTTTAATTTAAGAGAAATTGAAGAACCGGTCGAGCCTGAGCCCGATCCACCGTTTGTTGCCGAGTCGTGGAACGGTTCTGAGTTAACTGTCTTTGAGTTTACCGAAGGACGACGAAAGTAGAGCCGAAAGTCACTTTATAGATTTGTGTGTAAAAGTCTTTTATGTGTATTTCTGAATCGACAAAACCTGATCGACGAGTAAAAGGGAAGGCGCCTCGCAGAGGTCTTTCGGTCCTCCTCTTTTTGGTCTTCTTTCCAGTTGCTATTTTGGCGATTGCCGCGATCCTTTATTTTCTTTCCCTCTTTTTCTTGCAGCGGAGTCAGACGACAAAGGCCGATCTTTTAGGCAGTAGTCTTGCCGACGAGCTCCTTTCGGAAAAGATCCTTCTCGATTTACCTGTCAGTTCGTTTGATGATCGGCAGCAGGTCGCCACGGTGGCTGGTGAATTGCTTGCACGTTCCAACGGCTCTTTGCCCGAAGCGCAGCAACTATACCTTGCAAAGATCGAGGCTCCTGATTTGGCCGATTGGACGTTCACCGAAGAGCCTAAAAAAGGTGGTGTGCATCTTCAAATTGGCTATCTGCCTCACGCACTTGTTGAAAACCCCGGTAGTCAATTTACAAAAGTCGCCCCATATAACACACTCGTTGTCGAGGTTAGTCAGTCATTTGCCAGTGCGAATCCTCTTTGGCTAATGATGAATCAACTTGTTGCCGGGGGTGACTATCAGGTTCAAAGTCGTATTTACGCCTTTTTGGACAAAAGGGTGCTCGCCTTTGGGCCACGGGCTGATACGCCGACTCCTTTGATACCACTCGCACTTTCCGAAGAAGGTTGGGAGATGAGGCGTCATGTCGATACTAATTCTAACGGTCGTAAAGAGCTTGAGCTTTACTTTCCAATTGGTTCCATTCAGCCAGCCGTTGCGGCAGAGGTTTCGGGCCTTTCAAGTGGTGCTGTCGGTATTCCACATTTTGACGGTGCCTGGATCGCCCTTGATGAAGGTTCCTTCTCAGCAACCCAGGCAAAGCAGCAGTGGGAGAGAGGGATTTTACCGACTGATTTAGCCGGAGCCTCAGGGAGTGCTCGTGACAAAATGATTGGACCGGCTAAAGATGGTCAACCGTGGCGACTTCCTAATGGTGATCGTCCTCATGCCCGTCAGGTTTTCTCGTTAGCTGAAGCGACAAAGCTGAGGGAGCCTCTTGCCAGTGGTTCCGATCAAGTGTTACACAGGGAGGTTATCTTTCCCCTTTATCGTTCGGTCGAAAACATGGGTGACGGAACGAGTGGCCGAGTCAACATTGAGGGCTTTGTCGGCGGGAAGGTTGTTTCAAGAGAGTTTGTTTTCAGGACATTCGTTGACGCGACAGGAACGACACATAGCCAGCAATATTTCCTCCTTCGTGTTGAGCCTGCTTTTGTTTCGCACCCAACAGCGGTGACCAATAAAAATGTTCCTGAAAATCGTTACCTCTACAATGTACGCCTCCTTCGTTAAATTCGTCGAAGATTCCAATTCATTGTTTTTGCAACTTAAGAGTTCAACATAAATAAAGAGTACAAACCATGGGCCTTTCCATTTTTCCTTTTACCAAAGCGGCCGATGAAAATCACCCTCTCTACCATACTGATGAGGCTGTTTTTCAACGTACCAAGACCGAACTCCATCAGAAAATGCTCGAGTCCCTCGACCTTTCACGTATTGCCAATATGGAAGAAGAGGAGCTAAAAGGGTACATTACCCGAATTGCAAAAGCGGTTATCGATTATCGCTCTTCCTCAATACCAGGTGGTATTGATCGAGCCCGGCTTGAAAAAGAACTCGTCGCTGAATCATTCGGCCTTGGTCCTCTCGAACCTCTTCTGGCAGACCCAATGGTCTCAGATATTTTGGTCAACGGCCCTCATGAAGTCTATGTTGAAAAACATGGTCAGCTCATCGAGACCGAGGTTCTCTTTGCCGATGAAGAACATTTAATGCAGACTATCAGCCGAATCGTCGCCAGGGTCGGTCGCCGGATTGATGAGAACAGTCCAATGGTAGACGCACGCCTTCCAGATGGTTCTCGTGTCAATGCGATCATTCCACCACTTGCACTGAATGGGCCAGTCCTTTCCATTCGTCGGTTTGGGGTCTCCCCTTTGCAAATGGAGAACCTTTTGCTGAACGGTTCGATCTGTTCTGAAATGGTCCAGCTTCTTTCGAAAGCGGTCGAAGGAAAGAGGAACATCCTCGTTAGTGGTGGAACGGGTGCTGGTAAAACGACATTGTTGAATAATCTTTCCCGATATATTCCTCTTGGAGAACGCCTTGTAACGATCGAAGATTCTGCCGAATTATTGTTACAAAGAAAACATGTTGTCCGTCTTGAGACTCGTCCTTCATCAGCCGACCACAAAGGTGAAGTTTCGCAGCGGGATCTTGTTAAAAACGCGCTCCGTATGCGGCCTGACCGGATTTTGGTTGGTGAGGTTCGTGGTGCCGAGGCACTCGATATGTTGCAGGCAATGAATACTGGTCACGAAGGTTCACTAAGTACGATTCATGCAAATAGCTCAAACGATGCACTTTCTCGGTTAGAAGTTATGGTCAGCCTTGCTGGTGCTGAGTTACCTGTTTCGGTCGTTCGGCGTTATATCGCCTCTGCGATTGACCTGGTGATTCAAGTCGACCGGTTAGCCGGTGGCCGGCGCCATGTCATGGAGATCGTTGAAATTGTCGGTCTGGCCGGTGATGAGTATCACTGTAGGCCAATTGCCGGGTTCTCTCAACAAGGTCTTACCAATGAGGGGGCGGCTCAAGGTGAGTTTTTCTTCTCGGGCGAAAGGCCATCTTTTTTGGGTGAACTAAAAGAACGGGGGCTCGAACTTCCAGATTCCCTTTTTGCCAAACGGGGAATCGCTTGTAATCTATCGCCTTCAACGGTTATTGATCAAGGCTCAGCAGGCAAGACCGTTCCGATAGAGGGAAATATTACGGAAAAATTTGGTAGTGAAACGATCGTCGAAGGGGCGAATTCACCGACAATAGATCTTCACCAAGATCAGACGGTAGACCTTGATGGTTCTTCTTCTCAGAAGAGTCACTTCGATGACGATGAGGACGATTCGATATTTTCCATGAAATAACGGCAGGTAAAGTTGTAACGTACCGATGTGTTGTCGGCCTATTGGGGAAAGAATATTAAGAGAGCAGCCTGCTTGAGGCAGACTGAAAACTATTATGTCAACGCTTATTGCACTATTCGTTTTTTTAGCGATTGCTTTTGCCCTTTTAGGGCTGTTGCTTTTGATTGCCGGCTTGATCGGCCGTGGTATCAAAGAGCCTGAATTTGTTTTTACTAATGAAGAGAAAGAGGTTTTAGGCCAGGATTACAATGGTCGCTTTCATCGGCTTATCGCCGAATCGAACTTGCCATTGACTTCAGGTAGCGCAATTATGATCGTTCTCCTTTCGGCGATGACATTTGGAGCATTGCCGATTGTTTTGACCGATAATTTTTTGGCAGGCGCCTGTGGAGTGTTGGTCGGGGCGATGTTGCCGATCGTCTTTTTCTCGGTAGCACGTTGGTGGTATTTACGAAGATACAAAGGCCATTTAGCCGAGGCTTTGCAGATTGTTGCTGATGGTTTGCGTAGCGGAGTAACCCTTGAGGATAGTTGTCGTCTGGTTGCAAGCGAGATGACCACCGCGACAGGAACAGCCTTTGAGGACATTGCCCGTCAACTCAATTTAGGGAAATTGCCTGTTGATGTCTTTCGTCAAACAGCGAGAAAAATCCCACTTCCCGAGTTTCAAGGATTTGCGGCGGCTGTGCTGGTCCACCAAAAATCGGGTGGTGACCTCGCACGTTTGACCGAGCGGCTCGCTCAATCGGCACGTGATCGCCAAGAGACAAAAAGTCATTTACAAGCTGTTACGGCTGGTAGCAAATTATCGGCTTTTGGCATGGTTATTGGTGGTATTTTGGCCGTAGCGATTTTGTCGTTTATCGAATATTTTGACCCGCGCGTTGAATACATTAGTTACTTTCTCACACACGAATTTGGAACGCTTGCGATTATTATTGCCGTTGGTTTGCAATTACTAGGCTTCCTTTGGATTTGGCGAGTCCTCAAAACAGACTATTGAGAAGATCTATTCATTAGACCTTGTGTTTCCACACGATTTATGCTGTTTGACAATTTTGCTGGAAAATTAAAAATAGAATCCTCACATGAATGAATTGATACAAAAAATCGTAGATGAGATTGTCGCTGTTGACGGCACAGTCTTGTTAACGGCGGCCTTGGTCGCCATTGTATTGGCCGTCGTTCTATTAATCCGGAATTTTTCGAAGTGGCGTAGTAGGGAATTAAC